>JAJQAN010000039.1 GCA_021203765.1 Coriobacteriaceae bacterium | reverse complement strand
TAGCCGCCGCGCCGCCACCTGCGCGTTTCCCGGCCCTGAAGTTGACGGTTCGGTAACGCTGCGCTTAATCCCCGCATAAAACTTGACAATACTCGACTTAGATTTTATTATTCCAACATGCCAATGATTTCTGCATAGTAAATCAGCACATATATACAGAAAGGAGTGATTGAAATGGGAAAGATTATCGGTATCGACCTTGGCACGACGAACTCCGCCATGGCGGTGCTGGAAGGCGGCGAGCCCACCATCATCGTCAACGCGGAAGGCGACCGCACGACCCCGTCGGTCGTCGGCTTCCGTAAGGACGGAGAACGCGTCGTCGGCAAGGCCGCGAAGAACCAGGCGGTCACCAACCCGACCAACACGGTTTCTTCCATAAAACGTTTTATCGGACGTAACTACGACGAGACCGCCTCCGAACGCGAGACGATCGCCTACAAGGTCACCAAAGGCAAGGACGGCCGCAACATGGTCGACGTCGAGGGCAAGGAATACACCCCCGAAGAGATCAGCGCGATGGTCCTGCAAAAGCTCAAGACGGACGCGGAGAAGTACCTCGGCGAGACGGTCACCGACGCCGTCATCACGGTGCCGGCCTACTTCAACGACGCGCAGCGCCAGGCCACCAAGGATGCCGGCAAGATCGCCGGCCTCAACGTCGAGCGCATCATCAACGAGCCGACCGCCGCAGCCCTGGCCTATGGCCTCGACAAGACGGCAAACGACCAGAAGGTGCTCATCTTCGATCTCGGCGGTGGCACGTTCGACGTCTCCATCCTCGAGATGGGCGACGGTGTCTTCGAGGTGCTCGCCACCACCGGCGACAACCACCTCGGCGGCGACGACTGGGATCAGCGCATCATCGACTGGCTGGCCGACAAGTTCAAGGCCGACCAGGGTGTCGACCTGCGCGAGGACAAGATGGCCCTGCAGCGTCTGAAGGAGGCGGCCGAAAAGGCCAAGATGGAGCTCTCCAACACCCAGCAGGCCGCCATCAACCTGCCGTTCATCACGGCGATCGACGGCAACCCGGTGCACATGGACTACACGCTCACGCGTGCCGAGTTCGAGAAGATCACGAGCGATCTGCTCGACCGTTGCAAGAAGCCGGTCCAAAGCGCGATGGACGACGCCGGACTCAAGAGCGGCGACATCAACGAGGTCATCCTCGTCGGTGGCTCCACCCGTATGCCGGCCGTGCAGGAAGAGGTCAAGAACATCACCGGCAAAGAGCCGAACATGGGCGTCAACCCGGACGAGGTCGTCGCCATCGGCGCGGCCATCCAAGGCGGCGTGCTCGGCGGGGATGTCGAAGGCATCCTGCTGCTGGACGTCACCCCGCTCACCCTGGGCGTCGAAACCCTGGGCGGCGTGATGACGCCGATGATCGAGCGCAACACGACCATTCCGACGCGCAAGACCGAGATATATTCGACGGCGGCGGACGGACAGACCTCCGTGGAGATCCACGTCCTGCAGGGCGAACGCGAATTCGCGCGCGACAACAAGACGCTCGGGCGCTTCCAGCTGACGGGCATCCCGGCAGCACCGCGTGGCGTCCCGCAGATCGAGGTCACGTTCGACATCGACGCCAACGGCATCGTCAACGTCTCGGCCAAGGACCTGGGCACCGGCAAGGAGCAGAAGATCACCATCTCCGGTTCCACGGCGCTGTCCGACGACGAGGTCGATCGCATGGTCAACGACGCCAAGGAGCACGCCGAAGAGGACGAAAGCCGCAAGGCCGAAGTCGAGACGCGCAACCAGGCCGACTCGCTCGTCTATGCGACCGAAAAGAGCCTGAACGATCTCGGCGACAAGGTGCCCGACGACACCAAGAGCACGGTCGAGGACGCGATCGCAGCGGTCAAGACCGCCCTGGACGGCGAGGACCTCGACGAGATCAAGGCCAAGACCGACGAGCTGCAGACCGCTTCGTACAAGCTCGCCGAAATCGCCTACGGCGACATGCAGAACGCCGATGCCGGCGCGGATGCGTCCGCAGCGGCCGAAGCTGCCGCCGATGAAGACGACGAGGTGATCGATGCGGATTACGAGGTCGTCGACGAGGACGAAGACGAGGGCGAGGAGAAGTAATCATGTCAGCCGCTCAGAAGAAGGAAGCGGCTGGCGATGAGGTAGAGGAAGTCGTCGGAGAGGTCGTCGACGAAGAGGCGCTCGACCAGGAAACCGACGAGATCTTGGAAGAGATCGAAGGCGAGGCAGCGACCGAGTACGATGACCTTCCAGACGACGGCTTCCCCGCAGAAGAGCCGGCCGACGAGGGTGCCGACGAGCTCGAAGCGGCAAAGCGTGAGGCGGCCGAGGCGAACGATCGCTACGTCCGCCTGCAGGCCGAGTGGGACAACTTCCGCAAGCGCACGGCAACCGAGCGCGAGGCGGAACGTTCCCGCGCCGCCGAGAGCCTGGTGAGCGACCTGCTTCCCGTGCTCGACGATCTGGACCGTGCCATCGAGCACGCCCAGGAGTCGGGCGAAGGAGGCAGCCTCACCGAGGGCGTCGAGGCGGTCCGCACCAAGTGCCTCGACACGCTTGCCAAGCACAAGGTCGTGCCGCTCACGCCTCTGAACGAGCCCTTCGACGCCAACCTGCATCAGGCGGTCGGCACCCGCGAGGACGACAGCGTCTGCGAAGAGACGGTCGTCGAGGTCCTGCAGAGGGGCTACCTCATGGGCGACAAGGTCATCCGTCCGGCGATGGTCATCACCTCGACGGGCGGGCCGCAGCGACCGGCTGAGACAGCATAGGATTTCGGCAGTGCGTTCCCTTTGCGGAACGCACTGTTGTGTTACGGGACAGCACAGGCTGTCGCGAACATGGCAGACACACCATCTGCGTGGACAGGCTCCGCGCAGGTTGTAGATACAGAAAGGACGGTGAAGCGCCATGCCAACAACAAAGAAGAGCTACTACGACGTCTTGGGCGTCAAAAAGAGCGCTTCGGCCGACGAGATAAAGAAGGCGTTCCGCAAGCTCGCCCAAAAGCATCATCCCGATGCCGGCGGCGACGAGGACACCTTCAAGGAGATAAACGAGGCCTACGAGGTGCTCTCCGATCCGGAGAAGAAGGCGCAGTACGACCGCTTCGGCGCGGTCGGTGACTTCGCCTCCAACCCGGGCTGGGGTGGCGCCGGCGCAGGCGGCTACGGCAGCACCGGAGGCTACGGCACCGGCGGCACGGGCGGCTACGGCACGGGCGGCTCCAACCCCTTCGGCGGTGGGAGCTACCGCACCTACACCACCACGACCGACGGTACGGGCGGCGGTGGATGGGCGGACATCTTCTCCAACATCCGCAGCGGCGACGGCGTCTTCGGCAGCGACTGGGACTTCGGCGTCAACCGGGCGCAGAAGGGCCGTGACCTGCAGACCGACGTGCAGCTGAGCTTCGAGGAGGCGTTTTCGGGCACCAACAAGAAGGTCAAGATCCGCATCCCGAGCAGCGGCCGCACCGAGGAGGTCACCGCCAAGATCCCGGCCGGCGCCGTCGACGGCGGCAAGCTCCGCTTCCACGGCAAGGGCGAGGAAGGCGTCAACGGCGGAGAGCGTGGGGATCTCATCCTCATCACGCGCATCCGCAAGCACGACCTCTACTCGCGCGAGAAGGCCGACGTCTGGATGGACCTGCCGGTCAGCTACGCGGAGGCCGCGCTGGGCGCATCGCTCATCGTGCCGACGCCGGACGGATCGCTCGTCAAGATACGGGTGCCCGCAGGCACGCAGGACGGCAAGGTCCTGCGCGTCAAGGACAAGGGCGCGCCCAAGCTCAAGGGCAAGGGACACGGAGATTTCAAGATCCGCGTCAAGGTCTCCACGCCGCAGCACCTAAGCGACGAGCAGAAGCAGGCCTTCGAGGATCTGAAGAAGGTTTCGCCCGATCCCAAGACCCTGCGGAGCAAGGTCCAGTCCCGGATCGACAAGCTGCAGGCCGCGGGCTAGGAAGGAGGCGCACGATGGCACGGACGGACAAAGACAGGCCGCTGTACATGATCAGCGTCGCCGCCGAGCTCACCGGCCTGCACCCGCAGACCCTGCGCATCTACGAGAGCAAGGGCCTGGTGCAGCCGCAGCGTACGAGCGGCAACACGCGCATGTACTCGCAGGCCGACGTCGACCGCTTGGAGCTCATCAGCCAGCTCACCGACGAGGGCATCAACCTCGCCGGGGTCGTGCGTATCCTCGACCAGGGCGAACAGCTCGAAGCGCTCGAGGCCGAAAACGAGGATCTGCGTCGTCAGCTGAAGCAGACCGAAGGAGACCTACACGAGATGCAGGTGCGTCACACCATCACGACCTTGTCGAACAAGGAGGATGTGACGCACTATCTCGACGCCCCCAGCGACCTCCTCTAAAGGCGCCGGGGCAATACGAACATGACAACGACGGGGCCCTCCGGGGCCCTTGCAAGACCTATGGAATGAGGTGATAGATATGAGGACAGACAAATTGGCGGTGACGGCGATGGAGGTACTCCAAAACGCCGTCTCGATCGCTGCCGACTACGAGGCCGCAGCGGTGGCGCCCGAGCATCTGCTCAAGGCGCTGCTCAGCTCCAACGAGGGCAACCTCAATGCGATCATCGAGCGCATCGGGGCCGACCCGGCCGCGCTGGAGGCATCGATCACCGCAGAGATAGAAAACGAACCGAAGGTGACGGGGACGGGCGACCTGCCGCAGACCTCGCGCGAGTTCCAGTCGGTGGTCGACGACGCCGTCAAGCTCGCCACCAAGATGGGTGACGCGTACGCGACGACCGAGCACCTGCTCATCGCGCTGTCCGCGGACAAGGGAGTCGCCGGCAAGACGCTGAACATGGCCGGCATCACCCGCAAGCGCATCGAGCAGGTCTACGAGGAGCTGCGCGGTGACACCCGCGTGACCGAGAGGGACGCCAAGACGCAGTTCGAGGCGCTCGAAAACTACGGACAGAACCTGACCGAGCTCGCGCGCCAAGGCAAGCTCGACCCGGTCATCGGCCGCAACGACGAGATTCGCCACACGATTCAGGTGCTCTCGCGTCGCACGAAGAACAACCCGTGCCTCATCGGCGAGCCGGGCGTCGGCAAGACGGCCATCGTCGAAGGGCTCGCCCAGCGCATCGTCGCCGGGGACGTGCCCTCGAGCCTGCGTGACCGCGAGGTCATCGCGCTGGATCTGGGTGCGATGGTGGCCGGCGCGAAGTATCGCGGCGAGTTCGAGGACCGTCTGAAGGCGGTGTTGCGGGAGGTCGCGGACAGCGACGGTCGCATCATCCTGTTCATCGACGAGCTCCACACGATCGTCGGTGCAGGCGCGACCGAGGGCAGCCTCGATGCGGGCAACATGCTCAAGCCGGCCTTGGCGCGCGGCGAGTTGCATGCGATCGGTGCGACCACGCTCGACGAGTACCGCACCTACATCGAGAAGGACTCGGCGCTCGAGCGTCGTTTCCAGCCGGTGCTGGTGAGCGAGCCGTCCGTGGAGGACACCATCACGATCCTGCGTGGCATCAAAGAGAAGTACGAGATCCACCACGGCGTGCGCATCAAGGACGCCGCAATCGTCTCGGCAGCAGAGCTCTCCAACCGCTACATCACGGACCGCTTTTTGCCCGACAAGGCGATCGATCTGGTCGACGAGGCGGCAAGCCGTCTGCGCATCGAGATCGACTCCATGCCGATCGAGATCGATTCGCTCGAGCGTCGGCTGACGCAGATGCAGATCGAGGAGCAGGCCCTGATGAAGGAGGACGACAAGCTCTCCAAGCAGCGCCTGGACTCCCTGCGCGGCGACATCGCCGAGGTCCAGCAGGAGCTCGACAAGCAGCGTGCGCAGTGGGCCAACGAGAAGGACGCCATCACGCACGTCCAGGAGCTCAAGGCCGCCATCGACGAGGCCAAGATGGATGAGGACCGCCTCACCCGCGAAGGCAAGCTCTCGGAGGCTTCCGAAGTGAGATTCGGCCGCATCCCCGAGCTGCAGGCAGAGCTCGACGCGGCCACCAAGGTGCTCGAGGACAACCAGAGCAACGACGACGGGCTCCTCAAGGAGGAGGTCGGCGTGGAAGACATCGCCGACGTCGTGAGCGCGTGGACCGGCGTGCCGGTCTCGAAGATGATGCAGGGCGAGATGCAGAAGCTCGCGAACCTGGAAGACGAGCTGCACAAGCGCATCGTCGGCCAGGACGAGGCGGTCCATGCGGTGGCCGGCGCCATCAGGCGCTCCCGCAGCGGACTCGCCGATCCCGAGCAGCCCATCGGCAGCTTCCTCTTTTTGGGGCCGACCGGCGTGGGCAAGACGGAGCTTTCCAAGGCACTCGCCGAGCTGCTCTTCGACGACGAGCGTGCGATGGTGCGCATCGACATGTCCGAGTACATGGAGAAGTTTAGCGTGCAGCGGCTGATCGGCGCGCCCCCGGGATACGTGGGATACGACGAGGGCGGCCAGCTGACCGAGGCGGTACGCCGCCATCCGTACAGCGTCGTGCTGCTCGACGAGATCGAGAAGGCGCACCCGGATGTGTTCAACGTGCTGCTGCAGGTGCTCGACGACGGGCGCCTGACCGACGGACAGGGCCGCGTGGTGAGCTTCAAGAACGCGATCATCATCATGACGAGCAACGTGGCGAGCTCGGTGATCCAGGAATACACCGAGCACGGCGACAAGAAGCAGCTCGAGCAGGCGATGCAGGAGGCGCTCAAGCAGACCTTCAGGCCTGAGTTCCTCAACCGCATCGACGACATCGTGACCTTCACGTCGCTGGACATGGAGGACATCGAGCAGATCGTGACGCTGCAGCTCGCGCAGGTACGCGAGAGGCTGGCCGAAAGCCAGATCGAGCTTGAGATCACGCCGGCGGCGATGGAGCATCTGTCGCTGGACGGCTTTGACCCGATCTACGGCGCGCGTCCGCTCAAGCGGCTCATCCAGCGCGAGATCGTCGACCGCTGTGCCAACGAGATTGTCGCGGGCAACCTCGCCGGCGGCGACCGCATCACGATCGACCTCGACGAGAAGGACGAGTACGTGACGACGATCGAACACGTGGTGGATGTCGAGCCCGCCGAGAGTGCCGAGGACGAAGAGGTGCTCGAGCCCGAGGTCATCGACGCAGA
>JAJQAN010000044.1 GCA_021203765.1 Coriobacteriaceae bacterium | reverse complement strand
CGCGCCTCGTCCGGCGTCGTGATGTCCCACATGCGCGCGAAGGTGTTCATGTTGAACGGCAGGTTGTAGATCTGTCCGTGGAAGTTCGCGAGCGGGGAGTTGACGTAGTGGTTGAAGGTGGCGAAGTCGCTGACGTAGTCCCAGATGCGCTTGTCGGAGGTGTGGAAGATGTGGGCGCCGTAGCGGTGGACGTCGATGCCGTGCACCTGTTCGGTGTAGACGTTGCCGGCCATATGCGAACGCCGGTCGATGACGAGACAGCGCTTGCCCGCCTGCTGCGCCTCATGTGCGAAGACCGCGCCGGTAAGTCCGGCTCCGACGATGAGGTAGTCGTAATCCGCCATATCCGTCCCTTCAGATGCTGGTGCTCTGCGCGGGCAAAACTATACCACGCGGGGCGGGCTTCTTAGCACTGCCGGCGGCAGCGGGATGCTGTGGGATTTTGTGTCAGTTTGTAAACTCCTTTCACGTATGACGCGTGCTCTCGCTACCATGTTCGATGCAAGGACAAAATCCAAGGAGATATCATGCCGCAAGAGGCCATGCCGCATAACCTCGTCGGCTTTGCTGCCAATCCGGAGCAAGCAGAAGAGGAGGCCGAGGAGGCGAAGAGCGCGCTCATCGCGAGCCTGCCCGCCGAGCATGTCCACCTGCGCTGGAAATACGCCAATGAGACCATCCAGCTCTACGAGCGCCGTCTGCGCTCGCTTGAGGCCTACGGCGTCGGCTCGGCGCTGCGTGCTTGGATCCGCTCGAGGCTCGAGTGGGTTTCCGATAACAAGCTCTCCGATGCCCCGGACGGCGTCATCGACATCGACATCGACCCGGAAGGCGACGTCAAGATCGATCTGCAGGAATGCGAGCCCATGCCGTCCTTCACGCTCGACGAACTCGTCTGGGAAGACGATACGCTCACCGGCTGTACGGCGGGAGCGACGCTTTGGGTTGTGGTCGACGGATCGCTGACCCCGTTGACACAGCAGTTGCGTGCTTCGGCCGACACGCTGACGCGGGACTTGGCCAAGACCTTGGGATATGAGATCTGTGAACGGAGCTTCACCCGCGACGAACTCGGGTTGGGTGCCGATAGTGTGGAACCGCTCGAGGATATCGAGTTTTTCGCCGTCGACGACGAGTTCGGGTTGGTGCCCTGCACGGATCTGAGCGGGGAGGTCACACAGAAGTTTGTGGACTGTTTCGATAAGCTGTGGACACTGGAGGACTAACCCGTCTGGTGTCGGCTGGCATGGTACAATTCTGGGTTGCTTTAAAGGGTTGAAAGAGGAGCAGATCAGTGGCTGTCGCAACTGAGCAGGTTGCCGAAACCATCTCGATGGTGACGCAGCAGCATCTCGACATACGGACCATCACGCTGGGGCTCTCCCTGCGTGGGTGCGTCCACGAGGACATCGATACGATGGCGCAGCGTGTCTACGACCGTTTGACCTCGGCTGCCTGTGATCTGGTCCCGACCGCCGAGCAGCTTGAACGCGAATTCGGCATTCCCATCTGCAATAAGCGTATCTCGGTCACCCCTATCGCCGAGATCTGCGGGGCGACGGATGCCGAGGATCTGACGCCTGTCGCCGAGGCGCTCGATCGCGCGGCCAAGGAGGTCGGCGTCGACTTCATCGGCGGGTTTTCCGCTCTCGTGCAGAAAGGCGTCAGTGACAGCGATCGCCGTCTGATCAACAGCATCCCCCATGCACTTGCGACGACTGAGCGCGTGTGTGCGAGCGTCAACGTCGGCTCGACTCGCGCCGGCATCAACATGGATGCCGTCTTGGCCATGGCCGAGACCATACGCAAGGCGGCTGAAGCAACCGCCGATACGGACGGAATCGCCTGTGCCAAGCTGGTGGTCTTCTGCAATATCGTCGAGGACAATCCCTTCATGGCCGGAGCCATCCACGGAAGCGGGGAGGCCGGCGAGGTCATCAACGTCGGCCTGAGCGGCCCCGGTGTTGTGCGCGCGGTCTTGGCGGACATGGATGCCGATGCTTCCATGACCGAGATCGCCGAAGCCGTCAAATCGACCACTTTCAAGATCACCCGTGCCGGTGAACTCATCGCCAACGAAGCAGCCGAGCGTCTGGGATATGAACGCGGTATCCTGGATTTGTCCTTGGCCCCGACGCCTGCCGAAGGCGATTCGGTGGCGGAGATTCTCGAGACGATCGGTGTCGGGGAGTGTGGCGGGCCCGGCACGACGGCCGCCCTCGCTCTGCTCAACGACGCCGTCAAGAAGGGCGGTGTCATGGCATCCTCCAGCGTCGGAGGACTGTCCGGAGCCTTCATTCCGGTCAGTGAGGATTCCGGCATGATCCGTGCGGCTCGAGACGGTGCCCTGTCACTTGAAAAGCTCGAGGCCATGACCAGCGTCTGCTCGGTCGGCCTCGACATGATCGCCCTTCCCGGAGATACCTCGACCGAGACTTTGGCCGGCATCATTGCCGACGAAATGGCCATCGGTCTGATCAACAACAAGACCACCGCTGTTCGCCTGATTCCTGCCGTCGGCAAGAAGCCGGGCGACACGCTCGAATTCGGAGGCCTGATGGGCAGCGCCCCGGTCATGGAGGTCAATCCCCATGCCGGCGACGTGTTCGCCCATCGGGGCGGACGCTTCCCGGCGCCGCTCAACGCGTTGAGGAATTAGGCGAGAGAGTACCCATGGCAGAAAAACCACTCTACAACATCGGCATCGACGTCGGATCGACGACGGTCAAGATCCTCGCGCTCGACAGCGAGGGCGAGGTCGCCTTCAAGGTCTACCAGCGTCATCATTCCGACGTACGGGCAACCGTCAACGAGGTCGTCGACAAGGCCCTCGAACACCTCGGCGACATCGACTCGACCATCACCATCACCGGCTCGGGTGGCCTGCTTCTGGCCAACTGGCTCGACCTGCCGTTCGTGCAGGAGGTCGTTGCCGACAAGTACGCGGTCGAGGCGCTCATCCCGCAGACCGACGTCGCCATCGAACTCGGCGGCGAGGATGCAAAGATCGTCTACTTCGACGGCGGCATCGAACAGCGGATGAACGGCACCTGCGCCGGCGGCACCGGCGCCTTCATCGACCAGATGGCAAGCCTGCTCGACACCGACGCTGCCGGCCTTGACAAGTTGGCCGAAAAGCACACCATCATCTATCCGATTGCCTCGCGCTGTGGCGTCTTCGCCAAGACCGACGTGCAGCCGCTGCTCAACGAGGGCGCGAAGAAGGAGGACATCGCCGCCTCCATCTTCCAATCGGTTGTAACCCAAACCATCTCAGGCTTGGCCTGCGGACGCCCCATACGCGGCAACGTCGCCTTCCTCGGCGGCCCGCTCCACTACCTCCCGCAGCTCAAGCAGCGTTTCATCGAGACCCTGGACCTGTCCGAGGAGGCGGCTATCGAGCCGCACGACTCCCATCTGTTCGTGGCGACCGGCGCGGCACTCGCCTCGGCCGAAAAGGAGCCCATCGCGCTTTCCGAAGTGCAGCGCCGTCTGCGCGAGCTCGGCGACACGCAGGGAAGCGAGGTCGTCCGTCTCGACCCGCTCTTCGCCGACGAACAGGACTACCAGGACTTTTGCGACCGCCATGCCAAGGATTCGGTTCCGCGTGGCGACCTTTCGACCTATCGGGGAACCGTCTATCTCGGCATCGACGCTGGCTCCACGACGCTCAAAGGCGTGCTGATGGGGGAGGACGGCGAGCTCCTCTGCGACTACTACGCCAACAACAAGGGCGACCTGCTCGGCACGACGCGGGTGATGCTCGGGGAGTTCTTCGACAAGATGCCCCGGGATGCGGACGGTAATCTGCTCGTGCAGATCGGGCACACGACCGTCACCGGCTACGGCGAGGGTTTCCTGCTCGAGGCGATCGATGCCGACAGCGGCGAGATCGAGACGGTCGCACATCTGCGCGGCGCCGAACAGATGCTCCCCGGCGTCGAATTCATTCTCGACATCGGCGGGCAGGACATGAAATGCCTACGCGTCAAGGATGGCGTCATCGAACACATCATGCTCAACGAGGCCTGCTCGTCAGGCTGCGGTTCCTTCATCGAGTCGTTCGCCTCCTCGCTCGGCATGGAGATCCAGGACTTCGCCGAAGAGGCGATACATGCGGCAGCTCCGGTCGACCTCGGTTCGCGCTGCACGGTCTTCATGAACTCCCGCGTCAAACAGGCGCAGAAGGAGGGTGCGACCGTCGGCGACATCTCGGCCGGCCTGTCCTACTCCGTCATCAAAAACGCCCTGTTCAAGGTCATCAAGCTCCGCGACATCAGCGAGTTGGGCGAAAAGGTCATCGTGCAGGGCGGTACCTTCTACAACGATGCGGTCCTGCGCGCCTTCGAAAACCTCGCCGGACACGATGCGGTCCGTCCCGACATCGCCGGTCTCATGGGCGCCTACGGGGCTGCCCTGCTGGCACGCGACCGTGCGGACGGCACGGGCTCGAAGGTCCTGACCCCCGAGCAGATCGATCAGCTGGAAATTAAGCATACGACCACGCGCTGCGGACGCTGCGACAACAACTGCCTGCTGACGATCAACGACTTCGGCAAAGATCCGGAGACCGGCCGTCGCAAGCGTTTCATCACCGGCAACCGCTGTGAGAAGGGGAGCGGCGAGGCGAGCAAGTCCGCCGCGGTCCCCAATCTCTTCGAATACAAGGAACACCTGCTCTTCGACCGCGAATGCTTAAGCCCCGACGAGGCCAAGTACGGCACCGTCGGCATTCCGCGTGCCCTGAACATGTACGAGAACTATCCCTTCTGGCATACCTTCTTCACCAAGCTCGGTTACGCGGTCATCTTAAGCGACCCCTCGACGAAACATACCTACGAGGCCGGCATCGAGTCGATGCCCTCAGAGAGTGTCTGCTATCCGGCAAAGCTCAGCCACGGGCACATCATGCAGCTGCTCGACAAGCACCCCGACTTCATCTGGATGCCCTGCGTGCGTTGGGAACGTCAGGAAGACGAGACGGCGAACAACCACTTCAACTGCCCGATCGTCATGAGCTATCCGGAATCGTTGCGCCTCAACATCGACGAGTTGCGCGACAGCGACACCGAGTTCCTCGATCCCTTCCTGCCCTACGACGACAAGGACGCCTTAAAGCTGCGCCTACACGAGCAGCTCACCGTCAAGCGCCGGGAACGTCTGGCCGAGGCCGGTGTCATCATGGCCGACAAGCCGTTTCCGACCCGCTCCGAGATCAATGCGGCGGTCGATGCGGCATGGGAGGCCGACCTCGCCTTCAAAGCGGCCATGCGCGCCAAGGGCGAGGAGACGCTGCAGTGGCTCGACCAAAACGACGCCCATGGCATCGTCTTGGCAGGGCGCCCGTATCACAACGACCGCGAGATCAACCACGCCATCCCCGAGCTCATCACGAGCTACGGCATGGCGGTGCTGACGGAGGATTCCATCGCGCACCTCGGCTCCCTCGACCGCAATATCCGCGTCTTCGATCAGTGGATGTACCACACGCGCCTGTATCGCTGCGCCCGGGTCGTCACCCAGCGCGAGGACCTCGACCTCATCCAGCTCAATTCCTTCGGCTGCGGCCTGGACGCTCTGACGACCGACCAGGTGCAGGAGATCATCGAAGGCAGCGGCAAGATCTACACCGTGCTCAAGATCGACGAGGTCAGCAATCTCGGAGCGGCACGTATCCGCATCCGTTCCCTGCTTGCGGCCCTGCGCCAGCAGCATGAGGAGGAAGCCAAGAAGCAGAAAGAGGCGATCGACGCTTCCATCGCCGAACACATCGTCGTCGACAACTGCACGACCTGTATGGACGAGCCGACCTACGAATTCGAGCATCAGCGCGAGGCTGAGTCGACCGAGTTTACGCGCTATCCCTTCACCGAGGAGATGAAGGAAGAAGGCTACACGATCATCGCCCCGCAGATGTGCCCGATACATTTCGAGCTCCTCATCCCGATCTTCGAGAAGGCCGGCTACCACGTCGAACTGTTGCCCTCTGTCGATCCGGGCGCGGTCGAGGTCGGTCTGAAATACGTCAACAACGACATCTGCTACCCGTCCGTTATCGTGACGGGGCAGATCATGGAAGCGATCACCTCAGGGCGCTACGATCTGGACCGCACGGCGATTCTCATCACCCAGACCGGCGGCGGATGCCGCGCGACCAACTACATCAGCCTCATCCGCAAGGCCCTCAAGGAGGCAGGCTATCCGGACATCCCGGTCATCTCGCTGTCCTTCCACGACGTGGGCGAGGTCAACCCCGGATTCAAGATCACACTTTCCATGTTCAAAAACGCGATGTATGCCCTGATACTCGCCGACCTGCTCATGTCCTGCACGTACCGGGTGCGCCCCTACGAAAACGAGAAGGGTACCGCCGACAAACTGCTCAGAAAGTGGCTCGACTATCTGGACGAAACCGTCCCCGACATGAACTTTTTGCAATACCGACGGGCGGCCAAGGAGATCGTGCGTGACTTCGACGCCGTGCCCTGCACCGACTTCGGCTCCAAGCCACGCGTCGGGGTCGTAGGCGAGATCCTCGTCAAGTTCCATCCGACCGCCAACAACCAGGTCGTCCAGGTCATCGAAGACGAAGGCTGCGAGGCCAACGTCCCCGGCTTCGTCGACTTCTTCCTCTTCGCCCTCATAAATCCGTCGTTCAGACACAGGGAGTTGTCCCCGAACCTGCGCAACTACCTCGCGACCAACCTCGGCGTCTCCGCGCTCGAGGCCATGCGCAAACCGGCTGTCAACGCCGCCAAAAAATCGGAGCGCTTCGACCCGCCGGCGCCGATCAGGGAGGTCGCCGAAGGTGCGGGTGAGATCATCGACCTGTGCAACAACATGGGCGAGGGCTGGCTTCTGACCGGCGAGATGGTCGAACTCATCCGCAGCGGCACGCCCAACGTCATCTGTACGCAGCCGTTTGCCTGCCTGCCGAACCACGTGGTCGGCAAGTCGGTCATCAAGGAGCTGCGCCGTCGCTACCCGTACTCCAACATCGTCGCGGTCGACTACGACCCCGGCGCCTCCGAGGTCAACCAGCTCAACCGTATCAAGCTGATGATCGCCGTCGCCTTCTCCAACCAGAAGGAGGAGGCTGCAAAGGCGCTCGAAGAGGAGAAGGCCCAAGAGGAGGACACCACCCCTCCCGCC
>JAJQAN010000004.1 GCA_021203765.1 Coriobacteriaceae bacterium | reverse complement strand
AATACAAGCGGCCGACCTTCATCTTCACCATCGAGGAGGGACGGGCACGCGGCTCGGGGCGCAGCTACGGAAACCTGAACCTCTTCCAGGCAGCCTCCACCTGCACCGACCTCTTCGAGTCCTTCGGCGGCCATGACGCGGCCTGCGGTGTCACGCTGCCGACTGAGAAACTCGAGGAGTTCACGTCGCGCATCTGCAGGGAATGCGCTCAGGCGGTCCCGGAGGTCGAGGAGGCCCCGGTGGCCGACGTCGAAGCCCATCTCGACGAATGCGATGTGGAGGGCTTCGAGGAACTGGAGCGCCTCGAACCTTTCGGGACGGGCAACGCCGTTCCGCATCTTCTCGCGCGAAACGTCTTCCTAGACGACCGCAAACGTGTCGGGAAGACCGACAACCACCTGCGTTTCAAGGCGACCGACGGGGTGGTCTCCGTGCCGTGTATCCAGTTCAACGCGGCACACATCGAAGAACTCGTCGGCTGCGAGAGCGCCTGTGACATCGTCTTCGAACCGAGCATCGACGAATGGAAGGGGCACAAGAACGCCCAGCTGCGGATCGACGAGATCAGGCCGCAGGAAACCACCGATGCGACCGAGACGGGGAACTACGTCGCGGAACTCTTCGAGCACGAAGACGAGATCTGCGACACCGGCGACTATGCCGGCATCACCCAGGCGACAAGCTTCAACACCAAGGTCGTCGGCGTCACCTTCGAAAACCGCCAGGACGTGATTGAGACACTCGAGGCGGGGGAGGAATTGCAGCTTGTACGCGAGCCCGAAAACGAGTTCGATGAAAACGCCATCGCGGTGCGGCGCCGGGACGGTACGCAGCTCGGTTACCTCAACCGCCAGCTGGCGGAACGTCTCGCCCCGGTCATGGACGCCGGCGTCGCCTACGATGCGGCCATATCGGCGATCACCGGGCGCGAGGAAGACGGAGACCTTAGGAAGCCCGGCCCCCTCGGCGTGCGCGATCCCGGCATCACCGAACGCTCGCTGGGCGTCAACATCGTCGTGCGCAAGAGTGAGGCATACGATGAGGCGGAGGATCTGCTCGCGCAACATCGCAAGGATCTGCGGGAAACGAAGAAGCGCTGGCAGGCCTTGGATCCCGGTGCGCTCACGGAGAAGATCGCCGATGAGCTCATCGGGACACACGACCTGCACCCTGCGCAGACCGAGGCCCTCGAGGCCTTGGACCAGGGCGCATCGGTCCTGACGGTCATGGCGACCGGACGCGGCAAGTCCCTCATCTTCCACACCCATGCGGCACGATGTGCCCTGCAACACGATCAGGCGAGTATCTTCGTCTACCCCCTGCGGGCGCTGGTGGCGGACCAGTCCTTCCATCTGATGGAGGTCTACGAGAGATTCGGGCTGACGGTCCGGGTGCTCACCGGGGAGACCGAGGAGAAGGACCGTACGGAGATCTACGACGGAATCCGTACCGGAGACATCGACGTCATCCTCACCACCCCGGAATTCTTGGGCATCCACGCACAGGAATTCGCCGAATGCGGGCGCATCGGCTTCGTGGTCGTCGACGAGGCACACCATATCGGGCTTTCCAAGGCCGGGACCCGTCCGGCCTACGGCGATCTGGGACGTGCGCTCGAGGAGCTCGGCGGCCCGCAGGTCCTGGCCTGTACCGCCACCGCCGGCGACGAGGTCGCTAAAAGCATACGTGAGACGCTTTCGATCGAGCGGCTCGTCCTCGATCCGAGCATCCGCGAGAACCTCCACATAGACGACCGTCGTGACCTGCGCGATCGGGCGAACTATCTCGCGTCGCTCGTTGCCGAGGGCGGCAAATGCGTCGCCTACGTCAACTCCCGCGACCAGACCATACAGCTGGCCCGTATGCTGCGTCATCGTCTTCCGGGCCTGGCACCCAAGATCGGCTTCTACAACGCCGGCCTGCCCAAGGAGGACCGAAAACGCATCGAGACGGCGTTTCGGGAGGGGGACCTGGTCTGCATCATCTCCACGAGCGCCTTCGGCGAAGGCATCGACATACCCGACATAGAGCATGTCGTCCTCTATCACCTGCCCTTCAACGACATCGAGTTCAACCAGATGTCGGGCCGGTCCGGCCGTGACGGACGCGACGCCACCATCCATCTGCTCTACTCGTACGGGGACGCCCGTATCAACGAGAACATACTGGCCTCTTCGGCACCGACACGTGACGCCTTGGCCGCCCTCTACCACGTGCTGAGCGAGAAGGGCAAGGATGCCGCCTTACAAGGGGACGATTCGTTCACCTGCACGAACGCCGCACTCGCCGAAGCCGCCGGGCAGGTCGATGCCCGCGCCAAGCTCGATGAGTCGGCCGTTTCGACCGGCATCTCGGTCTTCCGCGAACTCGGCTTTCTGCAGACGCAGGGCCACAGCGTCTCGCGCAGCATACGCATGGTCGAAGGTCCCGATCACATGGACCTCTCCGAGTCGGTGCGCTACCGCGAGGGATGCGAGGAGATTGAGGAGTTCGACAGCTTCAAGACCTGGGCTCTTTCGGCCTCCGCGGATGACTTGCTTTCACGGTTTAACCGTCCTATTCTACCTTCAAGTTCCGATTTTTCGGCATAGGGGAGCGCCGTGGCAGAGGGGACCGATACATCCGTTTCACGAGGCGAAACGATCGCCGCCGACCAGCTGATCACGCCCAAGATGCGTGCCGCTGCCAAGAAGGCCGTGCGCATCGACGTCCTCCTCGAAGAAGCCGCCGAATACCTCCCCCTCGATGAGTGCCAGCTGATCAAGCAGGCCTACACCTTCGCCGCGCAGGCACACGACGGTCAGTTCCGCAAGACCGGCGAACCCTTCATCATGCATCCGGTCGAGGTCGCCATCATCGTGGCCGAGCTCCATATGGACGCCGACTCGATACAGGCCGCCCTGCTGCACGACACGATCGAGGACTCCGAACAGGTCACGCGCGAGGATATCGAGGAGCTCTTCGGCGAGACCGTCGCGCTTTTGGTCGACGGGGTCACCAAGATCACCAAACTCGAGATCGAATCCTTGAGCGAGCTGCAGGTCGGCACCCTGCGCAAGATGCTCGTCGCCATGAGCGAGGACCTGCGCGTCATCGTCATCAAGCTCGCCGATCGCCTCCACAACATGCGGACGCTCATGGCGCTTCGCGAAGACCGACGCATCTTCAAGGCGAAGGAGACCATGGAGATCTACGCGCCGCTTGCGCACCGTCTTGGCATGAACGCCATCTGCTGGGAGCTCGAGGACCTTTCGTTCTTCTATCTGGAACCTGACAAGTACCAGCAGGTGCAGAAGATGGTCAACGAGACGCGCGAAGCCCGCGAGGAATACCTCGACCAGGTCATCGACGTGCTGCGTAAGGAACTCGACGAACTCGGCATCAAGGCGACGATCTACGGGCGTCCTAAGCACCTGTATTCGATCTACCAGAAGATGACCACGAAGGGCAAGGACTTCTCCGAGATCTACGACCTCATCGCCCTCCGTGTCATCGTGGACACGGTCAAGGACTGCTACAACGTGCTCGGCGTGGCGCACAGCCTCTGGCATCCGATGCCCGGGCGTTTCAAGGACTACATCGCCATGCCCAAATTCAACATGTACCAGTCGCTGCACACGACCGTCATCGGCCCGGCGGGCCGCCCCCTGGAAATCCAGATCCGCACGGTCGAGATGCACCGCATGGATGAATACGGCATCGCCGCGCATTACCGCTACAAGGAGGGCGAGTCCAAGCAGAAGTCCGACGCGAAGTTCGACCGTGAGCTCTCCTGGCTCACCGAGATGCTCGACTGGCAGGAGGAGACCGACGACCCGCAGGAGTTCATGGATTCCCTCAGGGGCGACCTCTTCGAAAACGAGGTCTACGTCTTCACCCCGAAAGGCGACGTCATCTCGCTGCGTGCGCAGGCAACGCCGCTCGACTTCGCCTACGCCATCCACACCGAGGTCGGCCATCACTGCGTCGGCGCCAAGGTTAACGGCGAGATCGTGCCGCTCACCTATACCCTGCAGATGGGGGACCGCGTCGAGATACTCACCCAGAAGTCGCAGTCGCCCTCCCGTGACTGGCTCAACATCGTCAAAACCCCGTCCGCCCGCTCCAAGATCCGCTCGTATTTTGCCAAGGCGTCGCGTAACGACGACCTCGAACACGGGCGTGACCTTCTGATGAAGGAGGTGCGCAAGAATGGACTGGGCATGTCCGCATCCACGACCACGCGCGCCCTCGAAGACGTCGCGCACGGGCTGAACTACGCGGATGCCGACGAGATGATGGTTGCCATCGGGGCGGACAAGATTTCGGCGTTGCAGGTGACCAACCGTCTGTTGCGCGTGCTCAACAAGGATGCCGCCGAGGCCGAGGATCGCGAGGCCGCCCTCGAGGAGATGCAGCTTTCGACCGGCGAGAAGATCACGCCGCACCAAGACCGCCACCGCTCCCAAAACGAGACGGGCATCGTCGTCAAGGGGATAGACGACGTCTACGTGCGCCTGTCGCGCTGCTGCAATCCCGTCCCCGGAGATGAGATCATCGGCTTCGTCACCCGGGGCAGGGGCGTTTCGGTCCACCGGGCGGACTGCCCGAACGCAAGCGACCTCAAGCGCAACCCCGAGCGCATGATCGAGGTCGCCTGGGAGGACACCACCAACGCATCCTTCCAGGTCGAGGTCATGATCGAGGCAATCGACCGGCTCCGTCTGCTCCAGGATGTGACCGCGTTTCTGGCCGACCAGGGCGTCAACATCATCTCGTGTCAGACCATCACCCACAAAGACGAGATCGTCGAGATGCGCTATCTCTTCGAGGTCTCCGACACCGACCGCATCGGCGAGATCCTGCGCGATGTGCTCACGGTCGAAGGGGTCTTCGGAGCCCGGAGGATCCTGCCCAACAAGGCGAGCGAAGAAGAAGCCACGAAGTCTTAAAGCATGCCGAGAACCCTACAGGAGGTGCTCAAATGCAAGTAACCCTGCTTGGAGGCGGCCCCGTCGCCTCGAACTGCTATCTGCTGCAAGACGGTGATGAGAGGGCGATCGTGGATCCGTCCCTGCCGTTGGATACGATGTTGGAGGCGCTCGACGGGCACGACCTGACCATGATCATCGTCACGCACCGTCACTACGACCACATCTGCTGCCTGGCGGCTTTGCAGGAGAAGACGGCTGCGCCGACGTATGCGTACGAGTCGGATGCCGATGCCATCTGCGACAACTCGCCGTACGGAAACGCCTCCTCCGAAGACGATGCGATTGCGATCGAAGGTGCCGACTACGAGGGGATCAAACCCGTCGACGTGCGCCTCAAGGACGGCGATACCGTCACGCTCGGCACCACGAAGATGCAGGTCATCCACACACCTGGCCATTCGGCAGGTTCCATGTGCCTGTATGACGAGGCGGGCGGCAACCTCATCGCCGGCGATACGCTCTTCGCGAACGGAAGCTTCGGTCGAACCGACCTGCCGAGCGGCAGCGCCTCCGACATGCGCAACTCGCTGGCCCGTCTGAGTAAGCTGCCCGACGACGTGATCGTCTATCCCGGGCATGGGCCTGTGACGACCATCGGCTCCGAGCGCGGCATGAACCCATACTTGTAAGGCGATTCCCGACCAGATCACGTGAATCGAGTCTTGATACACAGGACGACCGATATTCTGTTGAGTTGTCTGCTGATTGCAGCGCTTGTGCTGCCGGTCCAGGTGCTGACGGCCTCCGCGATAGAAGATCAGCCTGCGCAGGCAGCCGCCGACGAAACCCAGGTGGCGGAACCCGGCCCCACAGCAACCATCCTTGAAACGGATGAGGCCCGGGACTACGTCGAGGACGAAGCGATCGTCACGTTTGCGGAGGACACCTCCCTTGCCGAGGCAGAAACGACGCTTTCCGAAAGCGCCCTCTTCGACGCTGAGGAGACCTGCGAAGCGGAGACCCTGACCCAAGAGGCGCTCGATGGTGAAGAACCGGTCGTCGTCTCCCTGGCTGACGGCGTGGATGTCGAGGAAGCAGAGCTTCAAGCCGCCTCGGACCCCCGCATTACGTCGGTACAGCCGAATTACATCTACCGGACCTGTGACGTCTCCGATACGGCCTCATCCGATGCTCTCATCCAGCCTCTGCGTACGACCAACGATCCGCTGACCACGAACCTGAAGGGCGGCAAGAACCAGTTCGGGGCCTGGCAACTGGATCGTGTCAACGCGTTTTCCGCCTGGGACACGGTACGGACGGATTCGAAGGTGACGGTCGGGATCCTCGATACCGGCTGCCTGATGTCGCACGAGGACCTGAGCGCCAACGTCGTCAGCAACTATGCCTACGATGCGGTACAGAACACCCGCCTGACCAGGGATATCGATATCAATTCCAAAGGCGGGGTGGGGCACGGGACGCACGTCGCCGGCATCATCGCCGCCGCTGCGAACAACGGACGCGGCACGGCGGGCATCAGCTACAATGCGCAAGTCCTGCCCGTCAACATCTTCTATTGGAGCGGGGGAGAGGTCTATGCGACGACCAGCACGCTTTGCGCGGGCTATCGCTACCTGCTTGATGTCGCTGCCCAGGTCCCGAACCTGAACCTGCGTATCGTCAATCTGAGCCTGGGCATCCAAAACTGCAGCGATCCGGCGGTCCTGTCCGTCATAACCGATGCCTACAATGCAGGGATCGTCACCGTCGCCGCCGGCGGGAACAGCTCTTCGAGCACCTGCGTCTATCCGGCCGACTACGGAGCCTGCATCTCGGTGACGGGGCTCAGCACGGATGGAAAGACACCGGCGTCCTGGAGCGACTACAACAAGTACAAGGACATCTGCGCTCCAGGCGAATACGTCACCTCGACGGTGGCCGCATCGAGTTCGGGGTACGGAAACCTGTCCGGTACCTCCCAGGCAGCCCCGGTCGTCTCCGGCACCTTGGCGCTTCTCTTCGCGCTCTATCCGTCCCTGACGATACCCGAGGCGAAGGCCGTGCTGTATGCGACGGCGGACACCACGAACTTCAAACCCTCGTCAAGCAAAAAGAACCTCTACGGAGCAGGCGTCCTCGATGCAGCGGCAGCAGTCAACTTGCTCTCCCAAAGCGATGAGGCGGCACTCCAAAGCCTGGTCAAATCCCTGCATACCGACGACATCTCCGATCCGCCGCTCAAGGAGACCGGTACCCTCGTCCTGGCCGGCAGCGGCGCGAAACGAGCTTGGTATCGGGTGACCGGGAGCGCAAGTGCCTCGTATGTCATCTGCGAGGCCGCCGCCAATACCAAGGGGAAGGTGCGCAAGGCGAAGGTCCCGGCGAAGATCAAGATATTCGGCAAGACCTATACGGTCCGCAGCGTCGCCGCCAAGGCTTTCAAAGGCGAAAACGACCTGAAGGAGATCCGCATCGGCAAGAACGTCCGCAACATCGGAAAGCGTGCCTGCCGGGGCTGCAGCTCCCTGACCAAGGTCGTCATCGGAAAATCGGTACGTCGGATAGCCGGAAGGGCCTTTGCCGGCTGCAAGAAACTCAAGAACGTCAAATTCAAGACGACGATCCTGCAGAAACTCGGGAACTGCGATTTCAAGAACTGCAAGAAGCTGAAGAAATTCACCCTAAAGAGCAAGAAGCTCAAGAAGAAGAGCCAGGTGAAAAAGTCGCTGAAGAAGTCCTCGATCCAAAAGATCAAGACGACCAAGAAGCTCAAGAAGCGCTACCGGCGTATCTTCACCAAGAAGAACTGCGGCAGGAAGGTCGCCGTCAAAGCGTAGGGTCGACGTGCATCATCCCAATAAAAAAGTGCGGCCCCGCGGTGCATGACCGCAGAAACCGCACTTTTTCGCATCGTGTGTGCCCCATGCGTCAGAGGCTTGGAGCAGGTAGGTCGTCCTTACACGTAGTGGATGTAGCCGTCCTTGCGCGGGGCGGCCTCTTTGATGCCTTCGGGCTCGCCGTAGCCTAAGATGACGTTGCCGATGCCCTCGTAGTCGCCTTCGATGCCCCATTTGGCGAGCAGTGCCTTGCCTTCGTCGGAATCGAAGACCTCGCGCGCGCGGTAGATGTAGCAGGAGTCCACGCCGAGCGCATGGGCGGCGTTGAGCAGGTTGCCGATGACCATGTTGCCGTCATCGCGCGGTGTGGCGGCGTTCCTGTCCGCCAGGACGACCAGGACGGTCGGCGCCCCGTAGAACGGATCCATCTGGAAGCCGGCGACCTCGGCGTTCATCTTGGAGACCTGGTCGCGCGTCTCCTTGTCCTGTATGACGACGATGATGGGGCTTTGGCTGCCGGCACCCGTCGGAGCATAGGTGCCCGCCTCCAGTATCTGCTCGAGCTCCTCCTTCTTGATTTGCTCGTCCTTGTACTTACGGCAGCTTCTGCGCGTCTTCAGATCTTCCAACGTCTCCTTCATGCTTGTCCTCCTTAACGTTTCTTGTTCGCAGGGTTCAGTATAGAACCGCTGTCATACCCGATATCAGGGATTACCGAACGGTGAAGATTAGTCCGGTAAAGATGTGCCCTTCTCGCCGTCTTCTGTCGCCGGTTTGTCTTCATAGCGTTGCATCAGCGCGTCGAAGACCGGATCGGACCCGTCGCGGATGTTGAGGTCGGCGACGCTGTCGAAGTAGGTCCGCTTCGGGTTGATCTGGATGATCTGGGCACCCGGCTTCTGGTAGTCCCAGTACATATGCGTGTAGCAGCCGCTCGCGCCGATGATCAGGATGAGGTCGACCTTGCGCATCCAGTCCTGGGCCTCCTTGAGCTCCGGTTCGTAGAGCCCCGCATGGCTGTAGATGTTGTAGGGGAGGAGCATCTCCCCGCAGTGCTCGCAGGTCGGCATCTTGCCGTGATTCCAGATCTCGTAGCCGTATGTCACCCGGTTGCAGCCGGTACAGACGTTTATCTGGAAGCTTCCTTGTATCTCGGCCACGTTCTGGGAGCCGGCCATGGTGTGCAGGCAGTCCACGTTGGTGGTGATGATGCCCTGCATCTTGCCGAGCTCTTCCAGTCGCGCCAAGGCCTTGTGCGCATCGGTGGGGCCGTGTTCGAACATGGAGCTTAAAAACGATCGGTAAAACGACTGATATACCTCATCCGGGTTGTTGGAGTGAAAGCCGCCGCCACCGGAGCTCGAACGCGATGCCATACCCGAATAGGTGACACCGCCTGCGGCGATCGAGATACCGGCCCCGGTGATGGTGAGCGTGTAATCGCTCTCATCCAGGGCCTCTGCAAGTTGATCTATCTGCTCGTCTTTCACGTTGCCACCTTCTTTTCGTCCGTCCCTGTTCAGACCGAATGCCATGGCACTCACCTGCTTTTTCCGAAGTTGCGGCAGAACTCCTGGTAGTTATAGTCCTTGCCGTCCTTGCACAGGACGGCGAAGTCGACATGGGAGAACGCGGATTCACCGACCTCGTCGAAGGTCGCCTTGAAGGCGTCCGAGACGACCGCCGCGTCGTTTCCGAAGACGCCGCAGCCGAAGGCGCCCAACACGAGGTTCCGATACCCCTCGCTCATCGCGCAGCGCAACATCCCGGCGATACGGTTGAGCAGCATGGCGCGGTATTCCTCGTCGGACTTGCCTTCCAGCCCCATGCGGATCATAGGCGCCGCACACGACATCACGGAGATGGTGAACGGCTCTTGGAGCAGCTCACCCTTTTCGTCTCGAAAGACCAGGACCTCGGGCGTGATCATGACGGCATCCGAGCCCAGACGCGTCTTTAAAGCGTTGTTGTAGTCGTAGTAGCGTTTTGCCTCATCGCTTTCCAGGGAGAGGAGCAGGGTGCTGCGGCGGCAGAGGTCCTCCTCCTGGCCGTTGGCACCGTCGCGTACGGCACCGCCGGGGCGTGAGAAGCTCGCGAGGTTCAAGACGAGCACCCGTCCGCCTTCCTGATAGGACGGATCCGAGCAATCCTGGCGCGCCACCGAGAGCGCATCGGCGTTTTTGCAGGTGAAGGCAGAGGCCTGACCCTCTGAAGCCGTCGTCTGCAGACCCATGATGTCATCGGGGAGAAAGACGTCGATTTCAGAGAACTCGTCTTTCGACGAGCCGAGAGCGACCGTCTTGCCGTCGCAGAGGTATTCGCCGGCCTCGCAGATCTGCAGGGTCTCCTCGATCTCGGAGAGGTTCTGCTGCTTTTTCGCTTCCTTCTGCCTTCTCATCTCTTCCTTCTGCTCATCGGTCAGCCCTTCCTCTTCCTTTTGCTGCATCTGGGCCATGAGCTCCTTGAGCTTTTCTTGATCCTCTTCTTCCTGATCAGGCATGACGTCTCAACTTCCTCGGTGTCTATTCTTCAGCCAGTATCGCGCCGAGGACCTTTTCGGCGTCCTCGTGGATGTTCATGGTCGCCATCTGGTCGAACTTGGTCGGGGAGGGGTTGATCTGCACGAGGCGCGCCTGAGGGTTCATGCGGTACATGTACTCCTCGCTCAAAAAGCCCGTCGTGCCGATGACGATGACCAGCTCGGCATCCGAGAGCATATCGGCCGCAGCCTCCATACGATCCTTGAACTCGCTGTCATGCCCGCTCGCCCGTCGGTTGAAGTTGGCCGGCATCAAAGGGCCGCCGCATTCGGGGCAGCGGGGGATCTCGCCGTGGCCCCAGACGGTGTAGTCGTTGTAGCGTTTGCCGCAGTCCACGCAGACGTTATCCGCGAAGCTGCCCTGGAACTCCACGACGTTCGTGGAGCCTGCCGCCGTGTGCAGGCAGTCCATGTTCTGCGTGATGATGCCCTGCAGCAACCCCTTCTTCTCCAGCTCGACGAGCTGCTTATGTACCGGTCCGGGGCCCTTCTCGAAGGTCGCATCCAAGAAGGCGTCCTTCATCAGGGCGTAGAACTCGTCCGGATTCTTTTTCACGTAGCGCGGTGAGAGCTTGGAGGTCATCTCCGCGCGGCTGGTCTGCTGCTTGAGACGCCCCACCCCGTAAAGATACGAGATGCCCGCACCCGTGATGGCGACGGTCTTCTTGCTTTCTTCCATGTATTTCCGCAGGGTCTCTATCTGTTCGTCCATATGCTCTTGCACCGCCTTCGTCTTTGGTTATAGCTCGGATTTGTGTGCTCGTATGTTCAGTATATAACCGCTGTCAAGTGCGTTTTACCTGCTCAAATCCCTAAATTATACAAACAGGACAGTATGTCTAGAGCCCGGGTGTACCACCGCAGGCTTACTCTTTGCAAACCCCGTCTTTTATGGCAATATAACCACTTGCGTGCTTGAGCATTCCTCGGTAGCTCAATTGGCAGAGCCCTCGGCTGTTAACCGAGTTGTTGTAGGTTCGAGTCCTACCCGGGGAGCCAGGATTTCCAAGAGGGCAACTACGACGTTTGGTTGCCCTCTTTTTTGATGTTTTGACGTGGGCGATTAACTCAGTGGGAGAGTGCCACCTTCACACGGTGGAAGTCGGCGGTTCGAATCCGTCATCGCCCACCATCCCCATTATCGCTTCCATGAAAACTATCCCTGAACGTCAAACTGCTGTAATGCAGATCCACCTGCGGCTGTTCTAGAATATTTCCCTATGATTCTCAACGTCGACAAGGTCACGAAATCCTACGGAGCGCGGACGCTCTTCGCCGATACCTCCCTGCGTATGAACGAACGCGAACGTTTCGCCCTCGTCGGCCCCAACGGCGCCGGCAAGACCACCCTCATGAACATCATCGCCGGAGTGGACCATCCGGATTCCGGCCAGGTCATCTTCGGCAAGGGGGTGGAGGTCGGCTACCTCGAGCAGGAATCCATCGAGATGGAGGGCAGGAGCATCCTCGAGGAGGTCAGATCCGCCCTCGAAGACATCGTGGCCTTGGGGCAGCGCATATCTGATCTGGAGGAACAGCTGGCCGAAGATACGGCAGACCATGAGGAGCTTCTCGAGGAATACGGCCGTCTCCGCATCCGTTTCGAGGCGCGGGACGGCTACAACATCGAGTCGCAGGTGCGGCGCGTCCTCTTCGGGCTCGGCTTCCACGAGGAGGACCTGGAGAGGAGCACCGACGAGTTCAGCGGCGGCTGGCAGATGCGAATCGCCCTGGCAAAACTGCTCTTGCGCGAGCCGGACCTGCTGCTCCTCGACGAACCGACCAACCATCTCGACCTGGAAAGCGTGCGCTGGCTCGAAAACTTCCTGCACGCCTATGACGGGGCCGTCCTGGTGGTGAGCCACGATCGGGCCTTCATGAACGCCCTGGTCGACCATGTCGCCGAGATCGCCAACGGCGGCCTTCAGCTCTACGTCGGAAACTACGATGCCTACGAACGCCAACGTGACGAGCGTCTCGAGCAGCTGGTGGCGATGAAGGAGGCGCAGGACGCCGAGATCGCCCACATGGAGGCCTTCATCGAGCGCTTCCGCTACAAGGCGACCAAGGCCAAGCAGGTCCAGGACCGTGTGAAGAAGCTCGAGAAGATCGAGCGGATCGAGATCCCCGAACAGCGCAAACAGGTACGTTTCGAGTTCCCGCAGCCCCCTCGGAGTGGGGACAACGTCGTGCATGTGGAAGGGGTCGCGAAGGCCTACGGCGACAAGCAGGTCTATTCCGACCTCGATCTGGACGTGTGGCGGGGCGACAAGATCGCGCTGGTCGGCCCCAACGGCGCCGGCAAGTCGACCTTGCTCAAGATGATGGCCGGCGTGATCGACCACGATGCCGGGGAGATATCCTACGGTGCCCATGTCACGCTCTCGTATTTCGCCCAGCATCAGCTCGAGGCCCTCGACCTGCGGCGGACGGTCTTCTCAGAACTCGACCATGCGGCTCCCGGCTGGACCCAGTCCCAGGTACGCAACCTCCTCGGTGCTTTCTTGTTTTCCGCCGACGACGTCGACAAGAAGGTCTCGGTGCTTTCGGGAGGGGAGAAGTGCCGTCTGGCGCTCTCCAAGATGCTCGTGCAGCCGACCCCGCTCCTGTGCCTGGATGAGCCGACCAACCACCTCGACATCGCATCGGCCGACATCCTGGAACAGGCGCTTTCCGCCTTCGAGGGGACCATCGTCCTGATCACACACGACCGGCATCTGATACGTGCCGTCGCAAACCGCATCGTGGAAGTCAAAGACGGCGTCGTCACCGACTATGCGGGCGACTACGACTACTACCTCTACAAGTCCGGTCAGACCGACATCAACGGCTCTGCCCTTGAAAACGATACAAGCGCGCGGAGGCTTTCGGCGCGTGACGAGGCGATGGAAGAGGACAAAAAGCGCACGAAAGGTGCCTCTCAGGGTGGCCGAGAAGGAGAAAGCCTGCGTCGCAGTGTACGGGTCGGTTCGGACGGATTGCCCAATACGGGTGCGGCGACGAAGGGCTCCTCTCCCAAGACCAAGGAGCAGAAGCGCATCGAGGCCGAGGCACGCAACCGCGCCTATCGGGCCCTGAAGGACCAGCGACGCCGTCTGGCCGAGATCGAAGAGCAGATGGAGGTCGACGAGACCCGCACCGACGAGCTGATGGAACTCATGGCCGACGAGGAGCTCTACGCTGACAAGGAACGCTTCGATGCGGCCTTGAACGAATACAACGAGATCAAGCAGCGCACAGGCAGCCTCGAGGCGGAGTGGCTCGAGCTGAGTGCCGAGATCGAGGTCGAGACCAAGCGCGCGGAGGAGGCGGCGCGATGAGTACGAACAGCATCTCCCAGACGATCATCATGGTCGTCATCATGGTGCTCGCCTTCATCCCGGCCATCGTCTTCCACGAATACGCCCACGGCTATGCCGCCTACCGTCTCGGTGACAGCACCGCCAAATCCCAGGGCCGCCTCTCCATCAACCCGCTGCACCACATCGACCCGTTCGGGACGGTCATCCTGCCCGGCATCCTCATGCTTTCCTCGGTGCTCCTCGGAGGGGGAGGGATGATCTTCGGCTATGCCAAGCCGGTCCCGTACAATCCGAACAATTTCAAGAACGTGCGACGCGGGGAGGTCATCGTCGGGCTGGCAGGCCCGGCCTCAAACATCGTCATGGCGCTCATCGGGGCCGCCATCGCCTATTTGAGCAACTTCCTCTACGGCCTGTTCGCCGGATCGGCCGCGGGCGGCATCGCCGAGATGATCATCGTCTACATCTGGTACTTCGGCTCCTATTTCTGCACGATCAACCTCTGTCTGTGCTTCTTCAACCTGATTCCGATACCACCGCTCGACGGATCGTCCATCATCGCGCCGCTTCTGACCGACAACGGTCTGCGCATCTATTACCGGGTGCAGCGATACGGCATGCTCATCCTGATCGTGCTCGTGATCCTTCTGCCGTATCTGTTCGGGATTGATATAATAGGCTGGTATTTGAATGTCACTGCCGGCAACATAGCGGGATTGCTGCTACCCTGACAGATCGATAGCGTTTTTACTCGTTGTACCTGGAGGTTCCGGTGTCGTATCGGGTTCGTGTAGAAGCATTCGAAGGTCCGTTCGACCTGCTCCTCAACTTGGTATCCCGTCAGAAGGTGGACATCGGTGACATCTCCATCACCGAGATAGCCGACCAATACCTCGAAGAGGTCGACCGCATGAAGGACCTCGACTTGGATGTCGCCTCCGACTTTCTGGTCGTCGCCTCGACCCTGCTGCAGATCAAAGCAGCCTCCCTCATCCCGCAGAACAACCCGGACGTCGAGGTCGACGAGGAGTTCTCCGAGCTTTCCGCCGAGGAGACACGTGATATCCTCGTCGCCCGTCTCATCGCCTACAAGCAGTTCAAAAACGCCGCGGCCGCCCTCGGCTCCCGCATGGAGAACGAGGCGCACATGCATCCGCGCGAGGCGGGGCTCGAGTCGCAGTTCCTCGGCCTCATGCCGGACTACCTCTCCGGTATCACCCTCCACGGCCTGGCGGTCATCTGCGCGGACATCGCCGCACGTCGTGACGTCTTTTTGCTCGAGGCCGAACATATCGCGGCAGCCCCCATCCCCATGGAAAAGCACGTGGAGGGCATCTATCGGACCATGAAGAGCCGTCAGGAGACGACGTTTTCGGACCTCATGGGCACCAATCCGACGCCGGAGCTTCTGGTGGGCACCTTCCTGGCGGTGCTCGAGCTCTACAAGCGCGGCGTCCTGGCCGTCGAACAAAGCGAGCAGTTCGGGGATTTCGACTTGCGCTTCGAGGAGGACGCCCCCGAGCTCACCGACTTCTCCATGCTCGGTTGGGACATGGACGACGAGGAGACCCAGGAACTCGACGACATCGCCGAACCCGACGAGAACCAAGGGTCTGAAAAGAAACACCCTTCCAAACGTTCTACGAAGAAGATACCGTCACCCAAGGATCCGCCGGCCAAGAAGGCACAGGACGCAGACAAGGAAGCTGATTGATATGTTGCGCGAGGAAGACCAAGCAGAGCTGATGGGGGCGGTCGAGGCCCTCCTCTTCGTTTCCGACGAGCCCGTGGCGGCGACCCATCTTGCCGAGATCCTCGATACCACCCCGTCGCGTATGGACGAGGTCCTCACCCTGCTCAAGGCCGAATATGAGGAGGAGGAGCGGGGGATGCAGCTTCGCGAGGTCGCCGGCGGTTGGAGGTTCTTCACCCATCCCGCCTACCACGACGCCATAGAGAAATACATCATCTCCTGGGACACACGCAAGCTCTCCCAGGCGGCTCTCGAGGCCCTGGCCGTCATCGCCTACCACCAGCCGGTCACCCGTGCCGGGGTCAACGCGGTGCGCGGCGTCAACTCCGAAGGCGTCATCTCCTCCCTGGTCGAAAAGGGCCTCGTGCGTGAACTGGGACGCGACGAGGGGCCCGGCAACGCCATCCTCTATGGGACGACGAGAACGTTTTTGGAGAAGTTCGGGCTGAAGAACATCGACGAACTCCCGCCGCTGGAGGATTTCGCCCCCGACGAGGAGAGCAAGGAGCTGATACGGGAGCGTCTGAGCAGCAACCGCAGGCAGGTTGAGGGGGTCGATCCGGTCTCCTTGGACGACGCCGACGAAGACGAGTTGAGCGACGCCGAGCTGGAGCTCACCGACGAGGAGGGCGCCGTCTTGGTCGAGGAGGTCGACGCCGGGGATGACGAGCGCGTCGACGATGCCGAGGCCATGTCGGAAATCATCTCCGAATCCATGACCGAAAAGGTCGAAGACGGCGAGTAGAAAGCCTTCCGAGCATGGAAGAGCAGCCGGAAGATACACCCTTATACCCCATGCGTCTCCAGAAGTTCCTCGCGCGCGCCGGCGTCGCGTCACGGCGGGGATCGGAGGATCTGATGACGGCCGGCCGTGTCCGGGTCAACGGCGAGGTCGTGACCGAGCTCGGAAGCAAGGTCGATCCGGTACATGACGAGGTCACCGTGGACGGCAAGCCGGTCTCCATCAATGACGGCAGCGTCTACCTCATGCTCCACAAACCTACGGGCTGCCTGACGACGATGGACGATCCCTACGGACGCCCCTGTGTCGCCGCCCTGGTGCCGACCGACGCCTACCCCGGGCTCTTCCCGGTCGGACGTCTCGACAAGGACACGAGCGGACTGTTGCTCTTCACGACCGACGGGGAGCTGGGAAACGTTCTCCTTCATCCGAAGCATCACGTGGAAAAGACCTACGAGGCGCTCATCGAAGGACCCTTATGTGATGCCGAGCTTGATCCGCTACGGGTCGGGGTTGAGCTCGACGATGGCCCCTGCAACCGCGCCCGGGTCACCCTTATCACCGGGGACGAACCAGCCGCCCAGGTGCGCATCACCATCAATGAAGGCAGGAACCGCCAGGTCAGACGCATGTTCGAGGCGATCGGACACCCCGTCATCAAGCTCCATCGTCCTGCCTTCGGCCCGCTCAGCCTCGGCGATCTTCCCGAAGGGAAGTGGCGGATGCTTTCCGCGACCGAAGTCGCCGACCTCAAGGCCGCAACGGAGACAATGTAGTATCATCGACGCCTGTGCCGATGACGGGCGTATCGGGCAGAAAACGAAAGGTGAGGACCATGCCGAACGAAGGCAGCTTCGCAGAATCCTTGAAGCGCAGCGACGAGATCCGGGCGGACTTCGACGTCCATCCGGACCGTTACGTCATGCTCACCGGCGACCGCCCGACCGGCAGGCTGCACATCGGCCACTACTTCGGAACCCTCGCCGAGCGCGTCGAGCTCCAGAACCGCGGCATCAAGACCAACATCGTCATCGCCGATTACCAGGTCATCACCGACCGTGACACGACCGAGCACATCGCCGACAACGTCATAAACCTCGTCATCGACTATCTGGCCTGCGGCATCGACCCGGAAAAGACGCTCATCTTCACGCATTCGGCCGTCCCCGAGCTCAACCAGCTCATGCTGCCCTTCCTGTCCCTGGTCAGCGAAGCGGAGCTGCTGCGCAATCCGACGGTCAAGGCCGAGCAGGAGGCGTCCGGCCATGCGCTGACGGGCTTGCTTTTGACCTATCCGGTCCATCAGGCCTGCGACATCCTCTTCTGCAAGGGAAACGTCGTACCGGTGGGCAAGGACCAGCTGCCCCACATCGAGCTGACGCGTCTGATAGCCCGCCGCTTCAACGAGCGCTATGCCGACGTCTTCCCCGAACCCGAGGGCATACTCTCCGATGCGATCGAGGTCCCCGGTCTGGATGGACGCAAGATGTCTAAGAGCTACGGAAATGGCATCCTGCTGTCGGCGACCCCGGAGGAGACCGCCAAGCTCATACGCAAGTCGCCCACCGATTCCGAGCGCACGATCACCTTCGATCCCGAATCGAGACCCGGCGTCTCCGCCCTGCTCACGACCGCCTCGCTCTGCTGCGGTAAAACCCCTGAACAGATCGCAGACGAGATAGGGGATAAGGGCTGCGGAGCCCTCAAGGAATTCGTGACCGATACGGTCAACGACTATCTCGCGCCCATCAGGGCCCGCCGCAGGGAGCTCGAAGAAGACCTTCCGCGTATCCATGACATCCTCGCAGAAGGCAATGCCAAGGCGCGCGAGATCGCCGTCACGACCCTGGACGAGGTCCGCAGCGCCATGGGCATGGTGTACTGAGTGCGCGCCTCGCTAGACTCCCGCCACATTAAGCGTTAGAATTCCACCTCGTGTGTTTACCCAGAGCTTAGTCGTGCGCTCACACCCGACGGCGACCCGGCCCTGGGCGTATACGTTTGCGGGCGCGTGGCGCCCCCGACTCAGAAAGGGTGGTTTCTATGACCGTGTCTAAAGACCGCAAGGCCGAGCTGGTCAAGGAGTACGGCAAGGACGAGAACGATTCCGGATCGGCAAACGTCCAGGTCGCAATCCTCACCGAGCGTATCAAAGACCTCACCGATCACGTACAAGAGCATCCCAAGGACCATCACAGCCGCAGGGGCCTGCTCATGCTCGTCGGCAAGCGTCGTCGCATGCTCACCTACATCAAGGAGCGTGACATCGACGAATACCGTGACCTGATAGCAAAGCTTGGCATACGCGACAACGTCTAGGTTGCTTGAGAAGACGGGCTTTTGTAGCCCGTCTTTTTTTGTGGGCTCTATCTGCATGGGGCAGGTAGAAGAGGAAAAGAGGAATGAATAATGGCTAAGGTAACACACGAGTTCGAACTGTACGGCAAACAGTATTCGTTGCAGACCGGAGAACTCGCCAAGCAGGCGACCGGAGCGGTGGTCGTCATGCAGGGCGACACCGAGCTTTTGACGACGGCGGTCGTCTCCAAAGAACGCAAGGACTACGACTTCTTCCCGCTGACCGTGGATTTCATCGAAAAGATGTATGCGGTCGGACGTATACCGGGCGGCTATCTGAAACGTGAGACCCGTCCCTCGGACAAGGGGACGCTGAGCGCCCGCATGGTGGACCGTCCCATCCGTCCGGGCTTTCCCGACGGCTTCCGCAACGAGGTCCACATCGTCATCACGACGCTGTGCTGCGACCAGGTGAACCAGCCCGACGTCATCGCCATCATGGGTGCTTCCGCGGCCCTGCTCGCCGGCGGCGTGCCCTTCGACGGCCCCTGCGCGGGGGTCCGTATCGGCCGTGACCGCGACACCGGGGAATTCATCGTCAACCCGACCTTCGAAGAGGACGAGAACTCCGACCTCGAGCTGACGGTCGCCGGTACGAAGGACTACGTCAGCATGGTCGAGGCAGGCGCCGACGAGATCTCCGAAGAGGATATGCTCGCAGCCCTCGAGTTCGCCCAGAAGGTCATCGGCGAGTTCTGCGACGAGCAGGAAAAGTTCCTCTCCCAGGTCGACATCGAGAAGAAGGAATACGAGCTCGACGAACCGGTGCCCGAGGTCGACGAGCGCGTCGAGGGCTACTACGACCGCATGGCGGCCGCCCTGAAGGACCCCGACAAACTCTCGCGTCTGGACAAGGTCGACGAGCTCAACGAGGAGATCCGCTCGACGTTTACCGAGGAGCAGCAGGAGGAGTGGAGCCGCGAGATCGCGGCGGCCTGCAAGGCGCTCGAACGCAAGGCCATGCGCACGATGATCATCGAGACGGGCGAACGCGTCGACGGACGCAAGATAAACGAGGTGCGTCCGCTCTACATCAAGCCGCATTATCTCAAGCGCGCACATGGTTCCGGTCTGTTTCAGCGTGGACAGACGCAGGTGCTGTCCGTTCTGACGCTCGGTCTGCTGAACGAATGGCAGCGTCTGGATACCATCGATCCCTGCGAAGGCAAGCGCTACATCCACCAGTACAACTTCCCGCCCTACTGCACCGGCGAGACCGGGCGCATGGGCGCTCCCAAACGCCGCGAGCTGGGACACGGCGCGCTGGCATCCCGTGCACTGGAGCCCATGATCCCGTCTCCCGAGGAATTCCCGTATACCATACGCATCGTCTCCGAGGTCTTGGAGTCGAACGGCTCCTCGTCCATGGCATCGACCTGCGGTTCGACGCTGGCGTTGATGGATGCCGGTGTGCCCATCAAGCGGCCGGTCTCCGGCATCGCCATGGGTCTCATCAAGGAGGAGGACGAATCCGTCGTCCTGACCGACATCCAGGGTCTCGAGGACTTCCTCGGGGACATGGACTTCAAGGTCTGTGGCACGGAAAAGGGCATCACCGCCCTTCAGATGGACAACAAGGCCAAAGGACTTTCCACCGAGATACTCGGTAAGGCCCTCGAGCAGGCCAAGGAAGGGCGCGCCTTCATCCTCGATGCGATGCTCGAGACGATCCAGGCACCCCGTGAGGAGCTGAGCGAGTTCGCACCGCGCGTCATGACGATCGAGATCCCGGTCGACAAGATCCGCGAGGTCATCGGCTCCGGCGGCAAGGTCATCCGCGAGATCCAGGAGGAGACGGGCGCGAACATCGAGATCGAAGAGGACGGCACCGTTTACATCGCCTCGGTCGACACCGGCGGAGAAGATGCAAAGCGCCGCATTGAGGAGATCGTGAAGGAGCCGGAGGAGGGCGAGGAGTTCGAAGGCGAGGTCGTCAACATCCAATCCTTCGGCGCGTTCGTCAGACTGACCCCGAGCAAGGACGGCCTGCTCCACATCAGCAAGGTCGCAAAAGGCCGCGTAGACACGGTCGAGGACGTCTTGAACATCGGGGATACCGTCAAGGTCGTCGTCACCGAAGTCGACCCCAAGACCGGCAAGATCAGCCTCGACCGCCTCGACAAACCCGAGGCGCCCCGTTCCACAAAGCCGCAGGGAAACAACAACCACGGCAACAACAGCGGCGGGGGAAACGGTCCGGATCGGCGCCCGCGCAGACGCAACAGGTAGATCCCACAGTTTCACAGCAGCAGCGCATCTCAAAAAGCCCGCCGACCGGCGGGCTTTTTTCGTGTCATCCTCTGTCTGTGGAGACGTCTGACAATCTGAACGGCATCTCATAATCGCGGATGCTATCATATACGGCAATAAAGCAGCAGCATCAAACGAGAGAGTCGTTATGAATCAGAGAAACAATACGCCTCTGGGTCTGTACGGCGGCGACGCACGCGGCGTCTACGGTTCGAGCGGATACGGGCACGGAGGCATGATCTATGCCAAGCCGCGCAGACGCTGGCCGCGGATCCTGATCATCATCCTTATCATCGCCGCCATCGTTGCTGTATGTATATGGCTCTTCTCCTGCGGCCCTCTTTCCTCCGGCAGCGAGGGAGGTTCGACTGAAAATACGCAGACGGAGCAACCCGCCGACGCCGTCGTCAACGAAGGGGCCATCGAGGAAGCGGCACCGACGGGGGAGACGGTGTCGTTCCAGGTCTCGGCCATCGGCGACTGCACCCTCGGAGATGATGTCAACTACGACAGCAACACCGCGTTTTCGACCGTCTACAACGACCTGGCCCTCGGAAAACCTGGCTACTTCTTCAAGCAGGTCAAAAAGTATACGGACAGCGATGCTCTGACGATCGCCAACTTCGAGGGGACCCTCAGCACCAGGGGGACGCGTGAGGACAAGGAGTTCGCCTTCAGGGGCGACCCGTCGTACGCGAAGATCCTGAAGAAGGGGAGCGTCGAGGCGGTGAGCCTCGCGAACAACCATGCCTTCGACTACGGCGACGACGCCTATGAGGACACCAAGACCGCCCTCGACGACGAGGGTATCGTCAGTTTCGGCTACGACCGCAACGCGACCTACGATGTGCAGGGCATCACCGTCGGGCTTCTCGGGATCAACGTCTTGAACGGCTACGACGATTCGGTCGACCTGATGAAAGACGACATCGACCAGCTCAAGGACGAGGGCTGCGACCTCATCATCGGCATGTTCCACTGGGGCATCGAAGGGGACTATGCCCCCGACTCCGAACAGGTGTCGATGGCGCATGAGGCCATAGACGAGGGCGTGGACCTGGTGCTCGGTGCCCATCCACACGTCCTGCAGGGGATCGAATGCTACAACGACCGCTACATCTGCTATTCGCTCGGCAACTTCTGCTTCGGCGGCAACGACAACCCGATGGACTACAACACCATGATCTTCCAGCAGACCTTCACCTTCGTCGGCGGGGTCCTGGTCATGGACGATGAGAACCTCGAGGACATCGATGTCGTGCCCTGTTCGGTCTCCTCGAGCACCTCGACGAACAACTACCAGCCGACGCCCCTGACCGGCAAACGCGCTAAGAGCCTGCTCAAGGATCTCAATGAGAACTCCGCCAATCTGGATGACGAAGGCGTGAAGCTGCAGACGACGGTGAACGATGCCGGCTGCGCGGTCCTGACCGAACTTCCCGGCGGCGGGTCTGATGCGGACGAAGACGAGGATGAAGAAGAGGACGAAGACGAAGACGATTCCTGACCCTCGTATCCTGCGCACATAAAAGCCCCTCTATGCGTTCTTCTCTGGTATCCTAAAAGGGCTTTACGTTCGTATCTCTGCAGGTAGCACTCGTCGGCAAAGGGGTTCGTCTCCATGGCACTCTCGATCGGGATCGTCGGTCTTCCCAACGTCGGAAAATCCACCCTGTTCACGGCCCTGACCGAGCAGACGGGCCTTGCGGCGAACTATCCCTTTGCGACCATCGACCCCAACGTCGGCATCGTGCCGGTGCCCGACGAGCGGCTCGAGGTGCTGGCCGATATCGTCCATCCGGGACGCATCGTCCCGGCAAACGTCGAATTCGTCGATATAGCCGGGCTGGTACAGGGTGCGAGCGAGGGCGAGGGCCTGGGAAACCAGTTCCTTGCCAACATCCGCGAGACCGATGCGATCTGCGAGGTCATCCGCTACTTCACCGATTCCGAGGTCGTGCGCTCTGACTGCTGTACCGACCCGGAACACGATGTCGACGTCATCCGCACCGAGCTGGTCCTGGCCGATCTGGCCACGCTCGAGAAGGCCTTGCCGCGTCTGGACAAGGATGCAAAGCGCGACAAGGCGAACGTCCCCAAGTACGAGACGGCCAAACGGGTGGAGGCCTGGCTCGACGACGGCAAACCGGCGCGTACCCTCGGCCTGGACGAGGAGGAGGCCGGCCTGATCGCCGACCTGCATCTTCTGACGATGAAGCCGATCCTGTATCTGGCAAACGTCGATGAGGCCGACGCCGCGGCCGACCTGCCCGCCATCGACGGGGAAAAGCCCCTGCCCATCTGTGCGAAGGTGGAGGCTGACCTCGCCGAGCTCGACGACGACGAGGCCGCCGAATACCTCGCCTCTCTCGGTCTGGAGGAATCGGGGCTGTCCCGCCTCGCCAAGGCCGCCTACCGCATCCTGGGCCTGCAGTCCTTTTTCACGGCAGGCGAGATGGAGGTCAAGGCCTGGACCATCCCCATCGGGGCGAAGGCGCCCCAGGCCGCCGGGGTCATACATACGGATTTCGAGAAGGGCTTCATCAAGGCCGAGACGGCATCGTATGACGATTTCGTCGAATACGGCGGAGAGGCGGGATGCCGCGAGGCCGGACGGCTGCGCATGGAAGGCAAGGATTACGTCGTCCAGGACGGCGATGTGATGCACTTCCGTTTTAACGTATAGGGTTGTATGTAAGGAGGCGATGATGGGGGAGGATCGCACACAGCAAAAGGTCCTCGTACTCGATTTCGGGGCCCAGTACGGCCAGCTCATCGCCCGACGGGTCCGCGACCTGCACGTCTACTCCGAAATCGTCCCCTGTGACACCCCGGCCGACGAGATAGCCGCCCTCGATCCGTCAGCCCTGATCTTAAGCGGCGGTCCGGCAAGCGTCTACGCCGACGACGCCCCCTCCCTCGATCCAGGCATCTTCGAGCTCGGATTGCCCATACTCGGCTTTTGCTACGGCCAGCAGATCATGGCCTTGACCTTGGGCGGAAAGGTCGCCCACACCGACATCGGCGAATACGGCCCGGCCGACATGAGGCGATGCGATGAAGGCCGCTCGAAGCTTTTGGGAACGACACCGGACGAGCAGACGGTCTGGATGAGCCACCGTGATTCCGTCTCCGAGGTACCCGAAGGGTTCTGCATAACCTCGACCACCGAGACCTGCCCGGTCGCCTCCATGGAGTGTGCCGAACGTAAGCTGTATGCGACGCAGTTCCATCCGGAGGTGCGGCACACCCCGTACGGCGACGAGATGCTCTCCAACTTCCTCTTTGCCATCTGCGGACTGGCTCCCGACTGGACGATGGATTCTGTCATCGAGGACACGGTGGCAGCCATACGCGAGCAGGTGGGCGACGCACGCGTCATCTTGGGGCTTTCGGGAGGCGTGGACTCCTCGGTCGTCGCAGCCCTCTGCTCCAAGGCCATCGGCAAACAGCTGACCTGCGTCTTCGTCAACCACGGCCTGCTCCGCAAGAACGAGCCTGAGGAGGTCGAGGAGGTCTTCACCAAGAACTTCGACGTCGACTTCATCCACGTGCACGCCGAGGAGCGTTACGCAAAACTCCTCGACGGGGTGGAGGATCCCGAGCAGAAGCGCTCCATCATCGGCTCGCAGTTCTGGAAGGAATTCTTCGACGTCGCCGAAAAACTCGACGGCGTGCAGTTTCTGGCGCAGGGTACGATCTATCCCGACATCATCGAAAGCGGTGCCCGCAAGACCGGCGGCAAGGCATCGACCATCAAAAGCCACCACAACCTCATCCCGTTTCCCGAAGGGGTGCATTTCGAGCTGATCGAGCCCCTCGACCACTTCTTCAAAGACGAGGTCAGAGAGCTCGGCACGGCGCTGGGCCTGCCGGACCACATGGTGCATAGGCAGCCCTTCCCGGGGCCCGGCCTGGCCATCCGCATCATCGGGGCGGTCACGCCCGAAAAGCTCGCCACCCTCAAGGATGCCGATGCGATCGTGCGCGAGGAGTTGGACGCCTACAACCAGCGCCTGTACGAGGAGACCGGCGAGCGCAACAGCGAGCATGCCTGCTGGCAGTACTTCGCGGTCCTGCCCGACATCCGCAGCGTCGGTGTGATGGGGGACGAGCGTACCTACGAAAACCCGATCATCCTGCGTGCGGTGGAAAGCACCGATGCGATGACGGCGGACTGGGCCAAACTGCCCGCCGACGTGCTCACCCGCATCTCGACGAGGATCGTCGCCGAGGTCGACGGCATCAACCGCGTCGTCTACGACATCACGTCCAAACCCCCGGCGACCGTCGAGTGGGAGTGAGCCTGAACGGGTCTTACGCGTCCTCCTCGAGCTTCATCAGCGCCTCGAAGACCGGATCGGCCTCCTCATGGATGTTCAGGTCGGCGATGGAGTCGAAGCCCGTCCGCTTGGGGTTGATCTGTATGATCTTCGCATCCGGCTTGCGGTAGCCCCAGTAGGCCGAGCCGAAATAGCCCGAGGTGCCGATGATCAAGAAGAGGTCGGCCTTGCTCGTCCATTCCTGGGCGTTTTCGACCGCAGGCGGCCAGAGGCTTATGTGGCTGTAGATGTCGTAGGGGAGCATGATGCCGCCGCATTCGGGACAGCGGGGCATCTTTCCGTGGTTCCATATTTCATAGTCGAAGTTGCGGTACCCGCAGTCGTTGCAGGTGTTGACCTGGCAGCCGCCCTCGAGCTCGGCAACGTTCTTCGAACCGGCGATCGTATGGATGCAGTCCTCGTTGGTGGTGATGATGCCCTGGAGCTTGCCCATCTCCTCGAGCCTCGCCAGGGCCTTGTGGGCAATGGTCGGTCCGTGTTCGAAGGCGGCCTTCAAGAAGATGTTGTAGATGGCCTTGTACATCTTCTCCGGGTTGGAGGAACGCAGCCCCATACCGCCGCGTGCCATCATGCCCGTATAGGAGCAACCACCGGCTGCGATAGAGATGCCGGCGCCGGTTATGGCGACCGTGAAGCCGCTCTCTTCGATCGCCTCGTAGAGCCTTTCGATCTCTTCCTGCTTCATGATATGCACCGAATCCTTGTTAACCGGAGATGTATATCGACAAACCCGCTTCTTATGATGCAACGCCTGTTCATAATACGTCCGATGGGCATCGGTTTTGATACTGATTTTGCAGAATGAGAGAATTCGCGTCTTGACAATTACCTAGCACATTAGTAGGTTATAAACGTGTACACGATATCTGTCCAATTAAAGACGCCTCCACGGGCATCATTTCATCGGAAAGGTTACGTTTCGAATACCATAAGCCTCATTTGTCCTCTGCTTAGGGATAATGCGTAGACGATTTCCTCGGCTAGAAAGCCGAAACAGGAAGGAATTCGTCTTTATGATTTCTTTTACCGAGCAGGGGAAGAAGGTACGTGTGTACCCTGCCTCGGGTTCCGACAAACCCGTCGTCTACTTCCACACCGTCATGGATTTCATGACAGGCAGGGTCTATAAGCAGTTGCAGAACTTGGAAAGCCCCGACTGCACCTTCGTCGCCATCGGAGGGCTGTCCTGGAGCCACGACATGACACCGTGGGACTGCCCGCCCATCTCAAAGCATGACACCCCCTGTACGGGAGGAGCAGACGACTACCTGGAGCTGTTGACACAAAAGATCATGCCGAAGGCCGAGGAGAACATAGACGGCACGCCCGCGTGGCGGGGTATCACGGGATATTCCCTCGCCGGGCTCTTCGCGGTCTATGCTCCGTATCAAACGGACGCATTCACACGTGTCGCCAGCATGTCCGGCTCCATGTGGTTTCCCGACTTCAAGGAATACGTCTTCGACCATGAGCCGAAGGCCGCCTTGGACCATGTCTTCTTCTCCTTAGGCGACCAGGAGGCCCAGACCGACAATACCTTTATTCAGCCCGTGCAGGAAAACACCGCTGAGATCCAGCGGTTCTATGCCGAGCACGGCATCGATTCCGTCTTCGAATTGAATCCCGGCGGGCACCAGAAGAATTCCATGAAGCGTACCGCCGCCGGCATCGACTGGATCTTGAGAAACTAGGAGCCGTTTTAACCTCATGGATACTCTATACAGCCTTTTTTTGCAGGTAGTCGAGAAATATCCTGACAAGCCCGCCATCATCGAAGAGGATCGTACGCTCACCTTCGAAGACCTCTCCCGGATGGTCGACGGCCTCGCCGCAACCTTCCCGGAAGACGTCCGTACCGTCGGCATCGTCATGCGACACCGTGCCGAGATGATTGCCTCCATCTTCGCCGTCCTCAAATGCGACGCCCGCTACGTGCCGGCGGAACCGAGTTTTCCCACCGGCCGCATACACGACATGATGACGGACGCGCAGGTCGACTTCATCCTGACCGAACCCGACCTGGTAGAAAAGCTGCAGGGGTTCGACCTGCGCTTTGCAGACGATGAGCTGAAAACCTCCGATGCAAACGCTCCTCAGGGTATGCGCGAGGTGGACCCCGACGACCCCGCCTATGTGCTCTACACCTCCGGCACCACCGGCCGCCCGAAGGGCGTCTGCGTCCGCAACCGCAACGTCTGCAACTACGTCCGGGCCTTCTCCCACGAATTCGGCCCGCAGCCCGGCGACGTCATGTTGCAGTATTCGGTCTGCTCCTTCGACATCTTCGTCGAGGAGGTGTTCGCAAGTCTCCTCAACGGCGCCGGCCTGGCCATCCCGCCCGATGCGTATCGGGAAGACATGCCTTCCCTGATGGACTTCGTAGAGGACAACGCGGTGACCATGATCTCCGGCTTCCCGTATCTGTTGGCCGACATCAACCAGCTGCCTTCGATCCCGTCTACTTTGAGGCTGCTGATCAGCGGCGGAGACGTCCTGCGTGGCCATTATGTCGACAATCTCCTGGACCAGGCGACGGTCTACAACACCTACGGGCCTTCCGAGACCACGGTCTGCGCCGCCTACTACAACTGCAACCAAGGACACGTCCTCGAGGACGGCACCTATCCGATAGGAAAGCCCATATTGGGGGTCGAAGTCTGTATCCGCGATGAAGAGGGAAACGAGGTGGAGACGGGGGAGACCGGCGTCATCTGCATCTCGGGTGCAGGGGTCTCCATGGGATACATCGGGGACCACGAGGAGGAGAACAAGGCCTTCGTGCCCCTGCCCGACGGCGGATGCGAGTACAGGAGCGGGGATTTGGGCTACTGGCTGCCCGACGGCAACATCGCCTTCCTCCACCGGGAGGACAACCAGATCATGATCTACGGCAAGCGTGTGGAGATTGCGGAGGTGGAATCGAGGCTTTCACAGTGCGAGGACGTACAAAAAGCCGTCGTCCGTGCGATGACCGATTCGGATGGCCTCTCCTACATGATCGCGTACTACGTCCCCACCGAACCTGGCGCGGATGTCGCACACATCAAAGATGAGCTCTCTGAGAACCTGACCTCCTTCATGATCCCCGAATTCTTCGTCGAGATGGAACGCATCCCGGTCAATCCGAACGGGAAGCCCGACGTGGAGCAGCTGCCGCTCGTCGAAAAGTAGAAATCTGGCTATTCGCCGTCAGAATCTCTCCTCTATCCCGAATCATTTGGTGTAGAGTTACGAACATCGACTTGGGTCTGCTCTATACCAGGGCAGGGGAGAGGAGTTGAGTTCATGTACACCATCGATCAGGTCATGGACATCGTCTATGCCAACCCGACGGCGGTCGTCGCCGCAGCCTTCATCACCTACATCTTCGGCTTCATCCAGTACGGGACCAGCATGTACATGCAGGTACGCAACAAGCAATGTCCCTTCTACTTCTGGATGCACTGCTGGTATTTCGGCCATGACATCACGTTTTCGCTCCTCTTCCACCAGTGGTTCTTCGAGATCGGCTTCTGGCTCTTCGAGGTGCTCTGCATCGGCTGCATGTGCTTCGTCTTAATCGAGTTCTTCTCGCTCTACCGCTGCATCCGCTACGAACGCCAGGAGGTCTTCGGCAAGTACTATCAGGGCCGGGAGGTCTCCGTCAGGACCGCCGTCATCCGCGGGATCACCGGCTACCTCATCGGCGCCCTGCTCTTCAGCTGCATCAGGTTGATCTTGAACGACTGGATGTGCCTCATCCTCATGGCGTCCACCAACGCGATCCTCGCGCTGATGATACAGTTCCGTTTCAAGGAGATCGGCAAGCGCCAGTTCGGGACGATCCTGCTTTCCTGGATGACGCTCTTCGGCACGCTGTTCACCTTCGCACCGGCCGGCATCGGCTTTTTCACCACCTGCATCGCAGCCCTCAACGTCTGGCCGTACTACGCCATCGGCTGCGCCTGTGTGATATGCGCCCTCTACTCGATCTATCTGGCGTATCACCTGCCGAAATCAGATGAACTGGTGGAGCGTCAGGAGCAAAAGCGGCTGGCCAGGGGGAAAGAGTAGCGGCAGAACACCGCGCTGAGGTTTACACGTGGCAAATTACGGAGTCATAGACCTCGGGTCGAATTCGATACGCCTCGTCATCTTCGAGGTGCAGGACGACTCGCTTCCCGCATACAGCAGAAAAGACCTGACTCCGATCATCGACGAGAAGGTCAGCGCAGGTCTTGCGGCACATGTGGATGACGGCGTGTTCATGCCTTCGGGCATCAAGAAGGCGGTGTCGGTCCTCAAACGGCACGTGAGAAGCGCACGCTACCTCGACTGCGTCCGTTGCGACATCTTCGCCACGGCCGCCGTACGCAACTGCAGCAACACCGACGAGGTCCTCGACGCCATCGAGACAGAGGTCGGAAAGCGCCCGATCGTACTGAGCGAGGACGAAGAGGCCCATCTCGGATTCGTCGGAGCTTCGTGTGCGCATCACATCCATAACGCGACGACGCTCGATATCGGCGGAGGTTCGGCTGAGCTGAACAGCATCAAGGACGGCGTTGAGATGGAGCGGGTCAGCATCAAACAGGGAGCCCTGTCCTCCTATAGCGAGCTGGTCGCCGATATCCTGCCGACGCATAAGGAGGCAAAGGCGATCGAAGAGGCCTTCCTCGAACGCCTGGAGGGTCTGCCCCTGCCACGTCATACCTTCGACAGCAAGCACTTCGTTGGAATGGGCGGCAGCATCCGCGCCTGCGCCCGTATCCATGCGGAGGTACACGACCTTCCGAGCCACCCCAAAAAACTCCATCTGGATGACTTCCACGAACTGCTCGGGCTGTTAAAGGACGATCGCGAGAACCTGTCACACGCGATCTGCGAGACCGCCCCGGAACGCATACATACCGTCATGCCGGGCTGCGCCATAGCATATGCGACGATGAAGCACTACGGCGCTCAGACGATCGAGATATGCCATGAGGGAGTCCGCGAGGGCTATCTCATCGAGCGGATGCTTGGATCCCGGGCTTGCACTCCCTCGCAAAAGGACGAGTGATTTTACTCGGTTGCTCCGACGTCTTGGGCGTCTGGATATCCTGCCTTTGATTGACGGAGCTTTTCGAGCGCCCGCTCGTCTTCCTCGGCGGCCGTACGCTCGATGACGGTCTCCACGTGGCTCTTAATGCCGAAGAGCGTCTTTTGCGATGATACACGCACGGGGGCTTCACCGCGGGATTCGGCAAGCAATACCCGCTGCATCATCTCCCAGCGCTTTTCTTCCTCCGTCTTCATTTGTGCGTGGAACGACTCAGATGATCTCTATAGATCGATGGTCGCCGGGTCGGCACCGGGAACGACGTTGACCAGCTTGGACGTGGAGCTGTCCCCCTTGTCGATGGCGATGGCCCACATCCCTTCGTCAAGCTCCAAGGTGACCTCGCCGTCGGTGACGGTGCTGGTGGAGTATTGGACGGGGGTGTAGGTCGAGCCGTCTTCGGAGGTGAAGATCGGGGTGCAGACGACGATGGAGTCGGCGTTCGTCTGGACGGTGAGCGTCGTGCCCGTCTCGATGGCGCTTTCCGGCGCCTCGGTGATGTCGTAGGTCTCCTTGTCCTCTGAATGACAGGACAGGCAGGACTTTCCCTGGGGGATGACCTGATGGTCGTTGCCGCAGCCGGCCAACGAGAGCAAAAGTGCGAGCGAAGCGACTATGGCGAGCGGAATGGCGATGCGGCGTTTCATGGGTGTTCCTCCTACGACGTTAACTGAATTGCAACCGTCATGGTTCATTATATACGAGCCGCTCTATTCCAAGCTTTGAATTTGGAAGGTCTTTGCTTCCAAGTTTGTGGCCTCTGCATTGTGCTATCATTCCTACACGCGGCCGGCCCGCCCGAAGGCAGGCAAGTCGCAGGTGAATCGGGTAGTGGCGCAGTTTGGTAGCGCACTCGACTGGGGGTCGAGTGGTCGCAGGTTCAAATCCTGTCTACCCGACCAGATTCAACACAGGCCATCGGTTTTTGCTGGTGGCCTGTTTTTGTGTGGCAGCGCAAACGAGACCTGCTGAGGGAGCGACAGATAAGCGTGCGTGACTTCGTCGAACAACTGATCCGTACAGCCCTTGAGGCCGC
>JAJQAN010000031.1 GCA_021203765.1 Coriobacteriaceae bacterium | reverse complement strand
TCCTTTTTCTTGGCTTTTTGTGCGGAGGCTATCCTACCACGGCATCGGAGGGTGCTCATGTCAAAAGTCTGTTACAGTGGTAGTTTGCCCATATCGAGCAGAGGAAAGTAGGGGGGCCCATGGCTTCGGAATACATCGCGTTGCGCGGTGCACGGCAGCACAACCTCAAAGACATCGACCTGAAGATCCCCCGCGACAACCTCGTCGTCTTCACCGGCCTGTCGGGCTCGGGCAAATCCTCGCTCGCCTTCGACACGATCTACGCCGAAGGACAACGCCGCTACGTGGAATCGCTTTCGAGCTACGCCCGGCAGTTCCTCGGACAGATGGACAAGCCGGACGTCGATGCCATCGACGGGCTTTCGCCTGCCGTCTCCATCGACCAGAAGACGACGAGCAAGAACCCCCGCTCCACCGTCGGCACCGTCACCGAGATCTACGACTACCTGCGCCTGCTCTACGCACGCGTCGGCATCCCCCACTGCCCCGAATGCGGCCGCGTCATCGAGCGTCAGACCCCCGATCAGATTGCCGACAAGGTCATGGCGCACGGCACCGGGGAACGCGTCATGGTCATGGCCCCCATCGTCCGCGGACGCAAGGGCGAATTCGTCCAGGTCTTCAAGGACCTGCAGAAGGAGGGCTTCGCACGGGTGCGTATCGACGGCGAGGTCCATCAGCTTTCCGAGGACTTAAAACTCGACAAGAAGTTCAAGCACGACATCGAGGTCATCGTCGACCGCATCGTCTTGAAGGAGAGCGCCCTCGGACGCCTCGTCGAGGCCATCGAGACCGCCACGACGCTCACCAAGGGGACCGTCCTCATCAAGGTGATGGAGAAGAACTCGGATACCGGGGCCGCCGAGGCCGACCATTCGAGCGGCGCGAAGGCCGCCGGCGGGGAGGCCGGCGAGTACACCTACAGCCTCGCACTCGCCTGTCCCGAACACGACTACTCGCTCGATGAGCTCAACCCGCGCGACTTCTCCTTCAACGCCCCCTACGGCGCCTGCCCCGACTGCCTCGGACTCGGCTCGCGTGAGGAGGTCAACCCCGATCTGCTCGTCCCCGACCCGAGCCTTTCGATCGACGAGGGCGCCATCGTCAGCTTCTCGCCGTCGAGCAACTACTATCCGCAGATGATCGCCGCGGTCGTGCATCACTTCGGCGCCGAGACCGACGTGCCCTACGAGGATCTTCCCAAGAAGGTCCGCGACGGCCTCATGTACGGAACCGGGGACGAACGCATCCGCATCGATTACGTGACCCGCGACGGCCGCGACACCTACTGGTACAGCCGCTGGTCGGGCCTGGTGCAGAGCATCATGGACAAGCACGAGGAAAGCGAGAGCGAAAAGACCCGCGAGCGCCTGGAAGCCTACATGTCGGTCAACCCCTGCACCACCTGCCACGGCAGCCGCCTGAAGCCCGAGGTCCTGGCGGTGACCGTCGGCGACAAGAACATCTACGAGGCCACCCAACTTTCCGCCCTCGAGGCCCTCGACTTCTTCGGCGGGCTGGACTTCGAGGAACGCCAGCTTCCCATCGCACAGCCCATCGTCAAGGAGATCTGCGAACGCCTGCGCTTCATGGTCAACGTCGGCCTCGACTACCTGACGCTCGACCGTCCGACCGCGACGCTGTCCGGCGGCGAAGCCCAGCGCATCCGCCTGGCCACCCAGATCGGCGCCGGACTCATGGGGGTCCTCTACATCCTCGACGAGCCCTCCATCGGATTGCACCAGCGCGACAACCAACGCCTCATCGATACCCTGCGCAGCCTGCGCGACCTCGGCAACACCGTCATCGTCGTCGAACACGACGAGGAGACGATACGCAGCGCCGACTACGTCGTCGACATCGGGCCGGGCGCCGGCGTGCAGGGCGGAAAGATCGTCGCGACCGGAACGCCCGACGACATCGCTGCCTGCAAAGAATCCATCACCGGCCAGTACCTGGCGGGCGTACGTGAGATCCCCGTGCCCCAGGAGCGCCGCAACCCCAGACGGGGCAAGATCAGGATCGTCGGCGCCTCCGAGAACAACCTGCAGAACATCACCGCCGAGATCGAGATCGGCACCCTCACGCTCGTGACCGGCGTCTCCGGCAGCGGCAAGAGCTCGCTGATCACCGACACGCTGGCCCCGGCGATGGCGAACGCCGTCATGCACGCACGCCACCGCTGCGGGAAGTACCGCAAGATCGAGGGGCTCGACCTGATCGACAAGGTCATCGACATCGACCAGTCCCCCATCGGCCGCACGCCGCGGTCGAATCCGGCGACCTACACCGGCGTCTGGGACGACGTGCGCAACCTCTTCGCCTCCGTCCCCGAAAGCCGCGCGAAGGGCTTCGGCCCGGGGCGCTTCTCCTTCAACGTGAGCGGCGGACGTTGCGAGGCCTGCAAGGGCGACGGCACCCTCAAGATCGAGATGCACTTTCTGCCCGACATCTACGTGCCCTGCGAGGTCTGCGGCGGCACCCGCTACAACCGCGAGACCCTGCAGATCACCTACCGCGGCAAGAACATCGCCGAGGTCTTGGACATGACGATCGCCGAGGCCCTCGACTTCTTCGAAAACCACCCCTCCATCAACCGCAAGCTCAAGACGCTCTTCGACGTCGGCCTGGGGTACATCAAGCTCGGCCAGCCCGCCACGACGCTGTCCGGCGGCGAGGCGCAGCGCATGAAACTGGCGAGCGAACTGCAGAAACGCCAGACGGGCAAGACCTTCTACCTCCTCGACGAGCCGACGACCGGCCTGCACTTCGAGGACGTCAAGCAGCTCCTCAACGTCCTGCAGCGCCTGGTCGACGCCGGCAACACCGTGCTCGTCATCGAACACAACCTCGATGTCATCAAAAGCGCCGACCGCATCATCGACCTCGGGCCGGAAGGCGGCATCCGCGGCGGGCGTGTCATCGCCAGCGGCACCCCTGAGGAGGTGGCTGACACCGAAGGCTCATACACTGGGGAGTTTCTGCGCAGAATTTTGCTGTAGGCACTCTGAGCAGATAAAATGCCCTCTATGGCATATGCACAACAACAGCGCAGGTCACCGCTTCTGCCGGTCCTCATCATCATCATCGTCGTCCTCGTCATCCTGGCGATCGTGGAGACCGTCTACTTCTCCAACACCGCCTCGCAGCTGGCCGAGGCGCAGGAGGAGCTCGAGAGCGTCCAAGGCGACCTCGACGAGGCGCAAAAAACCAACGACACCCTCGTTGAGCAGACCGATCTCAAAGGCGACGACCTCATCGAATGGCGCAACGCCCAGGGCCGTCTCGCCTTTTTAGGGGACGAATCCGGCAAGGTCGCCTACCTCACCTTCGACGACGGCCCCTGCGACGCGAACACCCCGCAGCTGCTCGAGACCCTCAAGGAAAACGATGCCGTCGCCACCTGGTTCGTCCTGGCCGACGACGAGGAATACGAATACCTCGACCTCGACCTGCTTGCCGACATCGAGGCACAGGGATGCGCCGTCGGCCTGCACGACTGGGACCACAACGACGACTTCACCTTCTACAAGGGCACGGTCAAGAACTACTTCAACAACGACTTCGACAAACTCCAGGAGAAGGTCGAGGGGATCCTCGGACACGAGGTCCACATCATGCGCTTCGTGGGCGGCAGTGCGACCATCGGCTACTACAACTCAGGCATCGCCACGTCCCTGCCCGAGGAGATGCTCAAGAAGGGAAACCAGTACTTCGACTGGAACGTCTCGGCCGGCGACAGCGAGGCCAGCGAGATGGTCGACGGCGTCGTCCCGACCGACACCCTGATCGACAACGTCATCAGCCAGGCCAAGGACTTCGCCGACTCCGATTCCAGCATCTGCGTGCTGATGCACGACAACCCGGGCAAGACGACCACCGTCGAGGCCCTACCCAAGATCATCAAGGGGCTCAAGGACCTCGGCTACAGCTTCGGCATCCTCGATGAGAGCAAGGGCGGTTACTACCAGCAGGTGATCGGCGGATGAACGGCCGTTACGACAACCAGCGCAACGACGGACGGCGAACCTCCCGTTCCTCGTATGGCCAGAACCAGCCGACGGTCCGGCACAACGACACCTCGCGCTTCGACAGGAACAGCCGGTCCGGCCAATACCGCGACTACTCGCGCTATTCGGCACGCCCCTCCTCGGTTACGAGCTACCAGACGCGTCAGGCACGCGGCACGGCGCCGACCTCGCGGGTCGCCATCCTCGTCTGTGCCGTCCTCATCGTCGCCGCCCTCCTGTTTCTGATCATCAACTACGCCGTCAACAGCTCCACGGCGACCACCTACGCGCAGACGCAGCAGAGCATCACCGAGGCCCAGTCCCAGCTCGAGGAGCTCCAGGCCTCCAACGAGCAGCTCGAAGCGCAGCGTGCCGCCATCGAGGAGACCCTCAACACCTACAACGATCTGAAGAACTAACGGGAAACTAGCGGTTTTCCTCGGCCACCCGTGCGAGTTCGCGCAGAACGGTGAGCGCGACCTGGATGACCGCATCCTCGGGCTGCAGCGCCCTGCTGCAGCGCTGTCGCCGCTCGGTGTAGACGACACGTTCGCGCAGCATCACGTCGTGGGCCTGCACATCGGTGTCCACCAGACGTTTGAATTCGCGGGAGACCGGCGAGAGGAGCAGTTTTCCGGCGGTCTGCGAGACGTTCTCGACGCCGCAGTCGGCCGCCAGCGCCTTGATGCGGGCGAGGTCGAAGAGGTTGGCGGTCGGCTCGGGAACCTCGCCGTAGAGGCTTTCCATCTGCTCGGCGATCACGTCGACCTCGTCTTCGGTCTGGGCGGCCGCGATACGCCGGTAGAAGGCGACGCGTTCGTCGGCGGCGGGCATGTAGCCTTCGGGGATGTGGCAGTCGCAGGGCAGGTCGACAACCGTGTCCGGATGCGCGATGGTTTCCGATCCCCGGGCGTTGGCGACCGCCTCGGCGATCATCGAGGCGAAGAGGTCGAAGCCGACCGCGGACATATTGCCGCTCTGGTCGGCGCCGAGCAGGGTGCCCGCCCCGCGTATCTCCAGGTCGCGCATGGCGATCTTCATCCCGCTCCCCAGGTCGGTGAACTCGCCGATGGCCTCAAGCCGGTCGATGGCGTCCTGGGTGAGCGCTTCCTCCTTCGGAAAGAGGAAGTAGGCGTAGGCCTGCGAGGTGGAACGGCCGACACGGCCCTTGAGCTGGTAGAGCTGGGCTAGGCCCAGGCGCTGGGAGTCCTCGATGATGAGGGTGTTCGTGTGCGGGTTGTCCAGGCCGTTTTCGACGATGGTCGTCGCGACGAGCACGTCGATGTCCCCGGCGCTCAGACGCTCCATGACCTCCTCGAGCTCGGCCTCCCCCATCTGCCCGTGCGCAACGCCGATGCGTGCCTCGGGCGCCGCCTCGAGGACACGTGCGACCGCATCGTCGATGGTGCGGACCCGGTTGCTCACGTAGTAGACCTGCCCGCCGCGTTCCATCTCGCGGCGGATCGCGCCGCTCACGATGTCGGCGTCCCACTCCCCCACATGCACCTGTACCGCACGACGATGCTCCGGCGGCGTGGAGATGAGCGACATGTCGCGCACGCCCGAAAGCGACATCTGCAGCGTGCGCGGGATGGGCGTGGCCGAAAGCGTGAGCACGTCGATGTGCTCGCGGAGGTTCTTGAGCTGCTCTTTGTGCTGGACGCCGAAGCGCTGCTCCTCGTCGATGATGACCAATCCGAGGTTTTTGGGGTTGACGTCGCGGCTGAGCAGGCGGTGGGTGCCGACCAAGACGTCGACCGTGCCGTCTGCCAGGCCTTCCAGTGCCTCCTGCTGCTGCTTGGGGCTGCGGAAACGCGAGAGGACCTCCACATGCACCCCGAAGGGTTCGAAGCGGTCCGAGAAGGTCGCGTAGTGTTGCTGGGCCAGGATCGTCGTCGGGCACAGGACCATCACCTGCCGGCCGTTGCTCACGGCCTTGAAGGCGGCGCGCAGGGCGACCTCGGTCTTGCCGAAGCCGACGTCCCCGCAGATGAGACGGTCCATGGGGCGTTCGGATTCCATGTCGGCCTTCACGTCGGCGATGGCGGCGAGCTGGTCGGGGGTCTCCTCGTAGGGGAAGATCCGCTCCATCTCCTCCTGCATCATGTCGTCGTCGGCATACGAAAAGCCCTTGACGGTGGAGCGGCGGGCGTAGAGGTCGACCAGGTCGAAGGCGAGCTTCTTGGCAGACTTGCGGGCCCTCGTCGTTGCGCGCGACCAGTCTGCGGAGTTCAGGCGGGTCAGACGCGGCTCGGCTCCGTCGGGGCCGACGTAGCGGGTGATGCGGCCGATCTGCTCGACCGGGACGTAGAGCTTGTCGTCTTCGGCGTATTCGAGGAGGAGGTAGTCGCGCTCCACGCCGCCGATGTCTCGGCGAACGATCTGTGAGAAGCGGGCGATGCCGTGCGAGGCGTGTACGACGTAGTCGCCCGGCTGGTACGGGAAGGTGACCTCGGTGATGTCGACCGGCTTGTGGGAGGCGGTCTGTGAGTTGCTGCGCGTGAGGTCGTTGATGGAGATGAGGGAAAGGCCGACGTCGGGCAGGATGAAGCCGGCGGGCACCTCGATGTCGATGAGGTTTAAGACCGCACGGTCCAGGGTAGCGTCATCGGAGTCCAGGACCTCGGCAAACGGGATCGCCGCATCGGAGAAGACGAGGCGCATGTCGTCGCGGGCATGGCGGTCGGGGACGGCAAAGCAGGTCGTCATCTTTCCGGCCAGGCTGTTGCGAATCGTGTTGAGCAGACGTTCCTCGCGGCCGACGACCTCGGGACGCTTGACGGCGAGGTCGACGTCCACCATCCCGCCGGCGCGCATGATGGACAGGATGCTGACGCGCTGCTGGGTGCCGAAGTCCAGTTGGGAAGGCGGGCAGAAGAGGGCCTCGATCTGCGCGGGGGAAAGCCCGGCCTCGCGTCCGGCCGCCGTGAGCTCGTCGTATCGGCGGGTCGCGTCGTCGATGAGCGAGCGCGGCTCGACGGCGACGACGAGGGTGTCTGGGGCGGCATGGGCGATGGGGGTTTCGAGCTGGGCGTATAGGTCGGGCAGGTAGCGTTCCATGCCGGCAAAAGAGATGCCGGCGGCAAGCATCTGCACGTGGTTGGCGACGAGCTGATCGCTTAAGGCGCGGTCTTCCAGGCGTGCCTGCAGGCGTTCGACGCCGCGCTTGCTCAGGGCGAATTCCCGCGCCGGCCAGATGCGCGCCTGCTGCAGGTCCCCGATGCTCTGCCCGGTGCTCGCCATGACGGTGCGCAGCCCGTCGATCTCATCGCCGAAGAAGTCCGCGCGTATCGGTGAAGCGGCACCCGCGCCGTAGATCTCGACGCAGTCGCCGTGTATGGAAAAGGTTCCCGGCCCGTCGAGTTCGTCGCAGTTTTTGTAGCCGCGCGCGATAAGGGCGGCCGAAAGCTCCTCGTATTCGAGGTCGGCGCCGGTCGCGGTATCGTGCGCTTGGGAGCCGACCTGCAAGGTGACGGGCGCAAAGGGCTTGCTGGAAGACGGCGCAGTCCGCAAAAGCAGCGAGCGTGCCGAGGCGATGACGACGATGGGATCCCCTGCCGCAAGACGCCCCAAGGCCTGGGTGCGCGCGCCGACGATGCCCAGGTCGGGAGGGGTTTCCTGCCAGGGCAGGTCGCGACGCTCGGGAAAGAGCAGGACACGTTCGCGGCCGAGGTAGGCCGAAACCGCACGGGCAAAGCGCTCGGCGGTCTCCTCGCCGCTGACGATGACGAAGAGCGGACGCTGTGTGCGGGCGAAAAGCGAGGCCACCAGAAACGGCCGTGCCGAGGAGGCCAGACCGACGGAGGCGTCCTCCCCTGCGTCGAGCTTGTCGGAAAACGGGGCAAGCACCTCCGCGTCCAGCAGCGTATGTTGCAGCTCGTCGATCAGCACGTCTCGGGCAACTCTCCAGACGCGATTTCCGCGTAGTCGAGATGGCGTTCCTGCTTCATCCAGTCGAAGAACTCCTCGCAGTCCATCACCTTGATGAGGGTCTCCTCGAAATCTGCTTGGTCGCGGGTGATGATGGCGTCGGCCTTCATGCGCAGGGCGATGTCTGCCAGCAGGGCATCCTCGGGGTCCTTCCAGATCGTCGCCAGCATGCGGTCGACCTCGCTATCACCGACGGGGTATACCTCGATGAAGCTACGCAGGGCGCGCAGGTTTTCCAAGACCGAGGGAATCTGAGAGGCCTGCCCGCCGTCGGAGAGGATATAGATGAGGTCGGTGACCTGCGAGGAGGAGACCCAGAGTTCGAATTCCCCCAAGCGACCCGCCACCATCAGCAGACGGGCCTTTTCATAGTACGGCTCACGCTCGTGCAGGTAGTCGATGAGGATGTTGGTATCGAGAAGGAGCTTTGCCTGGGCCATGCTACACCAGCCCGCGCTTCTTCAAACGTTCCATGCGTATCTCCGCCTTGGTCATCGTATCGAAACGCGAGGGTAGCGGCAGGGACAGTGAATCGATGAAATCCGCGGCGTTCTGCCAGTCTTCGGCAGTAAAGGAAGGCGTCTGCTGCGCCAGAAACTCGGCGTTACCTTCCTGAATGAGGCGGTCATACATCAGATTTATGGCCTGCGAGGCGCTCAGGCCGTCACGCTGCAGGATGCGGTTGCCTCGCGCCTTTTTGTCCGCATCCATGCGGCCGGTGACCATTGCATCGTCCATGAGGGGCTCCTTTCATCTGCGCATATTCTAAATGTACAACATATTCTGTGCAACAA
>JAJQAN010000048.1 GCA_021203765.1 Coriobacteriaceae bacterium | reverse complement strand
AAAGCGAGTCCATGCCGCCCAGATCGCTCGTCTTCATGGGGACGGCGATGACCGGCAGCGTCGTGTGAGCGGCGACGACCCCGCCCAGGTGCGCTGCCTTGCCGGCGGCCGCGATGATGACCTTGATGCCGCGCTCGGCCGCCTTGCTCGCCCAGTCGGCGACGTCGTCGGGATTGCGGTGTGCGCTTGCCACGAGCATCTCGAAGGGCACGTCGAGCTCCTCGAGCATCTCCTGGCAGCCCTCCATCACCGGCAGGTCGGACTTCGACCCCATGATGACACCGACCAGCGGCGCCCCTTCGAAGTCCTTCAGTATCTCAGTCATCTCAAATCCTTTCCTTCAGCTGTCGATCCGACGTGAGAGCGCATCGCAGACAAGCGCCGCGATGACCGTCTTGGAATCCTCGATCCGGCCGTCGAGCACCGAATCGACCAGGGTCTGCAACTCGACCCAATCCGCCGCGACGTACTCGTCCTCGTCCGGGGACGCCTCGCTGGGAACCAGATCGGTCGCCATGCACATATGGATGATCTCGTCGCTGTAACCGACCGCCACCGCGATCGGCACCAGGTAGCGGACCTCGCCGGCGATGTAGCCGGTCTCCTCTTTCAGCTCGCGGCGGACCGCCTCGACGGGGTCCTCGCCCGCCTCGAGCTTGCCTGCCGGCACCTCGACGGTGACCCGCTCGAGCGCCGTGCGGTACTGGTGCACGAGCAGGATACGTCCCTCCCCGTCCAGCGCGATGATGGCGACCGCGCCGGGGTGCCGGATGATGTCGCGGGTGGCGGGCTTGCCGTCGGGCAAAAGCACCTTCACGAGGTCCATCGTCAGAAAGTCGCCCGTGTACTGCGGCTCGCTCGAGACGATCGTCTCAGCGAGCAGGTCGTTGTCGGCCTCGTCGATCAGTCCTCCCATGCGCTGCGCCCTTTGGCTGCCCGCGCGCCGATGTCGCGGCGGAGGTATTTGTCCTTGAAGTCTATGAGATCGCAGGCCTCGTAGGCCCGGTCGCGTGCCTGATCGAAGGTGTCGCCGAGCGCCGTCACGTTCAGGACGCGCCCGCCGGCGGTGAGCACCTTGCCGTCCTCGAGCTTGGTGCCGGCGTGATAGACCGTCACGCCCTCGCAAGCGGCCGCATCCTCGATGCCGGTGATCTCGTATCCCGTCTCATACGAACCGGGATAGCCGCCGGAAGCGAGCACGACGGTCACGGCCCATTGCGGGCTCCAGTCCAGCGTGATGTGATGGAGCTCGCGGCGGGAGGCGGCGAGCATGACGTCGACGAGGTCGGTTTGCAGGCGCGGCAGCACGGCCTGCGTCTCCGGGTCGCCGAAGCGGACGTTGAACTCGAGCAGCTTGGGGCCCTCGTCGGTCAACATGAAGCCGGCGTAGAGCATGCCGCGGTAGTCGATCTCCTCGTCGTGCAGCCCGACGACGGCGCGCTGCACGGTGTCGATCATGGACTCGTATTCCCCGTCGGTGACGATGGGCACCGGCGAGTAGGCACCCATGCCGCCGGTGTTGGGGCCGGTGTCGCCTTCCCGGGCGCGCTTGTGGTCCTGCGAGGGCGCCATGGGCAGCACCGTCGTGCCGTCGGTGACGGCGAGGATGGAGCATTCCGGACCGTGCATCATCTCCTCGATGACGACGGTCGTGCCGGAGTCCCCGAACTTGCCGGAAAAGCAGTCGTGCACGGCGGAAAGCGCCTCGTCCTGCGTCACCGCGACGGTGACGCCCTTGCCTGCTGCCAGGCCGTCGGCCTTGACGACGATGGGGGCGCCCTGCTCGCGCACGTAGGCGGCGGCGCTCTCCTCGTCGGTGAAGGTCTCCGAGGCGGCCGTCGGCAGATCGTATTTCTTCATGAGCTGCTTGGAGAAGTCCTTCGAGCCCTCCAGGCGCGCACCGGCGGCACCCGGGCCGAAGCAGTCGATGCCGGCCTCACGCACGTCGTCGGCGATACCGGCAACGAGCGGCGCTTCCGGTCCGACGACGACCAGTTCGCAGTCGTGATCGGTGGCGAAGTCCGCGATGGCGGGACCGTCGAGTATGTCGAGCTCGACGTTGGTCGCAAAGGCCGCCGTCCCGCCGTTTCCCGGCGCGACGTAGAGGGTGTCGCAGCGCGGGGATGCCGCAAGCGAGGTCGCCAGCGCGCTTTCGCGTCCGCCCGATCCCAACAACAGAATGTTCATGACTATCTCCAACCTTTCATGATGGTCTGGCTGCGCTCCGGCCCCACCGTGACGATGCTGACCGGCACGCCCGCCAACTCTTCGAGGAAATGTACGTACTCCTGCGCCTCGCGCGGCAGGTCCGCGAAGGTGCGGCATTCCGAGATATCGCATCCCCAGCCGGGCAGGGTTTCATAGACCGGCTCGGCATGGTGGAAGGCGCTTTGCGAGGGAGGGATGGTTTTATAGGTCGTGCCGTCGGCACGGTAGGCCGTGCAGACCTTGATGCGTTCGAGCGCGCTGAGCACGTCGAGCTTGGTGAGTGCCAGGTCGGTGAGGCCGTTGACGTCGGCGGCGTAGCGCACGAGCACGGCATCGTAGTAGCCGCATCTCCGGGCGCGCCCGGTGGTGACGCCGACCTCTCCGCCGGTGCGGGCCAGCGTCTCGCCGACCGCATCGGAAAGCTCGGTGGGAAACGGGCCGCTGCCGACGCGGGTCAGGTAGGCCTTGGCGACGCCGAGGACCCGGTCGATGCGGTTGGGACCGACACCGGCGCCGACGGACGCACCCCCGGCGGTGCAGTTGCTGCTGGTGACGAAGGGATAGGTGCCGTGGTCAACGTCGAGCTGGGTGGCCTGTGCTCCCTCGAAGAGGACCTGTTTGCCGATCCTGATCGCCTCGTTCAGCTCCCGGCTGACATCGGCCACATACGGGCGGATGCGTTCGGCGTAGGGCAGGTACAGCTCGCAGATCTGCTCGACCGAGTAGGTTGGCATCCCGTAGACCTTGCGTAGGATATCGTTCTTTTCGGCCAGGGCCGTCTGCAGCTTTTCGCGGAAGATGTGCTCGTCGAGGAGGTCCTGGACACGGATGCCGATGCGCGCGACCTTGTCCTGGTAGCACGGGCCGATGCCGCGCTTGGTCGTGCCGATCTGGTTTTTGCCGAGACGCGCCTCGGAGGCACCGTCCAGGTCGAGGTGGTACGGCATGATGACGTGGGCGTTGGAGCTGATGCGCAGCTTGTCGGTGGAGATACCCTGGGAATGGATCTGGCCGAGCTCTTCGACCAGGACGCGCGGATCGATGACGCAGCCGTTGCCGATCATGGGGATGACATCGTCGTACATGATGGCGGAAGGCACCAGATGCAGTGCCAGCTCGGTGTTGCCGTGGATGACGGTGTGCCCTGCGTTGTTACCGCCTTGGAAACGGACGACGTAGTCGTAGTTTTCCGCCAGCAGGTCGGTGACCTTTCCCTTGCCTTCGTCACCCCACTGCGTACCCACCAAGACCGTGCCAGGCATCGCGTCTCCTCTACGTGGAATCTTTACCGTTCCGAATTCTAGCGCAACATACAGACCTTGCCTCCCCCGTCGGCAACTTGCTGATTATCGGCACAAATGGGCAGGTGCCCGCCCTCAAATCGCAGATGCTATATACTTCTGTTCGAATTCGAGGGAAAGGAGGAGCGGTGAGCGAAACCGAGCGCATAAAGCTGACGAAACTGACCTCAAAAGGCGGTTGAGCGGCCAAGTGGGGTCCGGAAGACCTCAAGGACATACTGGCACCGCTTCTTCCCGATGCCGACGATAATCTGCTCCGCGGGTTCGAGACCAACGACGACACGGCGGTCTACCGCCTCGGCGACGACCAGGTCGCCGTCCTGACGCTGGACTTTTTGACCCCGATCGTCGACGAGCCGTACGACTTCGGTCGCGTCGCGGCGGCAAACGCACTCTCCGACGTCTTCGCCATGGGCGCCAAGCCCCTCTGCGCCTTAAACGTCCTCGCCCTCGACTGCTCGCTCGGCACCGAGGTCGCTGGCGATATCCTGCGTGGCGGCGCGGACGCCGTGAGCGAGGCGGGCGCGGTCGTGGCCGGCGGGCATTCCATCGACGACAAGGAACCCAAGTACGGACTCGTCGTCTTCGGCACCGCACGCCCCGACGAGATCCGCACCAACGGCGGCGCACAGCCCGGCGATGCCCTCTACCTCACCAAAGCGCTCGGCACCGGTATCATGAGCTCGGCCCGCAAAAACGACGTGATAGACGATGCCACCTTCCGAGAGGCCATCGACTCCATGGAGGAGTTGAACAAGGCGGGCGCCGATGCCGCCGCTGCCTGCGACGGCGTCCATGCCCTGACCGACATCACCGGCTTCGGCCTGGCGGGCCATCTCCACGAGATGCTCGACGCCTCCGGCTGCGCGGCGAACATCGACTACGAGGCGCTGCCGACCTTCGGGCCGGTCAAGGACTTGTCGGCGCAGCACCGCCGCCCCGGTCGCACCGCCTCCATCATCGACTTCGCCTCCCCCTTCGTCGAACAGGGCGACCTCAGCGACACCGACTTCGACAACCGTATGGGCGTCATCTGCGATCCACAGACCTCGGGCGGCCTGCTCGTCGCCCTCGACCCGCAGGATGCCGGCGCCTTCGAAGCCGCCTTCGAACAGGCAGCCGGACGCACGCCCGCACGCATCGGCACCATCGCCGAAGGCCCGGCCGGAACGATTCGGTTTTCGGATTAGATGTAAGACGAGAGCGGCTGCCTCATCTAGCAGCGGCGATAAACCTTCCCCTCAAGCACATAGAACGCGGTGGCATCCCGCACATCCTCTTCGTCTTCGATGCGCCGGCGTGCTTCTGCCGCGGCCGAGGCATCCACGCGCAGGGTCATGCCACAGCCGGCGTCGATCTCACGCGGGGTCGCGATGACGTCGAAGCGCAGACCGTCCAGGAGATCCTGTGCCGATAGGGCGGCATGGGTGGAGTCGAAGGCCATGAAGAGCGAGGCGTCCGCATCGGGAGCCTTCGGGGCGTCTGTTGTATCAGGCATCGTAGATCACCGCTTATGCCGCAACGGCCGGGGAGGCGCTCCCTCCCCGAAACGCGACCCCGCCCGCTGTGGCAGCTATCCCGACGGACGTGACGTCCGAGCGAGACCTTAGAGGGTGATGACCTTGGAAACCGCGCGCATGCGGTCCAAGATGTCATACATGTTGGAGATATCTCCGACTTTCAGGTCGTCTTTCAGGCCGTAGAAGTCCAGGCAGGTACCGCAGGCCAGGATGTCGCAGCCGGCATCCTGCAAAGACGACACGCCGTTGATGATCTGCTCCTCGTCCTCGCAGAGCAGCTTGACGCCCGAGTTCATGAACATCAGCGCATCGGGCGCATCATCTGCCTCCGAAAGGGCGGTGATGGCCATCTTGACGAGGTTGTGCCCGAGTTCGGGATCGCCCTCCCCCACATGGTCCTTGCCGATGAAGACGGCATAGCTGCCCGTGTTGTTACCCATGATGGATTCCTTTCCTTTGTCGTTGCACGGCCCCGCCTTCCCGCACGGGGCGGCCGTTGCGCAGTTGTACAAGTTTGATGATGAAGTGCCGGCCGGGCCCGCATCCCAAACGGTGCAGGCGCGCAGAATGGTGCCGGCAGTCCGGCCCGCACGCGCCTCCGCCGCAGAAACCGTCGCCTACAGCAGAAGGGGCGACGGCAGGATGCGCATACCGGGCACGTGAGATTATAGCAATTCGAACAGGGCTCTGGAGGCAGGCCCGACAGCGGGGCTGCCGCACGTGGCCCGGTCGGTCTTTTGATGATTTCTGCCTGCTTAAGGCGGCAGATCAGCGTTCGCGTGCTAGACTTCGGGATACTCGTCGGAAGGGACGGGGATTTCTGCCGGCGCAACGCCGCTTCGTTTCCTTCCGCCACGGATTCGGCATCGGCCTGGAAACCGAAGCCGAGGTATCCGGAATCCTCTGCACTCCGCTTGCCAGCTTCTGCAGCTCTTTTCTGCATGCTGGGCCTGAAGACGGACACAGCAATCCACTACATTCGAAGAGGTACGACATCGTGGCATGCTGCCACAAAAAAGGAGATACGTGATATGACTGATTATCATCCTATGTGGGAAGACCTCGGCATGGATATCGAAGCGCACGACCAGCTCTGCGCGGCGCTGCCCGAGGCCTTCGGGGATACCTACCTTTCCCAGGAAAACCGCCCCGAGAACATGGCCTTTTACGACTACGTCGTCTCGGAAATCCACGGCATCCGTCCCTCCGAGCTCATCGAGGCCCAGAAGAACGGCCAGAAAGTGTTCGGCACCTTCTGCGTCTACGTCCCCGACGAGATCGTCATCGCAGCCGACGGCATCGTGACCGGGCTCTGCGGCGGCTCGCAGTTCTGGGTCCCCGCCGGCGAAGAGGTGCTGCCGAAGAACACCTGCCCGCTCATCAAGGCGAGCGTCGGTGCCCGTCTCGGCAGGACCTGCCCGTTCTTCCGCATCGCCGACATCTACGTCGGCGAGACGACCTGCGACGGCAAGAAGAAGGCCTACGAGATTCTGGCCGAGGACGTGCCGGTCTACACCATGGACCTGCCGCAGATGAAGCGTGACTGCGACATCGAGAAGTGGACCAACGAGATCAAGAGCTTCAAGACGAAGGTCGAAGAGGTCACCGGCAACGAGGTGACGGCCGAAAACCTCGGCGAGGCCATCAAGGTCGTCAACGAGAAGCGCAAGGCCCTTGCCCGCGTCCACGAGGCGCGCAAGGCCGACATCATCCCCATCAGCGGCAAGGACGTGCTGTTGATGACGCAGATCGCCTTCTTCGACGATCCGGTCCGCTGCGCGGAGATGGCCAACAAGCTCGCCGACGAACTCGATCAGCGCATCGCCGACGGCGTCGGTGTCTTCGAAGAGGGCACCAAGCGCATCATGGTCACCGGCACGCCGATGGCGATCCCCAACTGGAAGCTTCACCACATCATCGAGACGAGCGGCGGCGCCGTCGTCTGCGAGGAATGCTGCACGGGATCACGCTACTACGAGCACCTCGTCGACGAGACACAGACGACCCTCGACGGCCAGATCGACGCCATTTCCAGGCGCTACCTGCGCAACAACTGCTCCTGCTTCACCCCCAACCCGGGGCGCATCGAGGACATCCTGCGCCTGGCCAAGGAGTACAAGGTCGACGGCATCATCAACGAGACGCTCACCTTCTGCACGACCTACGACATCGAAGGCCGCAGCGTCGAGAAGGCCTGCAAGGAGGCCGGCATTCCGCTGCTCAACGTGGAAACCGACTACTCCGACGACGATGCCGGACAGCTGCGCACCCGCATCGAGGCCTTCATCGAGATGCTCGGTGCCTAAAGAAGGCAACGACAAGAAGGGGGCGGAACATGGCTGAAGACAAGAAGTATCGGGTCGGCATCGACATCGGCTCGACCGCGACGAAGGCGGCGGTGCTTGCAGGTGACGAGGTCATCTTCACCACCGTCGTCCCGACCGGTTTCAGCAGCGTCGATGCGGCCGAGCGGGTCCGCGACGAGGTGGTGGAGACGGGCTTTGCGCCCGAATCCTGCCGCTTTGCCGCGACCGGCTACGGCCGTATCTCCGCCCCCTTCGCCGAAACGACCGTGACGGAGATCACCTGCCACGGCCGCGGCGCCTTCTATCTCTTTGAAAGCGACGGCGTCGTCATCGATATCGGCGGACAGGACACCAAGACCATCGTGCTCGAAGACGGCAAGGTCGCCCAGTTCGCGATGAACGACAAGTGCTCGGCCGGGACCGGCAAGTTCCTCGAGATCATGGCCAACCGGATGGGCATCGACCAGGACAAGCTCTCGCGCCTGGCCCGCACGGGATCCGAGACCCGTATCTCGTCCATGTGCACCGTCTTCGCCGAGTCCGAGGTCATCTCGCTCATCGGCAAGGGGACGCCCCGCGCCGACATCGCCTGGGGCATCATCGAGTCGGTCGTCGGCAAAGTCGCCCCGCTCGTCCCGAAGATCGCCGGCGCGGACTACTTTTTGACCGGCGGCCTTTGTGAGAACGACTACGTGATCGAGCGGCTGTCCGCCCAACTCGGCTCCGAGGTCATCACCAACCCGCAGGCACGCTTCGCCGGTGCGATCGGTGCCGCCCTGGCACTGTAAGGGACACGCGTGGACGATACGGTCTTCTACATCCTCGTCAAGAGCGCGACGGACGGCATGGCACTCTTCGAGTTCCTCAAGAAGCAGGGCTGCCGCACCCGTATCGCCCCGGTCCCGCGGGGACTCACGGCCTGCTGCGGGATGTCGCTGCTCGTCACCCCGGAGGACATGGCGCAGGTACGCGAACACCTCGATGCACCGGAATCGCCCGGCTACGAGCGGATCGTCGAGATGGAAAACCGCATCGACCCGCACCGCGACCGGTATTGCTAGGCAGGTATCGTGCTATTCTGTAGACAAACAGCGGATATGCAGCAAAAACGCCTGTGCATCCGCAGCCTAAAAGCCTGAAAAAGAGGGTTTGTCATGGAACAAGAATCGTGCAACGAGCGTCTGCGGGCACTGCCCAAGGTCGAAGACGTCCTGCAGCATCCGCTCGTCGCCCCGTTGCTGGAACAATACGAGCGCCCCATCATCGTCGGCATCGTGCGTGATGCGATCGAGGCGGCGCGCGAGGACCTCTTGGCCGGCTCGCAACAGGACGTCGACACCGACGCGATCGTCGCCGACGTCTTTTTGCGCGCCCTGCGCCTGCAGCGGCCCTCCCTGCACCGCGTCATCAACGCCTCCGGCGTCATCGTCCACACCAACCTCGGCCGCAGCGTCCTGG
>JAJQAN010000047.1 GCA_021203765.1 Coriobacteriaceae bacterium | reverse complement strand
GTCTCCCACGTCAATGTTCACTGGTCGCCAACGATATGTAGACCGCCGTCAACATAGTGAAGACGTAGGCCTGGATGCACGCGACCAGGACCTCCATCGCATACATGGCGATGAGGAAAGCGATCCAGATGATCGCCGGTAGAGCCGTTACAAGATTGCCCATCGTAAACTGCGCGATGAGGGGCATGACGAAGAGCTGGGTCAACACGGCGAAGGTACCCAGGACCATGTGACCGGCGAACATGTTGGCGAAGAGTCGGACGGCCAGGGTGACGAGCCTCAGGAAGAGGGAGGCGAGTTCGATGAGCCAGATGAGCCACACGAGCGCCGCCGGGACACCCTTCGGGGCGAGGTTTTTGCAGTAGCGGAAAAAGCCGACACGTTTGATACCGTAGTAGTTGAAATAGACGAAGACGATCAGGGAGAGAGCCCAGGTCGTTCCCATGGTGCCGGTCGAGGGCTTGGCACCCGGTATCAGACCGATCAGGTTGGATATGAGGATGAAGATGAAGATGGTGAGCAGCATGTTGAGGTGCTTGCGGTACCCCCTGCCGATGATGCCTTCGGCGATGTCACGCTGCGTGAAGTCGACGAGCCATTCGACACCATGTGGGAAGAACCCTCGTGGAACCATGGAGACGCGGCTTTTGGCATAGAAGACAATGATGAGAACGATGATGAGGTCGACAACGAGCCAGATGGTGTATTGGGTGATGGAAAACGTGAAGGGACCGATCGAGAAGAAGGGACCGAAGACGTCGCCGCTGTCGATGCCGGCCTTCAACTCGTCGATGTGTTCAGAAAGATCTGCGAGAACTTCCACGTGTGGCTCCTTCTTACCGAAACCCTACTTGCGCCTCACCTGGCGAACGACGACGACAACGACGCTGATCACTGCCGCGACCAGAAAAGCGCCGACCATCGCAAAGCCATAAGCAGCCAGATCGAATAGATTGGTCGCTCTGACGATCAAGAGCGTGAGAACCATGAATACGAGAGAAAAGGCGATCGCGCCTATCGAAATCTGCATCGTCCATTCCGAGCCGGGCCTTGCAGATCTCAGAGCAAACACCAGGGGGATGAAACTGATCAGCCCGATGACCACACCGGCGACGATCGCGCCGACAAACGCGGCATCGAGCTCCACGACCTTCCCCCTTTGACGTGCAATGAACTCGCGTCTGGCTCACAAACCTTGCCTATACTAACAAAAAATAAGAGCCCTTTGGCGCTGATTAAACATCTTTGTCCGATAAATTCGCCAGAGGCGAGCAAAGAGCCGAAAAGGGAATCCGATGCCTGTCGAAGAGCGGCTCGGACGGGAGGAATCACGCCTCTTCTGAGGCGGGGTCGACCGGGGGAAAGCGGCGCACGATGATGCCCGATTCGTCGAGCAGATCCTTCGCAAGTCCGTCGGGGTAGCCCTCCGCGAAGACGATCTCGGAAACGCCGGCGTTGATGAGCATCTTGGTGCATTGCACGCAGGGTTGGGTCGTGCAGTACAGGACCGCGCCGTCCATCGGCAGTCCGTAGCGTGCAGCCTGGATGATGGCGTTCTGCTCCGCATGGGTGCCACGGCAGAGTTCATGCTGCTGGCCGGACGGGATGTTGAGTTGTTCGCGGAGACAGCCGACCTCCAGGCAGTGGGCCAGGCCGGTCGGGCCGCCGTTGTAGCCGGTGGCGACGATACGCTTGTCGCGTACCAAAACCGCACCGACCTTACGGCGCAAGCAGGTCGAACGTGAGGCGACGTGCTCCGCCAGGTCCATGAAGTATTCGTCCCAGGTCGGGCGTTCGTCGTCCATCTCTCATTCCTCCAAGCCGGGATACAGCGGATGGTCCTTGAGCATCCCTTCGATCTTCGTGCGGACGTCCCCCACGGTCTCTTCGTCTGTGGGGGCGGAAAGCAGACGTGCGAGCAGCTCGCCGACGAAACGCGCCTCATAGGTGTCCAGTCCACGCGTGACCAGCGGGGCGGCCGAAAGCAGCAGGTGCGGGACCGGTTTGAGATCCCCTCCGACAGGAAGGTTGCTCACCGACGCGCTGATTCCGACGCTCTCGAGCAGATCGAGGACCGCCTGTGGTGCAAGATCGACGTCATCGAGACCGATGGCACATAGATGCGTATCGGTCTTGCCGTCGGCAAAGACCGTGCAGCCACCCTCGGCGGCACCCTGCGCGATGACGTTGGCGGCCTCGATGCTCTTCGAACCCGCCGTTTGAAAACCAGGGGTGTCAGCCTCGGCGAAGGCGACCGCCTTTGCCGCGACGGCGTTCATGAGCACGGAGCCCTGGACGGCAGGGGAAAGCACCTGGTCGAAGGTGGCCTGCAAGTCTGAATCCTTGAACAGCGTGAACGCGCCGCGCGGTCCGCGCATGGTCGCGTGCGTCGCACCGATGACGATGTCGGCGTACGGGAGCGGGGATGGATAGACGCCGGCGGCCACCAAGCCGCTGATCGTCGAAAGATCGGCAAGCAGGGCGGCATCCACCTTGTGGGCGATGTCGGCGACGCGCTCGAAATCGATGGCACGGAAGTACGTTGAGGCGCTGACGGCTATAAGCTGCGGACGACGTAGGAGCACGTAGCGCTCGAAGGCGTCGTAGTCGATCGTGAACGCTCCCGCATCGAAGACGTACGGGGGCATCTGAGCGGTCTCATCGGAAGCGACATCTTCAAAGTACGAAGACAGACAGATGAAGGCGTTTTGAGATGTATCGGTCAGCAGGATGTTGCAGGCGGTGAAGAGGGCCTGCTCCTCCGAATGGGGCTGTACGTTGACGTAGGGGGTGTCGAAGAGGGCCTGCAGACGTTCGCACGCCAGTTGCTCGACCTTGTCGAGGATTGCAGTGCCGCTGCAGTTACGTGTACCGATGCACCCTTCCGCCTGAGAAAGGGCGATCGGTGAGCCCAGGGCGTCGAGGACGGACGGAGAGGGATAGTTCTCAGAGGGGACCAGATCCAAGGTCGCGCGCTGCTGGCCGAGCTCGTCGGCGAGCAGGGTATGCATCTCCGGATCGGTGACGGACAGATATTCGAATTTCATGATGCCCCCTCTTTATCACTCGAGCGAACGGATCTTGTCGACACGCCGTTTGTGTCGTCCTCCCTCGAACTCCGTCTTGAGAAAGACCTCTAGGATCTGTCGGTTGGTGTCGAAATCGACGAAACGCCCCGACAAGGTCAGGACGTTCGCGTTGTTGTGTTGACGTGCGAGGCGGGCGAAGTCCGGGCTGGTCACATTCGCCGCACGGATGCCGTGAACCTTGTTTGCGGCGATCGCCATGCCGATGCCGGTACCGCAGACCAGCACGCCGAAATCCGCTTCGTCGGCGACGACGGCTTCGGCGACCAGAACGGCATAGTCGGGATAGTCGACGCTCTCTTCGCTGTCGCAGCCGAAATCATGGTAGGTGCAGCCGAGCTCGTCGAGGACGAGAAGGAGCTTTTGCTTGGTTTCGAATCCACCGTGATCGCTCGCGATAGCTATGCGCATGATGTCATCCCCGTATCCCCTCGTGGTCGGCGTGGCGGTTCGTCTCCGCTCGGATGGGCACCCAGTGTATCACCATAGACGGCGACGGTAAGGATCAGCTGCTCGGGAATCGCCCCCTCCCGCAAGACGCGCGGTTGGGGACCGCAGCAGTCGACGATGGCCGAGGGCAGAGAGGGACGGGCGGATGAATCGACAAGCAGGGATGCACCGGGAAGCGAGCGCATGTTTTCGGGCAGATCCGCCAGACAGGTGGCCGGCGCAAGACCATGCAGGTTGGCACTCGTGGTGGCAAGCGGCGTCTCGAGATCGGAGAGCAGCCTGCGGCAGGTCTCGTCATCCGGTACACGCAGCGCCACGGTCTGTCGCGAATCTGCGGCCAACATGCGGGCTTCATCGGTGGCGGGCAGCACGAGCGTCAGAGCGCCGGGCCAAAGCATGCAGGAAAGCCGCTTCCCCCACCCGTGTGGATCGTCGGCAAACACGTTGAGCAAGGATGCGTCGGAAATCAGCCAGGGCAGGCGCTGGGATGCGGGACGCTGCTTGAGGCGGAAGATGGCTCGCTCACCCTCGGAGGCCGGCTTGGCGGCCAGGCCGACGACGGTGTCGGTACCGACGAGGGCACAGTCCCCGTCCGCAAGGGCTCGAAGGACGTCATCGTATGCGGAAGATTCGCTCATCAGGCCTCATCGGAGGCGGTGAGCAGGTTGCGGGCATGCGTCAACGACGTGTCGTTGATGTCACCGGCGAGCATGCGGGCGATCTCATGGACCCGCTCCTCGCCTTCGACGCGGTGGACGTCCGTGATGGGAAGCGAGTCGTCGCTTCCTTCCTTGATGACGACGTAGTGGCGGTCGGCCGCAGCGGCGACCTGTGGAAGATGCGTGACGACGATGACCTGGGCCGCCTTTGCCAACTCTGAGAGGCGGGCGGCGACCGCCGTCCCCGTCGCGCCGCCGATTCCTTGGTCGACCTCGTCGAAGACCAGGGTCTCGCTCTGTGCGTCGGTGCTCGTGGAGAGGTGCATGCATTCGAGCGCGAGCAGGATGCGGGAAAGCTCCCCGCCTGAGGCGATGTGCGAAAGCGGACGCAGCTTTGCCGTCGGTGCCGGCCGGTAGAACAGCTCCACACGGTTCGGACCGTCGGCGGTCCAGCGTTCGAACGGCAGCTCCTCGAAGGAAAACTCGAAGGATGCGCCTTCCATCGCCAGATCGGCCAACGAGGATGCCAACTCGGAGCAGAAGCGCTCCCCCGCCTCCTGGCGGACCTTCGTCAAGGACTCCCCTGCCTGCTGCAGCTTCTCCTTTGCCAACTCGACCTCTTCGCGAACCTGCGAGAGCTCCTCGCCGGAACCGTCTGCTTCCTCGAGGACCCGACGTGCCCGTTCGCGCAGCTCGAAGACCTGCTCCATCGAAGGACCGAAGCGCTTCATGAGCCCCGAGAGCTCGTCGAGGCGGGTCAACGTCCTGCTCAAAGCATCCGTGTCAAATTCGACCGTCTCGCGATATGCACGCAGGTCGCGGTTGAAATCCGCCAGATCGGTCTCCAGGGAGGAGAGGCGTGCGCACAGTTCGTCGAGCGCGGGGTCGATGCCCTCGAGACGCTGGAGGGAGAGGACGGCCTGTGAGACAAGGTCGGCGGCGGCATCGTCGTCACCGAGGTCGGAAAGGGCCGTTTCCAAAGCCGAGGTCAGTTCCTCGGCATGCTGGAGCCGGGGAAGGTCGGCCTGCAGTTGTTCGTATTCACCTTCCTGGGGATCGACCTTGTCGATCTCGCTTGCGGAAAATCTGAGGAACTCGAGGTCGCGGGCAGCGGCGGCGGAGTCGTCCTCCATCCTCTGCAGGCGCTCGGCCAAGGCGAGATAGTCTTCCCGTGCACTCCGGTATGCCTCCAGATGGCCGTAATCAGGCTGGATCCAGGCGTCGAGATAATCGAGCTGGACGGCAGGCTGGAGCAAGGCGACCTGCTCGTGCTGACCATGGATGCGGATATCTTCGGTGAATGCGGCCAACTCGCCGACGGAAACCATCTGACCGTCGACGGTGCAGCGTGAACGCCCCTGGGCCGTCAGACGACGACAGAGCACGTGTTCCTCATCGTCGGCGGAGATGATCCGAGCCTGTACCTCGGCCTCCTCGGCATCGTCGCGGACGGCCTTTGCCGTTGCCCGTGCACCGGAAACGAGGCCGAGGGCCTCGAGCAGCGCAGTCTTGCCGGCCCCCGTCTCGCCGGTCAGGACCGTCATGGAAGGAGAGAACTCGAGACCTGCCTCATCTATCAAGGCGATGCCGCGGACATGGAGTTCGTCGAGCATGAATTCAGTCTTCCTTACCGCCGAAGAAGACGCCGGAGACGTTGGTGAAGAAATCCGCCCCGTCGGATGCCGTCAGGACCTCGTGGGAGCCCCGTCGGTAGAGGGCATGGACGGGAGCCGCACATTCAAGCGTGCTGCCGTCCACGAAGAAGGAGGTCTCATGCATATGGCGTCCGGAGAACTCTGCTTCGAGGACGTCTGAGGGAGCGAGCACCATGGCACGGGTGGTGAGGGCATGCGGGGCGAGAGGCAGGACGACGAAGCCGTCGTAGGCGGGAGAAAGGATCGGTCCGCCGGCCGAGAGCGCATAGCCGGTGGAACCGGTGGCAGTCGAGACAATGAGACCGTCAGCCCGCAGATCGGCGATATGGAAGCCGTTGACTGCATAGGAGCACTCCACGATATGACCGCTCGCGCCACGGGTATAGGCGAGTTCGTTGAGCGCGGTGACCTCATGGGATGACCCGTCATCGCAGTCTATGGTCGCCTCGATTGTCGCCCGATGCTCGAAATGCAGGTCTCCCGCAAGGGCATCGGTGATCAGGTCGACCTCGTCACGCTCGGAGCTGCCGCCTAAAAACCCGAGGGTCCCGTGGTTGAGACCGAGAACGGGGATCTGGGCGAAATCCACGAGGTGGACGCTGTGCAAAAACGTGCCGTCCCCGCCCATGGGAACCAAGAGGGCGATCTGATCGGGATCGACGACGGGATGTGCGGCGTCTTCGGGAGGTTGTATCTCCGCATCGACGCCGGCGGCCTTCAAACGTGAGCAGAGCAGACTGCTTGCCTCTCGCACCTCGTCAAGATCGCTTGGAACCAGCAATACCTTCATGACAGCACTCCGAAATAACGATGGGCATCATGCACCGTCTGTTCGATCTGCGCAGATCCAATCGATCCTGCGCCTGAACGGTCGGTGGGACGTGTCTTCATCCAGAGTAGAAATTCTATATTACCTTGCGGGCCCATGAGCGGAGAATAGGTCAGTCCTACACAGAAAAAAGCCGCCTTTTCGCAAGCGGCACAGACACGTTCCAAAACCTCCGTGTGGGTTGCGGCGTCACAAACGACCCCGCCCTCCCCGATCTCGTCCTTGCCAGCTTCGAACTGCGGCTTTACCAAGGCTATGAAGTCCGCACCATCCACGAGCAACGAGGAGACGTCGTCGAGGACGCTTGTCAGCGAGATGAAGGAAAGGTCTGCGACGGCGCAGTCGAAGGGACCGTCGAGTTTTGCCGGATCGATACCATGAACGTTCGTGCGTTCGAAGAGGTTGACCCGTTCGTCGCAGCGCAAAGACCAGTCGAACTGCCCGTAGCCGACATCGACGGCACAGACCGAAGCCGCTCCCGCTTGCAGCAGGCAATCGGTGAAACCGCCCGAAGAACAGCCGAGGTCCACGCATCGCAGGCCTGCAACATCGATATGGAAGGCATCCAGGGCAGCCGCGAGTTTTTCACCGCCACGCGATACGAAGCGTCTGGTCTTTTTTATGCGGATGGGGACTTCTTCTGCGACGCGGAGCCCGGCCGAAGTCTGGCAGTGCTCCCCGACGACGACCTGGCCGGCAAGGACGGCGGCCTGCGCCTCATGGATATCCTCAAACAGGCCCCGCTGGACCAGGAGCTCATCGAGGCGGGGACGCTGCGTCATTGTCCGATGGCTTCTGCGATGCGGTTGGCGATCGAAGGGGCATCGAGGCCGTTTTCAGCCAGTAACTCGTCTATCCGGCCCTGCTCAATGAAGCTGTCCGGCAGGGCGAAGCGGTGCAAAGGTGCAGGAAGACCCTCGTCTGTGAGGGCCTCGAGCACCGCGGAACCGAAGCCGCCGGAGATCGAGTTTTCCTCGAGGGTGAACAGCGGAGCGCCCCAGGCGATCCAACGCAGCGTCTCGATATCGAGGGGCTTGACCCAGCGCATGTCGAAGACCGCCACTTCGATGCCGCGATCATGCAGGAGCTCTGCAGCATCCAGGGCGACGGAGACCATGCTGCCGACGGCGAGCAGGTTCGCCGCGTTTCCCTCGCGTACCAGACGCGCACGCGCATAGTCCCATTCCTTGGCAGGCAATTCCGAGGATGCCGGAGCCAGACGTGCCGCCCCACGGGGATAGCGTATGGCGACCGGCCCGGAAAGCGACAGGGCGGTGCGCAGGGCGGTGCGCAATTCCTCGTCGTCGGAGGGAGCAAGGATGGTCATGTTCGGAATCGTACGCAGGTACGAGAGGTCGAAGGCACCATGATGGGTCGGGCCGTCTTCGCCAACCAGACCTGCCCGATCGAGACAGAAGACGACGTGCTGGTTCTGCAGCGCGACATTGATCATCATCTGGTCGTAGGCACGCTGTAAGAAGGTCGAATAGATGGCCACGACCGGCAGTTTTCCGGCAAGGGCCAGGCCGCTTGCCAGGGTGACGGCATGCTCCTCGGCGATGCCGACGTCGATGAAACGTTCGGGGAAACGCTGCGAAAACTCCTTGAGACCGGTGCCGTCTGCCATGGCAGCCGTGATGGCGACGATACGGTCATCGTCGGCGGCGCATTTAATCAGCTCGTTCGCAAAGGTCGACGTCCACGTGGGCACATCGCCACTGGCAAGGGGCTTGCCATCGGAGACGTTGAACGGCCCGACGCCGTGGAAGAGATCGGGGTGCTCTTCGGCCGGCTTGTACCCTTTGCCCTTCGTGGTGACAGCATGGATGAGGACCGGGCCGTCCGCCCGTTTCGCCCGTCGGAGCATCCCTTCCAGCGTCGCCCGGTCATGCCCGTCGACCGGACCGATGTAGGTGACGCCGAAGCTTTCGAAAAAGGAGCTTTCCGGGATGATGAACTGCTTGACGGAATCCTTGGCCGCGTTACCGAACTGCATGAGGGACTGACCGATGCGGCCACCGGAGGAAAACGCCTCCTCGACCGAGTCCCGCAGGGTGAGGTATTTGTGCGAGAGACGGACCTTGCCGAGATAGCTGGAAAAAGCCCCAACGGAGTGCGAGATGGACATGCCATTGTCGTTCAGGATGATGATCAGGCGCGTCTGGCTGTTGCCGATCTGGTTCAAAGCCTCGAAGGAGAGGCCGCCGGCAAAGGAAGCATCACCGACGACGACGGCGATGGTAGCGTTTGAATCGTCCATGTCGCGCGCGAGTGCATACCCGAGCGCCGTGGAAAGCGCATCGGAGGCATGCCCGGCGTCGTGGGCGTCATATTCGCTTTCGTCGATCTTGGGAAAGCCGGAGATGCCGCCCTTGGTGCGTAAGGTGGCATCCATCCCCTTGCGGCCGGTCAGGAACTTGTGGGCATAGGCCTGATGTCCGACGTCGTAGACGATCTTGTCCTTCGGACAGTCCAAGACCCGATGCAGGGCCAGTATGATTTCGACCGCACCGAGTGAAGAGGCCAGATGACCGCCGTGGATGGAGGTGGCGGCCACGAGCTCGGTGCGCAGCTCGAATGCGAGTTGGTCGAGCTCGGATGCGCTCAGCTTGCGCAGGTCGGCGGGGGAATCTATCTTGTCAAGAATACGAGAGGGCATGGCGTCGGCGCCTCGATCTCAGTCCTCGGCGGCATCCGAGTCGTCGGTTTCTTCGGCTGCCTCGTCTTGAGGCGTGGAGCCTTCCTCTTCAGCCTCTGCGGCTAAGGCTTCCTCCTCATCCGAGACGGTCGCCTCCTGCGATTCCGCCTCGCCGGTAAGCGAGGCGTCCGGTGTCTCTTCCTCGAGAGCTTCGGCCGCGGCTTCCGCTTCCTCGGGGGTGAAATCCGGCTTGTCGACGAGTTCGGCGCAGCGATTGCCGAGCTGTATCGCCTCTTCGTACAGGTCAAGGCTTTTTTCGAGGGAAAGATCCTTTTTGCGGACTTCCGAGGCTATCTCGTCTAGACGCGCACGGGCCTCGGAAAAGGTCGTGCATTCATTCGCATTCATGTCCTGCGTCCTTTCCTCTCATGGCCTACTCGAAGTTTCGAGCGTTTCCGGAACCTGCCCGACGCTTTCAGACGGGGCGGCATCCTGATCCACATCCGCTGACACCCGGTCTGCGATCTTGCCGAGGACCCCGTTGACGAAACTCGGTGAATCGTCGCCGCCGAACTCCTTGGCAATCTCGACCGCCTCGTTGATGGCGACCCCGACGGGGATGGCATCGCAGAAGGCGATTTCGTAGGAAGCAAGGCGGATGATGCTGCGATCGACGATGGGCATACGTTCGATAGTCCAGTTTTCTGCGGCTTCCTCGATCCACGCATCGATGATATCCAGGCGTGAAACGATGCCTTCGAGCAAGGTCCGTGCGTAATCGTCGAGCGGTTCACCGATCAGGTCTCCGTCGGGGATGCCCTGCGGAGACTTCGAAATCAGCAGGTACTCATCGTCGCGTTGGTCTTTGACCAGATCACGCAGGTCCCTTTCGGTCACCTCGCTTTGGTACATGACCTGGATGACCTGACGACGGGCGCGGCTACGCTTTTGCGAATGGGTCACAAGTCATGCCCCTCGAACTTGAGTTCGTCGACGTAGATGTCGACGGAAGAGACCTCCGGGCCGATCTGCGCGGACACGGCCTCGGCGATGGCGCGACGGACATTGTCGGCGACCTCGGCAAGACGGTAACCGTAATACACCTGGATGGTGACCTCGACGGCGGCGCGCTGATCTTCTCCGATGTTGAGTTTGATGCCCGCGGTGGGCAGAGCCTTACCGGCGCTGAAATTCGACAGGATCGAGGAGAGAGGACCGGCAGCGCCGATGCCGGCGACGCCGGGAACCTCGGCAGCAGCCAAAGAGATGATCGTCTCGACGACACCGGGAGCGATGCTCGTGTCGTCTATCACGAAACCTTGTTCGTCCGTCTTCTCTCTCATAGGGCTCCTCCGTTCATCTCGACCTCTAGGAAATCGGTATACACAGTACCAGACTTGAATGCCTCGTTGGCGAGAACCTGTTGGTGGAACGGAATCGTCGTAGCGACACCCTCGATCACGAACTCGTCGAGGGCACGGCGTCCACGTGCCAGAGCCTCGTCCCGTGTTTCGCCCCAGACGATCAGTTTGGCGATCAGCGAATCGTAGGTCGGTGGGACGACCGAACCGGCCCTCATATGCGTGTCGACACGGACGCCCGGACCGCCCGGCAGATCGAAACGGGTAATCTGACCAGGACAGGGACGGAAGCTGGTATACGGGTCCTCGGCGTTGATGCGGAACTCGATGGCATGGGCCGCAGGAGAGAACGGGGCGCGATCCACGCAGGAGATGGGCAAGCCTGCCGCTATCCGGATCTGCTCCTTGATGATGTCGGTGCCGGTGATCTGCTCGGTCACCGGGTGTTCGACCTGGACCCGGGTGTTCATCTCCATGAAGTAGAAGCTCCCGTCGGTGTCGAGGAGGAATTCGATGGTGCCGGCGTTGCGGTAGCCGACCTTTTTGACCGCCTGTATGGCGATCTCCCCCATCCGCTGGCGGGTCTCCTCGTCGATGGCCGGGCTCGGTGCCTCTTCGATGAGCTTTTGGTGGCGACGTTGGATGGTGCAGTCCCGCTCGCAGAGATGGATCGCATTACCGCAGTCATCGGCAAGAACCTGTATCTCGACATGACGGGGGCGTTCTATGAGCTTTTCGATATAGAGCGCATCATTGCCGAATGCGGCGGCGGCCTCGTTTCTGGCGGCGGTATAGCAAGGTTCGAAATCCGCGGGGGTTTCGGCGATACGCATGCCTTTGCCTCCCCCACCGCCGGATGCCTTGATCAGGACCGGATAGCCGACCTCGTCCGCGATGCGTGCAGCCTCGACGGCATCCGAGACAGCCCCATCGGAACCCGGAACCGTCGGAACCCCGGCAGCCGCCATGGTCTCGCGGGCGGCGGACTTATCGCCCATGCAGTCTATGGACTCGGGAGACGGTCCGATGAAGACGATGTCGTTGTCGGCGCAGGCGCGGGCGAAGTCCGCGTTTTCGGCCAAAAAACCGTAGCCGGGATGAATCGCCTCCGCGCCTGTCGTAGCGGCGGCCGCGATGATGTTAGGGATCGCCAGATACGATTGCGTGGAAGGCGCGGGACCGATGCAGACCGACTCATCGGCAAGTTGCACCGGCAACGAATCACGGTCGGCCTCCGAAAAGACGGCCACCGTGGAGATGCCCAACTCACGGGCCGCACGAATCACCCGCACCGCGACCTCGCCGCGGTTTGCTATCAGGATCTTGTCAAACATGCAGCTACTCCGCAGTAGCGTCTTCGGCGTGTTCTGCGACCGGCTCGACGTAGAACAAGACCGTTCCATACTCGACCGGCTGCGCATTCTCCACGCAGACTTCCTGGACGGTGCAGATCTGCTCGGCGGCGATTTCGTTCATGAGCTTCATAGCTTCGACGATGCACACGGTCTGACCCGCAGCAACCGTGTCTCCTACCGCGACGTACGGGTCGTCGTCGGGAGAGGGCGCGGCATAGAAGGTCCCGACCATGGGTGAAGTGATGGGCAACCAGGTCGCCGGGCGTTCCTTGTCGTCAGGAACAGGTGCCGCTTCGGCAGCGGCAGCCGGGGCCGCGGGTGCCTCCGCAGGCTGAGAGGATTCAGCTAACTCCGCCTCGCCAACGGCTTCGGGGTTGCGGACGACCACTTTCGTGCCGGCCTCCTCGACGGCGATCTCACCGACGCCGGTTTCCTCGACCAGATTGGCGAGTTCTCGAATCTGAGCGATATCCACGTAATCGTCCTCCTTGCTCGAACTGATGGTATCTTCAAGGAACGGGGTCTCCGCCTCCTCGTTGTGCTTTTCAAGAAAGGCGCGCGCCTCGTTCGGGAACAGGGCATACATCAAGACGTCCTCTTCGCTCTGTGCGAGGTCGCCGACCTCTTCGGCCACCTCGTCATAGGTCGTCGTGACCAGCGAGCCGGGGGCGACATCGGGCGGCAGCGGTTTGGTGTCGCCGAGGACCTTCTTGGAGATCTCCTCGTCGATGGGACCGGGCGCCTTGCCGTAGTAGCCGGCGATGTAGTCCTTCATCTCCGTGGAGACGACCGACCAGCGCTTGCCGGTCAGCACGTTGAAGACCGCCTGCGTACCGACGATCTGGGACATGGGCGTGACGAGCGGCGGATAACCCACCTCGGCACGTACCCGGGGGATCTCCTCCAAAACATCGCCCAGACGATCGCTCGCGTTTTGCTCTTCTAGCTGGCTCACGAGGTTCGACATCATGCCGCCGGGAACCTGATGGCTGTAGACCTGCATGTGCATCAGCGAGGAGACGCCGCGCTTCCACTTGCCACGTATCCGGACCTGTTCCCAGTAATCTGAAATCTCGAAGAGCAGGTCGAGGTCGAGGCCAGTGTCGTAGCCGGATTCCTTGAGGGCGGCGACGACCATCTCCACCGCCGGCTGGGAGTTGCCGAAGGCAAGGGGTGCCGAGGCGGTATCGACGATGTCGGCCCCTGCTTCGGCGGCTTTGATGTAGTTTGCGGGAGCCATGCCGCCGACATAGTGGCAGTGGACGTGGATGGGAAGGCCGATCTCGTCGCGCAGGGCCTTGACGAGGCGCTCCGTGCGATAGGGCGTCAGCATGCCGGCCATGTCCTTGATGGCGATGGAGTCGGCACCGATGTCCTTGAGCTGTTGGGCATACTCGAGATAGCTGTCGAGGGTGTGGACGGGGCTCATGGTGTAGGACAGGGCGCCTTCGAAATGCGCGCCGCATTCCTTCAGGCTCCGTGCCGTGTCCTCCACGTTGCGGATGTCGTTGAGGGCATCGAAGACGCGGAAGACGTCGACCCCGTTACGATGCGAAGCCTTGATGAAGTGATCGATGATGTCAGCGGAATAGTGATGGTAGCCGACGAGGTTCTGTCCACGCGTCAGCATGGAAAGCGGCGTGTTGGGGCAGAGCTGTTTGATGCTGCGAAGACGCTGCCAGGGATTCTCGTCCAGAAAACGGAGACAGGTATCGAAGGTCGCACCACCCCAGCATTCGACCGCCCAGTAGCCGACTTTATCTATCTTGGGAAGTATGGGCAGCATGTCCCCTATTTCCATACGCGTCGCCCACAGAGACTGATGCGCGTCGCGCAAGGTCGTGTCCATGATGTATAAGGGCTTCATGGAGGGCCTCACCTTCTCCCAGTAGATGTGAAAGTGCTTTTTGGTGTCCGGATACGCTGGACTCTCAATTATATATGAAAAGCGCAGGCACCGTGTCCGATCTACGTTACAAGTCGGTGACCTGTCCCCTTGTTTCCTTCAGCGCTTTAGGTACCAGCGCATACCGTGCCCGTGGGGTCCCGTCGTCCTGATTCTGCTGATGTCGACCTTGGAGCTGATGCCGTCGATACTACCGACACTTGTGTACTGCCACATATCCCAGCTATGGCTCGGGGCGTATCCGCTCGGCACCTTGCCGGTGTTCTTGCCATAGGTCGGAATCCACACGAAACCGACTGAGGATATGACCTGCCTGCCCGTCGCCGTGGAAAAGCCGAAGGTGTTGTAGTGGTTGTTAGAGATATACAGGCCTATCTTGATACGCTTCAGTCCCGCTTCCTTCGCACAGGCTCTCAGCGTGGCGACTGCCTCCTGCGTGAACGTGGCGATCTTGGTCCCCTTCTTGGTCATCATGGAGGCTTCTATATCGAGGACGAGATAATAGGGCCTATGCCCGTTGCTGAAACTCGCGTTCCAGAACTGCTTCGCCTGTTTGGCCGCCTGTTTCTTGGTGGTGTAGTTGAAATAACCGTAGGCCCCGTATTTCTGGCCGACCCGTTCACAGCCGTTCGCGAAGGAGTTGTAGTTATAATCCTTACGCTGTGTGGACTGGTCGCTGTATTCGACCCAGGAACGCAGTATGACGTCATCCACACGATGTGAGACCTTGGTCCAGTTGGTGACGGTGTCCCATTCCGAAAGGTCGATGATCTTACCGCCATCTCTGGTTATCTTGTAGTCCTTCACGAGCTTGAATCCGTAGTCACCCTTGCCGGTGACGACCACCTGCGCCGTTCCAACCTTCCTGCAGTGCTTGTATTTGAGCGAGTAGTCCCGACCCTCCGTCAACCTCTTCTTCTTGTACTTGACCACCACGGCCGGCTTGCGTTTCGAGCCGGTGTAGGGCATGGACGAACGGAGGAGTTTAAGCTTGCCGTGCAACTTCAGCGAACGGCAGATTCGGAACGTGACGGTTTTGCTTCCGCGGTAGCGTCCAATCCCCTTGATGATGACCTTGGCCGTGCCGACCTTCTTGTTGTTCTTGTAAGACAGCGTGTAGTCGACATTCTTGGTCAAGCGTTTGTTCTTGTAGGTGACGGTCGGATTGCTCTTGAGGGGCTTGCCCGTGTACGAGCGCTTCTCCGCTATCGTGACCTTCGCTTTGGCGATATTCTTCGCGGCGAATGCCGGCTCCACGAACGAAGAGCCGGAAGGTAAAAGAGCCCCGATCAGGCAGGAACACGCGAAGAGGAGGCAGCCGAGGAGCAGGACAAGGGCACCCCGACGTATCAGGGCACAGCCATGGATATGTTCAAAAGTCCTATTCATCGACAACAATTCTTCCTTCGGCTGATGTCCGTGACGATACGGGACGGTTTAAGCCGTTGCGGCCGGATACTTCTTACGCAGCGCCTGCTCAACCGCCGTAGGCACCAGACCGGTCAAGGGACCGCCAAAGGAGGCGATTTCCTTGGCGATCGAGGAGGAGACATACATGTGCTCGGGATCGGACATGATGAACAAGGTTTCCAGTTCGGGCTTGAGACGATAGTTCAACGCCGCCATCTGGAACTCGTCCTCGAAATCGGTGGTGACACGCAGACCCTTGACAATGGCGTCTGCACCGATGGAGGCGGCGAAGTCCACCAACATGATGCTGAACGGTTCCACGGTGACGTTCGCAAGATGTTCCGTGGCGGCAGATGCAAGGTCGACCCGCTCATCGAGAGAAAAGAGCGGCCCCGATCCCTTGTTCTGCGAAGCGGCCACTCCGACGACGACTTCGTCGAAGAGCTTGCTCGAACGCTCCACGATGTCGATGTGCCCGAGGGTCATGGGGTCAAAGGTGCCGGGCACCAATACCTTGCGATGCACGTCTCACTCCTTGTACACAGCCTGCAATAATCCCATTGTACGCGCGTGCACCGACCTGCGAACACCTTCCACACAATGCCCCGAAGTGCTTGGGGCTCTATTAAAAGAGGCGCGGAGTGCCTTTTCCAAGTTTTCACAGGCACACCCGCGCCTCTGGAATCGTTACTGAGAGAGGTGTGGAGTGCCCTTTCCAAGTTTTCAAGGACACATCCACACCTCCTAAACACCTGCAGATTTAACGGAGCCGGGAGGTACCTGCTGCAAGCTTTCGCAGGCACACTCCCGCCTCCTTAGATATCTGCACGCCTTAGGCGGGATGTTGTGGAGTGTCTTTTCAAAGCTTTCAAAGACACATCCGCGCCTCTGGAATCGTTGTCGTACTAGCAGCGGAAGGTGTTCGCAGGCGCGCAGGCCTGCATCGCAAGGTATTGGCTTAAGTGAGGGGGAAAGGGAACGTGTGCGTGCATCGCCGGATGGCGATGCACGGATTAGAGGAGGGCGCGGATGCCGAAGTAGACCAAGACGACGACACCGACGATGATGCGGTAGACGCCGAAGGCGGTGAAGTCGTTTTTCTTGATGTAGCCCATCAAGAAGCGGATGGCGAAGACGGCGACGATGAAGGCGGAGACAATGCCGACGACGAGGACGACGACCTCGGTGCTGGTCATCGTCAGGCCGATCTGCGCCACGTAGCGAATGGCGCGCAACAGGCCCCACCCAAGCATGACCGGGATGGCGAGGAAGAAGGTGAACTCGGCGGCGGCCGTGCGCGAGCAACCGACCAGCATGCCACCGATGATCGTCGAGCCGGACCGCGAGGTGCCCGGGATGATGGCGAGTACCTGGAAGCAGCCGATCTTAAGGGCCGTCTTCCAGTCGATATCGTCGACGGTACGGATTTTGAACATCTCGTCGGGGCTCACCTCGAGCGAACCGTCGGCAGACGGTAGGGAATGCTTGCCGGGCTTGGCAGCCGCGGCCTTGAACTGCTTGAAGCGCTTACGATTGCGGTGCTCGATCAGGATGAAGACGATGCCGTAGACGATAAGGGCAGCGGCCACCACGTAGGCGTTGTAGAAATGCTCCTCCATCCAGTCGTCGAGGAGGACGCCGAAGATGAGCGCCGGGATGCAACCGATGACGACCAGACCCCACAGACGCCAGGTTCCGCGCTTCTCCTCACGCGTCTTGTGGAAGGAAAAGGGGTTGAGCTTGCGGAAGTACAGGATGATGACGGCAAGGATCGCCCCGATCTGAATGACAACCAGGAAGAGATCCAAAAACTCCTCGGAGACATCCAAATGGATGAACTCATCGACCAGGATCATATGACCGGTCGAAGAGATGGGGAGCCATTCGGTGATGCCCTCGACAATACCGATGATCAGGGATTTTAAGGCCTCGATCAGCACCGGTTATCCTCCTGGAATCGGGTTTCAGCCTTCAGGAGGCGCATCTTCTTCGTCATCCGTACTGCGATAGGCGGCGTCAGGATCCTTGGCAGCATTCATAAAGGCCTCCACCAGATCCTCATCCGAGACCGCTCCGAGGTGTCCGGTCAACGTGAGATATTCTTCCTCCTCGTCCACCTCGTCGGCTTCAGGGGACTGGGAAATCCCGGAGAGCTCCTCGATGTCCGCTTCGATCTCCTCGTCGTGTTGGAGTTGCGTCTGCGACAAGGTCGACTCGTGCTCCCCTTCGCGCTTGATGGCGGATCTGAGTATGAGTACGCCCACAATGCCGCTCACCAGCGAAGCAGCGAGGATGGCGACCTTGGCCATGCTCGTCATCACATCCGCATCGGCACCGGCAAACGAAAGGTTGGCGACATAGATCGCCATGGTGAAGCCGACACCGCCGAGGCATCCCGCGCCGATCATATGTCTCCAGGTACAGCCGGTGGGCATCGGAGAAAGCTTTGTTTTGATGCAAATCAATGAGGCAAGCGTAATGCCGATCGGCTTGCCGCAGAAGAGTCCGAAGAACACGCCGAGGGTGACCGGGCTGGTAACGACCGAAAGGAAGTCGGTGTCGACGATACGTACGCCGGCGTTGAAGAAGGCGAAAAGCGGCAGTATGAGGAACGTCGACCAGGGGTCGAAGGCGTGCAGCATGCGCGACAGGGTCGGCTGGACATGGCGTGAGACGACGCTGATGCCACGGACCGTCTCCGTGTACTCCTCTTGGGCGACGACCGGTTTGTCCGGCGTGTAACGATCGCGCGCCTCAAGTACCTTGGCGATCGTCCATCTGCCGAAGACACGCGGATTGATCTGTGACTTCATGGGGATGGTGAAAGCCAGGATGACACCAGCGATGGTCGCCTCGATGCCGCCGTAGAACACACAGACCCACAAGACGATGCCGCCGACGATATACGGGAAGAGCGCATAGACATGCAGACGGTTCAAGAGAAGCAGTATGAGCGCGACGACCAGGGCGCCGAGGAGCCAGAACAGGTTAGGTGATTGGCCGTAGAAGATGGCGATGACGAGGATGGCCATGATGTCGTCGGCGATGGCAAGGGTCTGCAGGAAGACCGTGAGGCCCTTGGGGACCCCTCTACCCACCAAGGACAGGACTCCGATGGCGAAGGCGATGTCGGTGGCCATGGGGATGCCGAAACCGCTTGCATACTCCGATCCGAGGTTGAAGCAGGAATAGATGATGATGGGCACGAGGACGCCGCCGCAGGCAGCTAGGATGGGGAGGAGCGCCTTGCGGATATTGCGGAGTTCCCCGACGAATATCTCATGCTTGATCTCGAGACCGACGCAGAAGAAGAAGATGGTCATGAAGACGTCGTTGATCCACTCCTCGACGGTCAGCCCGACGAAGAAATCCTCGAGGCCGAAACCGGTGAAGCTGAAGCCGACCTCGAAGTTCAGAATCTCCTCATAGGCGGGAAAGGCACCGGAGTTCGCGATGACCAGGGCGATGACCGCACAGGCAAGCATGATGATCGCGCCGAAAGTCGAAGAGGCGAGCAGGGTACGGGAGAGACTCCGCCGCCTTGCACGACGCTCAGGGTTGTGAAGATAAAGATTATCTGTCTGCTCGTCCGCCATGGTTTCCTTTTACTGAGAAGGAGACGTGGTCATGCCCAGAGGATGCGACACGCAGGCTAACCCGCGCATTCGATGAGGCGGGCAGCCACCTGCTTCTTACGGCTCAGGATGCCGGGCATCCAAACGCCCTCGTCGCCGTCGAAGGTGATATCGAAGGCGTCTTCGATGATGGACAGGTCGCCGGCAGCGATGAACTGGGAGCCTTCGACGATGATGTCGGTCAAGAGCAGGAGCGCGGCATCGTAGCCCTTGTCGGTTTGGATGGATGCGACCTCGGCCGAGATCTCAGGGATGCGGGACTTCATGCCTTCCAGGTCGACCGTCTCGTACTGGGCGATCCAGACCTTACGGCCGCCGAAGTTGAACTCCTTGGAATCGCGCAGGCAGATGTCGCTCGTGGAAACCTCGTCATCTCCCCCACGGGATTTGAAGATGCGCATGCCGAACTCGACGGGGTCAACCCCGATGTGCTTGGAAAGCCTATCGACGATCTCCTTGTCCTCGTCGGTCGTGGTCGGTGACTTCAGGATGACGGTATCGGTCAGGACGGCGGAAAGCAGGCAGGCGGCGATGCCCTGCTCGAGCTCGATGCCCTCTGCCTCATATAGTTTGGTGATGATGGAGGCGGTGGAGCCGAGCGGCATGTTCAAAAAGAAGATGGGGCCGGCCGTCGAGATGTCGGCGATGCGATGGTGGTCGATGATCTCGACGATCTCCGCCTCGTCGTAGCCTTCGACCGCCTGGGCCGTCTCATTATGATCGACGAGGATGACCTTGTCGTCGGCGCCCAGTGACTCAATCAGCTCCGGTATCCCGTCCAGACTGTAGCTTTGGAAGAGCATCTCACTTTCCGCCGGCAACGGTCCAAGCCGGGCAGGAACATATTCGTTGTCGGGATCGAGCAGGTTCTTCAGGTGCGCATAGGTGTACGCAGCCATGATGGTGTCGTTGTCTGGGTTGCGATGACCGACGACATAGATCTGTGACATGATTCCTCCCGTTTCGTGGATGATTCAACGATTATAGGACAGTTCCCCTCCCCTGAATTCGACAAGTCGGTTACCTATCCATGACGCAGGCGGGCAGGCACACCGGGGTTCTCAGCCGATCTTTACCATGGGTGCGAAGTCTTTGAGAAGTTGCTTGGTCTGTCCCGTCTTTTCGAAGGTGACGAACAGTTTGTCTCCTTCGATCTTTTCGACACAGCCCCGCCCGAAGACCTTGTGATCGACCGTGTCCCCGACCGCGAACACGTTTCCCTTCCCCTTCGCCGTTGCGCCCTCTGCCTTGGCCGCGCCTTTCCCGAAGACGCGACCGCCGTACATCTCCTCGCCCTGCCCCGACCCGAAGGTCCCATGCCGGTCGCCGCGTTTTTCCCAACCGGTGCCCGAAAGACCCCGGGAACCGACGCCGACGTGATCGATCAGCTCGCTCGGGATTTCCGAAACGAAGCGTGAGCGTACATTCGACTGCATGCTACCGAAGAGGTGTCGGGTCTGCGCGTGGGTGAGATAGAGCCGTTTGCGGGCGCGGGTGATAGCAACATAGGCGAGCCGTCGTTCCTCTTCTATCCCCTGCTCGGCGATCGAATTCTGATGGGGGAAGATGCTCTCCTCCATACCCGCGCAGAAGACATCGTCGAACTCCAGCCCCTTGGCACTGTGGATCGTCATCATCGTGACGGCGTCGTCCCCTTCTCCCAGGGCGTCGAGGTCGGTGCGCAGGGACAGCCACTCCAAAAAGCCCGCCAAGCTCAAAGGGTCGACTACATCGGGGGCTTCCGCATCGTCTTCGTCCGTCTGAGCTTCGGCATCGTCGGCATGGGTCTCCACATAGTCGGCGACGACCCCGAAGAACTCCTGAATGTTTTCGACGCGGGAACTCGCTTCCTCGGTGCGCTGGGCCTGAAGGGCGTCGACCAGCCCGCTACGATCGACGATCAGGCGGACGATGTCCTCGAGGTTTCCCTCGAAGTTTCGGGCCTCGTCGATAAGTTCGATGAACGTGTTCAGGGATTTTGCGACCGAGGAACGGGTCTCGGGCTCGTCGGCCTCGGCGCGCGCCGCTTCGAAGAAGGAGATCCCGAGTGTGTTTGCCGTATGGGTGATGCGGTCGACCGTCGTCTTACCGATGCCGCGCCGAGGCTTGTTGATGACACGTTGGGCGCTCATGTCGTCGGCGGGATTGACCGCCAGCTTCAGATACGCCATGCAGTCACGGATCTCCTCGCGGTCGAAGAAGCGGGTACCCCCGACGATCTGATACGGCACCCCCGCGCGCAGGAACATGTCCTCGAGCATGCGGGACTGGGCGTTGGTACGGTAGAAGACAGCGATATCGTGGTAGTCCGTCCCCTGCTCATGGAGCTTGTCGATCTCCGCGGCGATCCAGCGGCCTTCGTCGCGCTCATCGGCGGCCAGATAGAGCGAGATCTTCTCCCCTTTCGCGCCGTCGGTGAAAAGCTTCTTGGGCTTGCGCGATTCATTCATCGAGATGACCGCGTTCGCGGCATCGAGGATGGTCGCCGTCGAGCGGTAGTTCTGCTCGAGCTTGACGGTTTTCGCATCGGGCCAATCGCGCTCGAAGTCCAGAATGTTGCGTATGTCGGCACCGCGCCAGGAATAGATGGACTGGTCGTCATCCCCGACGACCATGAGGTTGCGGTTCACCGATGCCAGCAGTTTGGTGATGACGTACTGGGCTTTGTTCGTGTCCTGGTATTCGTCGACCATGATGTATCGAAACGAAGTCGCATACGACGTGCGGACATCCTCGTTGTCCCGCAAGAGGACATAGGCGTTGAAGAGCAGGTCGTCGAAGTCCATGGCGTTGGCACGTTTCAGGCGCTCCTGCATCGCGTGGTAGACAGCGGCGACACACTTTTCCTGCGGCTCCCGGGCGCTTTCGGAGTATTCGTCCGGCCCGATCAGCTCGTTCTTCGCCGCGGATATGCGGTTTCTGACCATGCCGTCGGGGAAGAACTTCGTGTCGTAGTTCAGCTGGGCCATCACGTCTTTGACCAGACGCTTGCTGTCGTCGGCGTCGTAGATGCTAAAGGATGAGGTATAGCCCAAGACATCGGCGTTGGCCCGCAGCATGCGGACGCACATGCTGTGGAAGGTATATATCCACATGCCGCGGATACCGCCGTTTACCAGGCGTTCAAGCCGGTCACGCATCTCGTGGGCGGCCTTGTTCGTGAAGGTGACGGCCAGAATGTTCCACGGCGGCACATCGAGGTCCTCGACCAGATGTGCGATGCGATAGGTCAGGACACGCGTCTTGCCGCTGCCCGCCCCGGCCAACACCAAAAGCGGTCCTTCCGTAGCAAGGACCGCCTCCCGTTGGGGTTCATTTAAGGAATCGAGATCCGGCATCACACGATCGTCTTGCCGACGGTCTGTGCGACTTCACGCAGCTCACCCATGAGTTCCTCGAACTGGGGAAGCGTGAGCTGCTGGGCGGCATCCGATTTGGCATTCTTGGGATCGGGGTGTACCTCGATCATCAGGGAATCGGCACCGGCGGCGATGGCCGCCTTGGCAAGCGAAGGAATCAGCGCCGTCTGCCCCGCCGGATGGCTCACATCCACACAGATGGGGAACATGGAGCGTTGGTGGACGACGGGCACGGCCGAGATGTCGAGCGTGAAGCGCGTCGCATTCTCGAAGGTGCGGATGCCGCGCTCGCAGAGCATCATGTTCGGGTTGCCCTTCTGCGTCAGGTATTCGACGGCCGAAAGCCACTCGTCGATGGTCGCCGCCATGCCGCGCTTGAAAAGGACCGGCTTGTGGGACTCTTCGGTGACGTCCGCGACCTTCTTGAGAAGCTCGAAATTCGCCATGTTGCGCGTGCCGATCTGCAGGGCGTCGACGTTGTCGTGCACGTATTGGACATGCGCGGTGTCGACGACCTCCGTGATGCACTGGAGGTGATGGGCATCGGCGGCCGTACGCATGATCCGCACGCCCTCCTCCCCCAGACCCTGGAAGGAATACGGCGAGGTCCTCGGCTTGAAGGCACCGCCGCGGATCCAGGACAGACCGAGCCCCTCCAGACAGGCGGCGACGGCATCGAACTGTTCCTCGCTCTCGATGGAGCAAGGGCCCGCCAGCATCGTGATGGTACCTGGCTTGTGATACGGGACGTAGGGTTCGCTCATGCGCGTATCTCCTTCATGACCTTCAGAATGGTACGGTAGATCTCACGCAGGTCGTCACCATACATCGGTCCGTCGTTGAGGGTGTCGAGGCGTTCGAGGATCTCCTCCTCGCGGCGCGGGTCGTAGAGCCCCATCTGCGCCGAAGGTTTGAGTTCGCGGATTGCCAAGGATTGTTCGGCACGCTTGTTCAGCAGATCCACGATCTGCTCGTCAAGCGAGTCGATGCACGCGCGATACTCCTCAATCTTCTTTTGGGATTCATCCCTATCAGCCATCTGCCATGTCCTTTCTTTCCCTAAGGCGCCAAACAACAGGATCCGTTTTGTTCGAAGCCTGCTTTTCTATCAATACAAGGAGTGCCTTCCCTGGGTTCCCCGGTCAAGTAGGTTGAGGAAGAAGTGGTTGTAGATCTGCACCACAAGAACTGCGATTATAAACCCGACGAGGGCACCGACCAAGACATCCGATGGATACTGTATGCCCTCGTAGAGTCGGGCAAGGGCTATCAAGAAGGAGAAGATGAAGGCAATCGTCGCCGTCCTCCGGCTCAGCAGAAACGCCATGACCGTCGAAGAGGCGACAGCGGCGGCCGTGCAGAGACTGGGGAAGCTGTAGCCGCTCGCGCTGACCCCCGTGAGTGCCGACAGACCGTCGACGCCGTTGAGGAGATCTGAGGGATGCGGGCGGGCGATGATGGGATCGAGGATGACCCCGACGATGATGATGACCAAGGCCAGCGAGATGAGATTGAGGATCCCGCAGGCACGCTTTGCCGGAAAGATCGCGAGGATGATGGCGATGACGATCCAGATGAGGCCCTGGTTGCCGAGGGCCGATATCAAAACCATGATCTGGTTGAGCCCGTCGATGCGGATCGCCTGAAGCGCAAGCAGGATCGCGCCGTCCACCATCGACTCCTTCCCGAAGCAGCATACAAGCCGTCCTGTCCGTCACATGCAAGCGTTGTCGGGGAACGTGGGACGGTCGGCCTGCTCGAAATACCGCGATATAAAGTACCAGAAGATACCTGCAGCGGAGCTGAGAATGTCCGACGAACGCCGTATCGGATGAAAACAGCACGGGCGGACTTGCCATAAGGACGGGCACAAAAAAAGACCGCACCGGATGGTGCGGTCTTTTCTGGTAACTGCGTGTAAGCGAAGAACTACTGCTTGACGACGTTGCTCGCTTGCATCTTACCGTTTTGGCCTGTGGTGACCTCGAACTCGACGATGTCGCCTTCGTCGAGGGTTTTGAAGCCATCACACTGGATCTCTGAGAAGTGCACGAACAGATCGTCGCCGTCTTCGCGAGAGATGAAGCCGTAGCCCTTGTCCGGATTGAACCACTTAACAGTACCTTGAGCCATTCTCTAACGCCTTTCCTTGCGTCTGTTGCCAGACAACCCCAACGCGACCCGGAGGCGACCAAACCTCCAAACCGCTTTACCTGTTTGTGCGGCGTTTCCGCACGGCGCTCAGTCTAGCAAAGATGCCTGCAACGAACAGAGAAGATGCCGTTATCTTCAATCATTTTCCATTTGCAGGCCCCTCTACGAACGAGCATGGACCTCATAGCTGTGCGGAGACGGCCGAGGCCGCATGTGCGGTGTTGAGCATGAGCATCGCACGCGTCATCGGCCCGACGCCGCCGGGGACGGGCGTTATGGCGCTGCACCGCGGCGCGACGCTATCGAAATCGACATCTCCGAACGTTCCCCGTTCCGTACGGTTGATGCCGACGTCGATGACGACGGCGCCCTCGCGGACCATGTCGCCTGTGATGAAGCAGGGACGGCCGACCGCTGCGACGAGTATGTCGGCCTCGCGGCAGATGTCCGCCAGACCGGACGTCTTGCTGTGGCAGACGGTGACGGTCGCATCGGCGTTGAGCATGAGCAGGGCAAGCGGTTTTCCGACGATCGTTGAGCGCCCGACGATGACGACATGCTGCCCCGACACGTCGATGTCGTATTCCTCCAGAAGGCGCATGATGCCGGCCGGGGTACAGCTCCGCATACCGTCCAGGCCACGCACCAGACGGCCGAGACTGTCCGGTGAGAAACCGTCGACATCCTTTTCGGGCGAGATACGGGCGATGGCAGCTTCCGGGTCGAGCTGGTCGGGAATCGGAAGCTGCACGAGGATGCCGTGAACGTCCGGATCGGCGTTGCACTCGTCGATGAGAGCCTCGAGCTGTGCTTGCGTGGTCTGTACCGGCAGACGATGGTCGAAGGTGCGGATGCCGCATTCCGCGGCGTCTTTGGTCTTCAGGCGGACGTAGGTCTGGGAAGCGGGATCCTCTCCGACGAGTATCACCGCCAGGCCTGCCTCGACACCGTTTTCCCGTGCAGCCTTAAGCATCTCCGATGCCTCGCCGCGCACCTTTTCGGCCGTCGCGGCACCGTCGATGATCAGCGTCTCGTCGGATTCTTCCATCTCGGACCTCCCCTACCTGCCCACGGACCCTCAGAACAGGCCGACGATGTTTCCGTCCTCGTCTATGTCGATGGCATTGCCGGCCGGGACCTTCGGCAGCCCCGGCATCGTCATCATGTTGCCACAGAGCGCGTAGAGGAAGCCGGCGCCGGCCGACAGACGCACGTCGCTCACCTTGAGACGCCAACCGTCAGGGGCTCCGAGCAGGCTGGGATCGTCGCTGATCGAATACTGCGTCTTGGCGATGCAGACCGGCAGGTCACCGTAGCCCCAATCGGTGAACTTTTGGATGGAGGCGCGTGCCTGCTCGCTGAAGTCGACCCCGTCGGCGCGGTAGATTTCGGTAGCGATGCGTTCGATCTTGTCGGTGACGCTCATGTCGTCAGGGTAGAGCATCTTGAACTCGGCCGGCTCGTCGCAGGCCCGCATAACGGCTTCTGCCAGGTCGATACCTCCTTCGGCACCTTGGGCGTGGAGGTGATGGACGACGGCTTCACTCGCACCTGCTGCAAGGGCCGCCTCACAGATCATCTGATGCTCCGCATCGGTGTCGGTCGGAAATGCGTTGGCGACCACGACGACCGGCACACCGAACTTGCGGCAGTTCTCAACGTGCCGGGTCAGGTTGCAGATGCCTTCTGAAAGTGCCTCAAGATCCTCGTTGACCAGTCCTTCGGGCAGATCCTCTCCGGCGACGACCTTGTACTTGCCGCTGTGGGCCTTCAAGGCCCGGACGGTCGCCACGATGACGATGCAGTCGGGCTTCATGCCGCTGTAGCGGCATTTGATGTCGACGAACTTCTCGCAGCCGAGGTCGGCACCGAAGCCGCTCTCCGTGATGACGTAGTCGCCCATCTTCAAGGCGATGCGGTCTGCGATGATCGAGGAGTTGCCGTGCGCGATGTTCGCAAACGGCCCGGCGTGTACCAGGACCGCCTCGTTTTCGAGGTTTTGAAGCAGCGTCGGCCGGATGGCATCCTTGAGGAGCACCGTCATGGACCCGGCGACGTGGATGTCCTCGGCGGTGACGGGTTTGCCGTCGTAGGTGCTTGCGACCACGATGCCCCCGATGCGCCGGCGTAGGTCGGGCAGGTCCTCGGCCAAGGCGAGGATCGCCATTAGCTCCGATGCCGAGGTGATATCCCAGCCGGTGTGATGCGGGATGCCGTTCTTCTCCCCTCCCAGGCCGACTTCGGCTTCGCGCAGGGATCGGTCGGAGACATCGACCGACCGGCGCCAGGTGACGCTGTCGGGGTCGATTCCGAGCTCGTTGCCTTTGAAGATGTGATTGTCCAGGAAGGCCGAGCACAGATTGTGCGCGGCCGAGACGGCATGGAAATCCCCCGTCAGATGGAGGTTGAAGTCCTCCATCGGGATGACCTGCGAGTATCCGCCACCGGCAGCTCCGCCCTTGATGCCGAAGACCGGGCCCAAGGACGGCTGGCGTATGCAGGTGACCGAACTCACGCCGAGCTTGCCGAAGGCCTGGCCGAGCCCGACGGTGGCGACCGTCTTGCCTTCGCCGAGCGGGGTCGGCGTAATGGCCGTCACATCGATGAGCTTGCCGTCGGGACGGTCCTTGAGACGCTCGAGGATGTCGAGCGAGACCTTGGCCTTGTAGTTGCCGTACAGTTCGAGTTCGTCTTCGAGGACCCCCGCCTTGGCGGCGACCTCCTTGATCGGGACGATTTTCGCCTCACGCGCGATTTCGAGATCAGACTTCACCGACACCACTCCTTACCCACCTGAATGAACTCCCAACTTCGATGCCTCCACTATATAGAAAGCAGACGGCTCCGCCCCCGAGGCAAGGTTTTTTTATGCGCCAGGTCGATCTTTTTTCGGTGAGGGTTCTTTGCGGCAGCGCCCTGTCGGAGGCACCGCGGCGCTATGCAGAAGCTTGGAGACCGGATGGATCCCAGACGGTCCGCAGGTCCCTTCCGCAGAGCTCCGAGACGCCGTCGATCTCGTCGGCGAAGTAGTCCATGAGATACGCACGTGTCTGCGGCAGAACCCTGCTCGTGTCGGTATCCGGCGCCAGGTTGCGTTCACGCACGTGATGGTAGTAGCGGTTGTAACGGTCATAGAGCCCCGGCGCCCAATGTGTCATGCAGCAAAAATCATGGAAGAAGTAGCGAGCCCCCTTGGTGATCATCAGCCACTCGGATCCGAGTGGCGAGACCGACCGCTCGCTTCCCTCATTGGCACGGAGCCCCGTTACGAGACCTGGTGGGTTGTCGACACCGAGGAAATCGAAGAGGCCCTTACAGACCGCCGCCTGATCTTCGATGAATTCCTCGAAGATGATGAACTTCATGTTCTGAAGATCGAAGGTATCCAGATATTCGCGTATGCAGGTGTTGTAGTTGCTCTGCGACAAGACGAGATAATAGAGCCGTTTCTTCATCACCTGCGAGCGTCGGTGCGGATCGTCGATGATCCGATGCACATAGGCATCGAAGGCCTGGGCATGGCCGTGTTCTTGATCGGAGCGGATGTCCGAAGCGGAGAAGAACCCTCGGGCGAGGAAGTAGCGGTATGCGGAGTAACTACGGTCGACGGGATTGCGCATCATGAAGATCATCTTCGTGCTCGGGTCGTGGTAACGGCTGACCTTCTTCGCACAACCCGACATCGTCAGGCCGGCGTTCACCTCGCCTTTCAGGCGCGTGTCATCTTCCGGGATGTGGGAAAAATAGCGCCAATCGTAAAAGCGCTTGCCACCGCCGAAGATGGTCGCGGCCGGAACGCGGTAGTACATCGGTTCCTTGACATCGCGACAGAGGGCGATTTGGGGGTGTTCGTTCAGAATCTCGAAGAGCGTCGTCGTCCCGCACTTTTGAAATCCCATACATATGAAATCAGGGCAAGGCACCCAGCAACACCTCTTGGCGCACGCGTGAGCGATGTAGGAGGGAACAAATCTGCGGTATGCCGTCCGCAGCCGTCGGTTATCGGATTATAGAAGAAGCGGACGGGCGGCGGCGCACAGAACAGCAGAAATGTGAAAAGACAACATCATCGCCCCTGAAGCTTTTGAGCGAGAGTACAATCGCTGTCTGCCGAACAGAGAAAGGAAGTCCATGTACACACTGCCCGTCAGAGTCGCCATCAGCAACACGGGGGAAGACGGTGTGCTCACACTCGCATCCGTCGTGCGCATGATGCAGGATTGCTCACAGATGTGGATGGAATCGGAACCCGCGTTCGAAAACTACCTTGCCGAAAACAACGCAGTCATGATGGTCATCTCCCGTCAGCTGCAGGTGATGCGCTTCCCGACATACGGCGAGAACCTCGAGATCACCACACGGATCTTCGACTTCAAAAGCAAGCTCGGTTACCGCAACACGACCATCCGTGACGAGCAGGGCGAGCTCTGCGCCGCAAGCCGTGCGGTCGGGGCCTTCGTCAGCATGGACACCGGCAGTCCCATACGTCTCGATGAAGACGTCGTCGCGACCGTGACCTTCGATCCGGAAGTCGAAGTGGACTGTCCCACGAACAAGATCGCGCCCTCGAAGGAAGCTCTGCGCGAATGCGGGCACCTGATCGCCCAGCCCTCCGACATCGACTTCAACCGTCACGTCAACAACGCCAACTACATCCGCATGGCTTGCGATCTCGTCCCCGAGACGATGCATGCGCACAGACTGCGGGTCGAGTACCGCAACCCCGCCCGTCAAGGAGACGAGATCATCCCGCTCGTCGATACCTCACAGGAGGATCTGGCGATCGTACAGCTCGTCAATACCGAGGGTAAGCCGTATACCGTTATGGAGTTTTCGGACTTGTGTGCCTGAGACCACGGACGATCAGGTAGACCACCCAGACAATCAGGCCGATAAGGACGACGATCCCTCCGAGGAGGGCATCGTCGGACATGACAGCTGAATCGTGCAGCTCGATGAACGGCTCGCCGGCAAACAGATTGGCAAAACCGTCGACACACCACATCAGGGATGCGGCCCAGTAGATGAGGGCCAGCACCCCGATGCGGAACTTGTTGTTTGGCAGTAAAACGAACCAAACAACGGTCGCGACGACGGCAGCCGCCGCCGTGATGATGAGCGTCACCTTTAGGCTTCCTCGATTCCGACGCGACGCTTAGAATGCTTGACGGCGAAATCGGCCACCAGCGTCACGCAGCCCCAGACGGCTGTGACAAGAACCGCCATGGCGACCCCGACCGTTGCCATCTCGAAGAGCATGGCCGGTATCTCCGACGGCGTCGACATCGCCGTCAAGAACGGGAACCAGGGAACGACCTCCCCATGCCAGATGTGCTCGATGAGCAGCAGCAGCGCACCGCCCCAGAGCATGTTCATGAGCCAGGAGAGCTTACGCGTCCAGCAGAAACCGTCCTCGGCGGGATCGGTGATCTGCTTTCCGTGTTCGTCGACGACACCCTCTTCGATTTCGTGCTTCTTTACCGCAGAACGGACCGCCGTAACCGCGACGCCTTCCGCCCCGCTCACCAAAAAGCAAGCCATACCTACACCTTTCTCTTGCCTGTTGCACCACGTCAGCCGGTGCCGCTGCGCTGATGATAATACTTTCTGTAAATTCGTAATACCAGTTTTCGGCAAACGGTATGAAGAAACAGGAATTCGTAATACTCATCCTAGATTGCAAGCGGTTCTATGTCTATGAATCGCATAATATCTAAGTCATATCGACTTAGATTACAGGAAGGCAACCATTATAGATTTCATATTGACCGACCGCCTTCACGAGCGTAAAACGTATACCAGACATACAGAACAAGGACCTGCAACAGGCAGCGTCCGAGCGATAGAAAAAAGGAGATGATTCGTATGCCAACATTAGCACCGCGGAATACACGGAGGTTCCTCGATCCGTTCGACTTCTCGCTCTTCCCCATGGAGAGCACCAAGAGCACCAGCTCGCTCATGAAGACGAACATCAAGGAAAGCGACAGCAAGTTCGAACTGGACATCGAGCTTCCGGGCTTCAAGAAGGAAGACATCAAGGCGGAGATCGCCGACGGCTATCTGACGGTCAGCGCCGAGACCTCCTCGTCCAACGAGGACAGCGATGAGAAGGGAACCTACCTGCGCAAGGAGCGCTTCGAAGGCAAATGCAGCCGCAGCTTCTACGTCGGGGACGAAATCGAGGAGGACGCCATCGAGGCGAAATTCGAAGACGGGATCCTCAAGCTCGATATTCCGAAGATCGAGCAACCGCAGCCCGAAGAGAAGAAGAGCATCAGCATCAGCTAAGCGCTCATCATGCGTAACGGAGGAAGATAGAACGTAAGAACAGCGACTCGACCCATTTCCCTCCCACCTTTCGCAAACAGGCGGCCCGTATGGGTCGCCTGTTTGCATTTATGGACGTGTTACATGCAGCCGCTCCCCCGTCTCCTCCGGGGCGGCACACGAGCAACGTTCCATGAGCGAGCCTTCCACCTGCAGCTTGACCACCGACTGATGTCCGCCGTCGATGCGGTCGACGAGCAGACGCAGCGCAAAGCGCGCCATCTCCTCACGAGGGAGATGTACGGTCGTCAGCATCGGTTTGGTGTTCTGACTTTCCTCTATGTCATCACTTGCGATGACGGACGGATTGTAACCCTGGTTGCGATGCTGCCAGAGATACTTCAGCAGTCCGACCGCGATGATGTCGTTTGCACAGTAGATGCCGGTGGGCGGATTCGGAGATGATTTGATCTTCTCCATCGCCTCGAAGCCTTCCGCCTCCGAAAGCCCCACCTCGCAGACGTTATCCTCATCGATCTGCAAGCCATGGGCTCTGATCGTCGTCTCAAAACCCTCGTAGCGTGTCTCCGAATGGACTGCCCCGACATATCCGATCTGCGTGTGCCCGAGACCGATCAGGTACTCGCAGGCAAGCTCCGCAATTCTGCGCCCGTCGCAGTGTACCTCGTCGACCAGGTAGTTGGCCGAGTTACGGTTGATGGAGACGATGCCGGCGATGTGCTGGGAGAGCTGTTCGAGCGCCAGCGGAGCGCATTTTCCGACGATGATGATGCCGTCCGGCTTGTGGCCGTCGGCGGAGGTGACCTCGTCGACCAAAGCCTGCACGTCGGAGGCATCGCAGGTGCGGTCGTCGGAAAAGATCGAGCGGTAGACCACCTTCGTGAGGATGCACGCCGTCCGGTGTATCTCGGATTCGACGCACCGGATGAGCTCGGTGAAGAACGGATCGACGCCGGCGGCATCGGCCCGGGTCATCAGTATCGCGAGGAACTTCGTGTCCTCCTCGTCGCGCACACCCAACTTGAGATTGCGGGCGGCGGCGTTGGGCGCATAGTTCAGATCCTGCGCCACCTGCAGGATCTCGTCCCGGTACGCACAGCGGTGATCGGGGTCGTTCAGCACGCGCGAGACCGTCGCCACCGACACGCCGACCCGATCTGCGATCTCCTTCATCGACATATATGTCTCTACCTCCTCAAAACGCCTGCTTTGTGGCGTGTTTGCCGACCAGTCCCAAACACGTCGGTTTTGTAAACGTTTTCATCGATTGTAGACGAAGAAGGCTGATTTGTGAACATACTATGGATTGGTACTCATCACCGCCACTCATTCACCTGAGTACTTCCTCTTCCACGCCCTTATTATGCAATCGTTTTCATGAAAAATGCTCGCATTCGTGCATACCCTTTTCTAGAATACCCACAGCACTTCGGACGGGCTGTCCCCGCCATCTGGCGAATCCGTCCGGGGCAGGACGGCAACACCGATGAAAGAAGGTATGTCATGAGCAAGTCTTTTTCTCGCAGACAGGTAGTCGGCATGGGCGCGGCCCTCTCAGCAGGGGCGATGCTCGGAATGAGCGGCTGCGGAGAGGATGAGACGACTGAGGAGGAGGCCGCCGGCGGCGACGCCAGCATGACCGAAAGCTCCGAAATCACGAACGTCTCCTACGATCCGACCCGCGAACTCTACGAAGCCTACAACGAGATCTTCATCCCCCACTGGAAGGAACAGTCGGGACAGGATGTCTCGGTCACGCAGTCCCACGGCGGATCGGGCTCCCAAGCGCTTGCGGTCGCACAGGGACTCGAGGCAGACGTCGTCACGCTCGCGCTCGAGGCAGACGTCAACTCGATCGTGGACGCCGGCGTCATCAAGGAGGGCTGGATCGACAAGTTCCCGAACAGTTCCTCCCCGTACACCTCCACGATCGTCTTTTTGGTCCGCAAGGGCAATCCCAAGAACATCCAAGACTGGGGAGACCTGGCAAACGAGGGCGTCGGCGTCGTAACACCGAATCCCAAGACCTCCGGAGGTGCCCGCTGGAACTATCTGGCAGCACTGGCCTGGGCCCAGGAACAATACAACAACGACGAGGATCAATGCCTGCAGTTTTTGCATGACATGTTCGCCAACGTCGTCGCACTCGACTCCGGCGCACGCGGTTCCACAACCACGTTCGTCGAAAACGGCCAGGGCGACGTCCTCGTCGCGTGGGAGAACGAGGCCTTCCAGTCCTGTGACGAGTACCCGGACGAGTACGACATCGTCATCCCGAGCGTTTCGATCAAATGCCTGCCCTCAGCGGCCGTCGTCGACGAGGTCGTCGACAAGCGCGGCACCCGTTCGGTAGCCGAGGAGTACATCAACTACCTCTACTCCGATGAGGGACAGGAACTCGGCGGCGAGTATTACTACCGTCCTTCCAACGAGGAGATCCTCCAGAAGTTCTCCGACACCTTCGATCTGAGCATCAAGCTCGTCACCATCGACGACTTCGGTGGCTGGAAGGAAGCGCAGGAGTACTACTTCGACGACGGTGGCCAGTTCGACCAGATCTACGAAGGCGACCTCAGCTAACAGCAGGGCCGTTTAGGCAAGACCGCAGTTTTTGTACGTAGGTAAGGCGGGGCGTGCCGATATCGTCGGTGCGTTCCGTACATGTAAAGGCGTGTCGATTTCAGATCGGCACGCCTTTTCGATGATATATGGGGGCATCAATGAGTAATCAGAAGGCGAGCACGCGTTCGCACGCGCGGGCAAACCGGGTCATCCCCGGCTTCGGTATATCATTCGGCATCACCGTGACGCTGCTCTGCATCATCGTGCTCATCCCACTCGGATTCCTGATATGGAGCACCCTCAACCTCACCTTCGAGGACTTCATCAAAACCATCACCTCGTCACGTGCCCTGGCAAGCTATGCGGTATCCCTCAGCTGTGCCTTGATCGCAACGCTTATCAACGCCGTGATGGGAACGGTCCTCGCCTGGGTGCTCGTGCGCTACTCGTTTCCCGGGAAGCGCATCCTCGACGGCCTCATCGAGCTGCCGTTCGCACTGCCGACGGCCATCGCAGGTCTGTCTCTGACGGCCCTGACCGTCGACACCGGCTGGGTCGGCTCGATATTCGCCAACTGGGGCATCGACATCGCCTACACCCGCATCGGCATCATCATCGCGTTGACCTTCGTCGGCTTCCCCTTCGTCGTCCGCTCGGTGCAGCCGGTGCTCGAAAAGATCGACTATCAGACCGAAGAGGCATCGGAGATGCTCGGCGCGGGCCGTATCCGCACCTTCTTCTCCCTGCTCCTCCCCGAAATACGTCCGGCCCTGCTCGCAGGCGCCGGCCTGTCGTTCGCCCGCTGCCTCGGCGAATACGGCAGTGTCATCTTCATCGCAGGCAACACGCCCTTCCAAACGGAGATCACTCCCCTGCTCATCATGTCGCAGCTGCAGGAATACGACTACGCCGAAGCGACCGCGCTTGCACTGGTCCTGCTTATCGTTTCCTTCGTCGTGCTCTTTGCGATGAACGCCGTGCAGACGCGCGCATCCAGAAAGACACAGGGGTGATCGGCCATGTCAGCAGCCCAAGATATACGCAAGACAAACCCCGAAGTGGAGATCACCAGCAGCGAGGACATCGCCAAGGCCAAGCGCAAGAAGCAGCGTGACCCCATCAAGGTCGTCCTGATCGTCCTCGGCATCGTCTATGTGGCGCTCCTGCTCGTCCTGCCGCTCATCTACGTGTTGGTGCAGGCTTTCGGACAGGGCATCTCCGCCTTCACCGCCGCCATCACCGAGCCGTACGCGCTCGACGCCATCCGGCTGACGCTTCTCGCCGGCCTCGTATCCGTGCTCCTCAACACGATCTTCGGCCTGTTCGCCGCCTGGTGCATCACCAAGTTCAAGTTCCACGGGCGACGGGTTCTGATGACCCTCATCGACCTGCCGATGTCCGTCTCCCCCGTCATCGTCGGCCTCATCTACATCCTGACCTACGGGCGTACCAGCCCGATCTACGGGGTGGAGCAGGCGCTCGGCATCCAGATCATCTTCGCCGTGCCAGCCATCATACTCGTCACCGTCTTTGTGACCTTCCCCTTCGTGAGCCGCGAACTCATCCCCGTCATGCTCGGTCAGGGCACCGACGAGGAAGAGGCTGCCGCCTTGATGGGTGCGAAGTTCTTCACCATCTTCCGCCGGGTCACCCTCCCCCACATCAAGTGGGCCCTGCTCTACGGCATCGTCCTGTGCGCGGCTCGTGCACTCGGTGAATTCGGCGCCGTCTCGGTCGTCTCCGGGAACCTGCGCGGCATCACCCTGACCATGCCGCTCTATATCGAAACTCTCTATAACGAGTATCAGTATTCGGCAGCCTTCGCCGTCTCCTCATTGCTGGTCGTCTTTGCTATCATCATCCTCTTCATCCGCTCCTACGTGGAATACCGGGGCGGCAAGGAGACGGAAAACGACCAGAACGCGGAGATAACGAAAAAGCGGCGGGGCAGGCGGAAGAAGGAGCGCCAGGAGCCTCAGACGGTGGCAGCCGAGGATTCGCCTCCTCCGACGAGCACACCGGCAACGGCAAGCGCCACGACTGCGAAGGAGTAACGGGACCATGTATATAGAACTGGAAAACATCACCAAGCGTTTCGGCCTGTTCGCCGCCATCGAAGACGTCTCGGTCGGCATCCAGGAGGGCAAACTCACCGCCCTGCTCGGTCCGAGCGGCAGCGGCAAAACCACCATCCTGCGGGTGCTCGCCGGACTGGAGACCCAGGACGAAGGCAGCATCTACATCGACGGGGAATGCGTCGACGGCGTCCCCGCCGGAAAGCGCAACATCGGCTTCGTCTTCCAAAACTACGCCCTGTTCCGCTATATGACGGTCTACGACAATGTCGCCTTCGGCCTGAAGGTGAAGAAGCGCCCGAAGGCGGAGATCAAGAAAACAGTCATGGACATGATCGAACTGGTCGGCCTGAGCGGCACCGAGAAGCGTTACCCCAACCAGCTTTCCGGTGGGCAGCGCCAGCGTGTCGCCTTCGCCCGCGCCTTAGCCTCCGATCCGAAGATCCTGCTGCTCGACGAGCCGTTCGCCGCCATCGATGCCAAGGTGCGTGCCGAGCTGCGCGGCTGGCTCAAGGACATGATCGCCCGCGTCGGCATCACCTCCATCTTCGTCACCCATGACCAAGACGAGGCGATCGAGGTCGCCGACGAGATCATCGTCACGAACTCGGGACACGTCGACCAGGTCGGCACACCGCAGGAGATCTACCTGCACCCCGAGACCCCGTTCGTCGCCAAGTTCATCGGTGAGAACATCTCGGTCGAAAACGCCGATCTGCTGAAGGCTTTTTCCGTGCCGCAGGGAACCGACGAGGTGCTCGTGCGACCCGAAGCGGTCTATGTGGGCAGCGAGCCGGCGCACCCGAACGATCCCGTCTTCAGCGGCGAGGTGACCGATGTCTCCTTCCGCGGCAACTCGATCCAACTCAAGCTACGTTACGGGGATCAGGAGCTGATCAGCTTTTTGCATGACACATCCTGCGACCTGACGGCCGGAGATGCGGTCGACTTCAGCGTGAGCAATGTGTTCGCCTGCAAAGACGGCAACGTCGAGGTGCTGACCGCCTAAAGGGACGAGACACATCGCATCATAAAAAAAGGCCGCCGGCACATGGCCGGCGGCCTTTTTTATACCCCACATAAAATCGGTGGGAGCATCTATGCGAAAAGCGAGAAATCACACGTAGCTGAGAAGCGGCTCTTCTGAGTTCTTAGCACAACGAATCCATCCGGTCTTTCCTGTTGAGCTTTTGACCTGAACGCGGAGCGCCTTCTTTGAGATATAGACCTTCTTATAAGTGACCTTGGTGTTTTTCGCCAAGGTCGTAGAAGACTTCTTTGCCATCGGCTTTGCATACAGCTTCTGTGCCTTCACCAAATTACCCTTGTTGGGTTTTTTACTGGTACCCGATCCGACCACCTTGCCTGCCTTGGAAGCGAGCTTGAGCTTGCCGCCCTTGTATTTGTAGGTGAATTGGACTCGGGTGGAATCAAAGGGGAGGGACAGATTTTCCGTCACGGTGACCTTGTTGCCTTTGCCACCGAGTACCGTATTGTTTGGCTCGGACGAACCGAACTTCAAAACATACTTATCACATTTGACGGCGATGACAAGTTTGTCCTTCTTGTTGCACTTATAGAAGATGTTCCACGGATCCATGTCCTCGTCGTCTGATCCCAAGCCATACGCGCCGGTGAGCCATATGTAACGTGCACCGTTTTTCAAGGTGACAAGTTCGGCAGAGGCGCTCGCAAACCCATGCGTCTGTTGGAACAAGGGGGTTTCCGTCCCGTTGATGGAGACGATGAGTTGCTTGTAGAGGGTCTCGCCGCTGGCTTTGAATTTCCCTGTCTTGGTGAACTCCACCGTGTCGTTGTTGCCGTTGCCGTTGACGTCGTACTTGGTGACGGTCTTCTCCATCGCAATCTTGTTTATGGAAAAGCCCTTCGCCTGCGCCTGTTGAGGCAGCAGGAGAACAACCGCGAACAGGCAGAGCAGGCCTGCCGCGATCAAAAGGTACTTCGTCTTGGAATCACGAATTGCTGTTACATGCATGCGCATCATCACCTTTCTTTTGCACAGAAACCATTCCTCGACATCTTCAGTGTAGGGAATGAGACGTGGGAAAGAAAATGCGCAGAGGTCTCCCACGAAAAGAACACGCGCAGAGAACTGTGGGAGGCGCGAAGCGGGCCTGTAAGCCGGGTTCTGTCTTTGAAGGCGACCATTTATCTCG
>JAJQAN010000038.1:2707-9070 GCA_021203765.1 Coriobacteriaceae bacterium | reverse complement strand
GGGCGATACAAGATTCGAACTTGTGACCTTCTGCTTGTAAGGCAGGTGCGCTCCCGCTGCGCCAATCGCCCGAATGCGTCAAGCATTGTAGCGTAAAAGCCTGGTGCGGTCAGCGTTCTGCACTGCGGATTTCGTAGGAACTCTGGCTATCCATAAGGTCGGAATTGTACAATACAACCCATATCAGACGGCCACGTTTTTGCCGCACGGTTCGAGGGAGTCTACATGCCTTCCGACGGTTCCAAGAAAACACTTAAATCGACGGTCAAGCAGGTCGTTCCCGACAGCGTGCTGCAGGCGCGTGCGGAGCGTAAGGCCAAACGGCGTGAAACGCAAAATCCCCTCCAGATCCTGCTTCTGACCAACCGGGATTCCGATAACGTGGGCGACCAGGTCATCGAGGCCTGCGACATTGCGCTCATAAAGACCATCATGACCAACCTCGGAATTGAAGACTATGACATCCACAGCCATGCGGGCTCGATTGTCACGAGAGAGTACATGGAAACGCGAGACAAGGCCTTACTCGAGCGTCCGAAGAAACTCATCGAAGCGGCCGACGTGGTCATCTTCGGCGGCGCGCCGGTCTTCAACTACCGCTATCAGCTGTTCTCCCGCAGGACCGCCATCACCTTACGTCTGGCGAAGCAGGCCGAAACGCCGGTCATCTTCTCGGCGGTTGGCGTGGAGGGTTACGACGAGGACAACAAGAAGTGCCAGCGTCTGAAAGAGGCCCTCAACTTCGACGTGGTTCAACAGATCACGACGCGCGATAACTTCGAAGCCCTGCAGAAGTTCAAGGAACGTGAATCCCTGCGGATCGACAAGGTCGCCGACCCTGCCGTCTTCACGCCCCAGGTCTTGGCTCCTGCCCTCGAGGTTGCGGCAGAGCGGGAGAAGGAGAAGGCAAAGCAGACCGAGGAATCCGACAAGAAGAAGGTCGGGGTCTTCATCCTGCGTTCCGCCGGTTTCAAGGACAACGGCATCGACCTGCCGCGTGATGATGCCGCGACTTTTTGGAACGACCTGGTCGAGGAGTTGGAGTGTCAGGGCTATGACTATGAGCTTTTGACGAGCGGGCACTTCGGCGACGAAGCATATCTCGACTACCTGCAGCGGGACTACAACTGGGACCCGCTCCGCTGTGTTTTCAACGTCAATTCTCCCGACGTGCTCGTCTCCAAGATTGCATCCTACGACGCGATCATCTCCTGCCGCCTGCACCCGAGCATCATCGCCTTTTCCTTGGGTGTCCCCTCGATCGGCATCGTCTGGAACGACAAGGTTACAAGCTTCTATGAGACCATCGGATACGACGATCGTCTGGTCACCGTCGACGGGACCAGTGTCGAGCAGGCCGTCAAACGGCTCGGCGAAGCAATCGAGCAGGGCGTGGACAAGGACGAGGACTACCTCTACAGCGTCTACGGCTCACTCTTCGCGGCTGTCAAAGATCTCGTTTGTCCCGACTCATCTGCCCAGCCTTACGGCTTTCAGGAACTGCTCGAGCACATCCCGTCGCAGCCGCCCACCTCTCCTGAAGAGCTGGACGAGAAATTGGAGCGGAAGTTCAGGCGGGCGTACAAACAATACAACGAGATCATCGGCAAGCGCATACGGTTGAAGGCGGAGCGCGATGACCTGCGTGAGGAAAACGAACGGCTCAGGCAGCAGCTCGGGACGAATACGGCGTCGGAAGAATAATGTAGCTACTTCTTCTTCCGCTTCGCCGGAGCCGCGCCTTTCAACTCTTCTAACTCCTTTTTCAACTGGCTGTTCTCTTCTTCGAGGAGCTGGATGGAACGTCCCAAGACCTTGACGCTGTCGTCGAGCAGGTCATGTTCGTCGATGTGCTGCGGGGGAAGTTCGGTGATGGGTTCATGGAACAAGACGCCATCCTCTCGAGCCAGATACGCGCGGGCGACATGCTCGTTGGATGCGGCATAGGAATCCAGGTAGTCCTTTTGTGCCTGGAAGCTTGCGAACAGCGTGACCTTCTCCTCCGGCGGTTTGCTCGCTTGCAGTTCTTTGACGGCTTTGCGTGTCGTCTTGCCGCTGACCTTACCTTCGTCCAGGCCATTGAGGAGCCGGGAGATTTCGAGCGCCGTGCCGCTTAAGGCCTGATTTCGGACCTCGCTTTTGACCTTGAAGCCATCGGAAAGCGACAACCCTAAGATGTCGAGGAAGTCCGACTGTATCGTCTGCTCTGCGCCGGCGAACTGCCCGGATTCCATGATGCGGACGAAGACATCGTCCCTCTCGAAGGTCCCGTTGAGCATGTCGAGGTAGGCGCCGTAGTCGGTGAAGAAGCGCCGCTGCTCGCATTCCACGAGGTAGTCGCTGAAGGGTAGGCTCGTGCGGGTTTTGACCTTCTCCTTGTAGTAGGACTGGATCCACAGGTCCTGACGTCGCAGGTAGCAGATGAGACGCAGGTTCAGACCACGGTCGGCGAGATCCTGCTTGAACTGCGGCCAGAATTTCGGATTACGGTGCCCGCATTCCCAGAAGCTCTCATCCGACAGGATGACGGCGTCGTGGCCCTGGGCCGCCTGGGCGATGAGGTCGAGCCCTTCCCGATAGCACTCACGTGGCTCGTCAAGCGGCGGCGTGCCCTGAGGGGTCTTCCATCCGGCTACGATGATATGGCCGTTCCGGCGCGGGCTGATGCGCTTCCAGCGACGCTCGAAGATGGGGAAGCAGATTCCGTGCTGCTCCAGAGCGGCCTGGTTGTCGTCGAGGAAGAACTGGATGGAGCTGCTGCCGGTCTTCGGCGGACCGATGTGGACGTAGACATCCGACATGTGCCTCTTCCTTCCGGCTGATGCTTGCTGCGGCGGTATCCGAAGAAACCGTCGTGCGAAATGGACGAACAGATTTTAGCACGGCCCCCGATCTGCACAGGGCTCTCTCGAATGCCCTACATTGCTTCTGCAAACGAGGTCGCTATACTGGGCGCATCGAAGCAGGCAGGCGTTTTGAAAGGATACGGCGCGGCACCATGCCGGCACAGAACATCGAAGCTCTCATAGAGTTCACCAAGGACGAGGATGCCCATGCGCGCGCCATGGCCGTCGCCGGCCTTGCCAAGCTCGACGACCCGCGTGGTTTCGCCCCGGTGGTCGTCACCCTTTTCGACCCGGCCGACGAGGTCCGCACCGTCGCCGCAACCGCGCTCGGTGTTTTCGGTGACGAGCGGGCCTTCGAGCCCTTGGTGCAGGCATTGGATGATCCGTGCACGCAGGTTGCCGTCAACGCCGCCTGGGCGCTCGGGCATCTTGCCACCTCCCGCGCGCTCGATGTCCTGCTGGAGGTCGCCGCGGACGGATCGAAGGCATACGCCATACGGACGGCCGCGGTCACCGCGCTGGGGGAGCGCGCCGAAATCGACGGCTCCGACCTCGCGACCGACGACGACAAGATTGCTCGCCTACGCCCGGTCCTGCTCGAACTGTTCACCGCAACCGATGGCGAATTGCGTGCCTCGGCGGTCTGGACGGCTGGGCATCTGCCCCGGGAATCTCAGACGGTCGAGGCCTGCGTGCGCATGCTCTCAGATGGGTATGAATGGGCGGTGCGCTATGCGATCGAGGCGCTGGTGTATTTCGACGATCCGTCGGCCGCTGAGCCTATTTCACGCCTGACCTCCCATCAGAACGCGGAGATAGCCGAGCTGGCCACCCAGGCGCTGGAGGTTCTTGAGGGAAAGCGCAGTTTGGACGATCTGTGAAACCTCGCCGCCTTTTCTCCTTCCAATGACAGAGCCTACCTGTGGGGAGGCCCCTCGAGCGGTTTTTGGCCCTATTCGGGCCGCATGGTAAAATTATTGTTCAGTCTGTACGAATACGAGGTGTCCCTTGCCCGAAGAGGTCGCACAAAAACCTATCGCCGTTCAATTTGATCACGTGACGAAGCGCTACAAGCTCTATCCGAGCGAGCGCAGGCGCCTGCTCGGCTTTTTTTCCAAGCGCGTCCACTATCGGGAGATCTTTGCGAACGACGACCTGTCCTTCACGGTCCGTCAGGGCGAAACGGTTGCCCTCATCGGTCCCAATGGTGCCGGCAAGTCGACGGCGCTCAAGATGGTCACCGGCGTTTCGTACCCCACGTCGGGAACCGTCACCGTCAACGGACGCGTTGCGGCCTTGCTGCAGTTGCGGGCGGGCTTCGATGGACAGCTGACGGGGCGTCAGAACATCCGCATGCGTGCGCAGATCGCCGGCATGTCCAAAGAAGAGATCGAGAAGATGCTGCCGCGGGTCATCCGCTTTTCCGAGCTGGGAGACTACATCGACCAGCCCCTGCGCACCTATTCGAGCGGCATGAAGGCCCGCCTCGGCTTCGCCTTCGCGGTCAATGTGAAGCCGGAGATCCTCATCGTCGACGAGGCCCTGTCGGTCGGCGACAAGCGCTTCAACCGCAAGTGCAAGCGGCGGGTGAACAAGATCACGAGCCGTGACAAGGTGACCATGCTCTTCGTCACGCACAGCGCGGAATCGGCTCGGAACTTCTGTGAGCGGGGCATGGTGATCATCGAGGGCCACCTGCTCTTCGACGGTCCGATCGACGCAGCCTTGGAATTCTACGACAACTATCTCGACCGCACCGACAACAAGACCGAGGCAGAGGACTAGCACATGATCGAGACGTGCAAAGAACTCTTCCACCACATCGCCGAATGGCGCTCGCAGATCTTTGCGCTGGCCAAGATCGACATGGGCAAGCAGGTACACGGGACCGCGCTCGGCTGGATCTGGATCTTCGTCAAGCCCGCGCTCTACCTGTTCTGCTTCTACTTCGCCTTGAACTTCGGCATCCGCACGGCGCGGGGCGACATGTCCGACATCGAGTACTTCGTCTGGCTCGCTTGCGGCATCATCCCGTGGTTCTTCATGCAAAGCTCCCTGTCAGGTGGTGCGAAGATCTTCAGCACGTACAAGTTTCTGGTCTGCCGCCTGAAGTTCCCGATCGACGTCATCCCGATCTTCCGCGAGCTCTCGCTCTTCTTCGTCCACCTGCTTTTGCTCGTCATCGTCTTCATCCTCTACTTCATCACGGGGCACAGTCTCGACATCTACTTCGTGCAGCTGCCCTTCGTCATGGTCTTCATGTTCGTCTTCTTCATAGCGTGGAGTTTCATGATGGGGCCGCTCTGTGCCATGAGCAAGGACCTCGCCAACCTCATCGAGGCCATCATGACGCCGATATTCTGGCTTTCAGGCGTCATCTTCGATGTCAACGCCATCGCCAACCCGGTCATACACTGGCTTTTGTGCTTTAATCCCGTCACCTTCTTTGTGGGTTGTTACCGGAATATCTTCATCGGCGGCTCGACGGTCGGGATAGCGGACAAGACCTGGCTGTGGAGCGATCCGCAGTTCTTCATCTGCGGTCTGGTCGTCTTCGTCGTGACGGTCATCGCAGGTCTCTTCGTCTTCTCGCGCCTGAAGAAAGACATCGCCGATGTTCTCTAGGGACGACACGGACGCAGACGGACAGCAGCGGCGGCGTCGCTACCAGGGTAAGCATTCCGTCGACGTCGTCTCAAACGATGCCCAGTTCGAGCCGGTGAAGCCGCAGGGCTCCGAGGCGACCGGTGGCTGGTCGGAAGTCTCGGTGCCGATGATGGACCAGGATGCTCCGGCGGCGACAAGCGAGCCGGCACCCACGCCCGAGTCGGCCGATAAGACGCCGGTGTCCGAGCCGGTGTCCGACAGTGCAGCGACCGGTCCGATTTCTATCGAGGAGACACGCGAGGATGATGCGACGGCGGACGGCGAGTCGGACGCTTCCATGGACGAGGAGAGCCCCGAGGAATCCGTGGCGGCGTCGATACCCGATCCGGAGGTGACCGATCCCGACCCGGACGACGTGCTCTCCTCCTACGATTTGGAACCCGGGCCCTTCGCTCCGCCCGGTACGTTGGCTGCCGAGGATCCATATGCAGCGACGTATGCACCGCCGACACCGGATGCCCCCGATCTACCAGAGGACACCCCGGTCTACTTCCAAGAGGCTCCGCAGTACACCCTCGACATCGCCGAGGATGTCGAGACGGACCGCAGGAAGAACATCCTCATCGCGGTCGCCATTGTCGCCGCCGTCGTCTGCGCCGCCTTAGGTGTCATCCTCGGCTTGGTACTCGGCTCCTAAAAGCCCTCCCAAACCCCTGTCTATCAGCATGGACTCAGGCATTGCTTGTACGTGTCGACCTTTGCTTTTTATCAGATGGGGTTTGTTGACCGCCCGTTTTCGCATGGTATACTATCCGCGCTGAAAAGCACGAGGTCGGGTAGCTCAGTTGGTAGAGCAGCGGATCGAAAATCCGCGTGTCGAGGGTTCAAGTCCCCCTCCGACCACCACGAA
>JAJQAN010000038.1:0-2607 GCA_021203765.1 Coriobacteriaceae bacterium | reverse complement strand
GCGTGTCGAGGGTTCAAGTCCCCCTCCGACCACCACGAAAACCAAGGCCAGGCGCTTCAGGTGCCTGGCTTTTTTCTAGCGGATCGAAAATCCGCGTGTCGAGGGTTCAAGTCCCCCTCCGACCACCACGAAAACCAAGGCCAGGCGCTTCAGGTGCCTGGCTTTTTTGGTTTCCCCTACTCCTTCAAAAGAGAGCGTAGATAGGCGCGGTATTCGGTGACCAGGTCGTCGGGGGAGACGATGCGGACGGTCTTGCCCATGCCGGCGATCCAGCCGAAGAACTGCTCGCTTTTATAGACCTTGACGCGCACCCGGGCCTCCGTGCCGTCGTTTTTCAAAAACGTCGCGGTCTCTCCGAAGCGGTCGGTGATGATCTCGACCTTGTCGGGATCGGCGGCCAGGGTCACCGCGACCGCTTTGCCTTTAAAGCGGCCGAAAGAGACGGCCGCCTCGTCGTCGTAGGCGAAGTTCGCGATTGTGGCGTTGTGCGTGGCCGGCTCATCTTTCAACAAAACGGTCTTGTCCATGCGGTCCAGCCGGAACTCGGCCATGTCGCCGTGCTCGTCGTCCCAGGCGCTTAGGTAGTAGAAGCCGTCCTCATACGAGATGGCGACGGGTGTGACCACGTGCTTCTTCTGGCCGCGCATACTCTGGTAGGTGCCGTCTATGCCGAGCCTCTGGTAGTGGAAGGCCAGATTGCAGTGCAGGCGCAAGGCCTCGTGTATGGTATCGACGTTGCCGAAGACGCTCTCGTTCTTCGATTTGACGCGTCCGGCCACGTGGATGTTGCGGTTGAGCTGGTCCTGCTCGTAGTCGCTGGCCAGGGTTTTGATGTTGGTGATGAGCATCTTGGACTGTTTGTCGGTGATGGCGCGGCAGGACTGCACCGCATCGACCATGAGCATGAGCTCGCCCAAAGAGAAGTCGCGACGTGCGAGGCCGTATTCGACGGGGTTGCGCTGGTAGGTCTTGATGTCGATGTCGAACTCGCGCAGGGTATCGATGTCGGCGTAGATGCTTTTGCGCTCGGCGCTGACGCCGTATTCGTTGAGACGGTCGATGATCTGTGTCATGGTCAGACCGTGCTCGCCGTCGGTCTCCTCCTGGAAGATCTTGAGCAGGTAGAGGATCTTGATCTTGGCCTTGCTGTTGTACGCCATAGAAAAAGGCCACCTTTCGAAACTCAGACTGTCCGCATGCTCCGCATTCTAGCATGCAGGTCTGTGAAAGGTGGCCTTCAAATATCTAGGATGTCCGATGGTCGGGACAGGAAATGGGAGGTTGAAGACGGGGAGTCTTTAGTGGTCCGTGTCCTGGTCCAAAAGCTTGTAGAGCAGCTGATACAGGGTGGCTATCTCTTCCTGTGACAGATCGATGCAGGCTCCGAGCTGTTCCGGGACATGGACGGCCTCCTCACGGAGCCTCATTCCCTTCTCGGTGGGTCTGACGCTCAAAAGGCGCTCATCCTCGCTCGAGCGTTCCCGCTGGATATATCCCTTGGTTTCCAGCTTTTTGAGCAGCGGGGTCAGGGTGCCGGAGTCCAGATACAGGCGCTCTCCCAGCTCCTTCACGTTCATCTGTCCGTATTCCCACAGCACCATCATGGTGATGTACTGCGTGTACGTCAGGTCGAGCGGGTCCAGATACGGCTTGTACCGGCGCACCACATCCTTGGCGCAGGCGTACAGGGGAAAGCAGAGCTGGTTCTCGATCTTCAAGACTTCGTACTCATCCAACGGGGGTCCCTCCCAGATTGCGCACCTTACAGGAGATCGACGATCGCCGATTCGATGTCCTCAGGCTTTTTGGGTGTTGAAAAGCGTGAAACCACCTTACCATTACGGTCCACCAAAAACTTGGTGAAGTTCCACTTGATGCGTCCGCCACCGCCGCCGTCCTTCGATTTCAGGAAGGTGTAGAGCGGCTCCTCGTCATCGCCGTTGACCTCGATCTTGTGGAACTGGGGGAAGGTGACCCCGTAGCGGCTGTTGCAGAAGTCAGCGATCTCCTCGTCGGTACCTGGTGCCTGGCCTAAAAACTGGTTGCAGGGAAAGTCCAGGATCTCGAAGCCCTGGTCAGCGTACTTTTCGTACAGGTCCTCCAAGCCTTCGTACTGCGGTGTGAAGCCGCAGCCGGTGGCGGTGTTGACGATCAGCAGCACCTTGCCCTTGTAGTCGGAGAGGGAAACGTCCTCTTCGTTTTGGTCTTTGACCGTGTAATCGTAAATGCCCATGGTGTTCGCCTCTGAATTCGCTTGTGGTTGTCAATTGCTTACAATTCGATTGTACACAATTAAATTGCAGAGTCAAGAGGTACTAAAAAGCGGTGCTGCCGACGATTGGTAGCGTTCTCTCATATCGGGCGGCCACGCAAGGCGGCGAAGGCATAGGCCACCTGCTATCATGAGATGCGTTTGAGTAGAACCGCAGCGTAGCCAGCTGAAGAAGGCGCAAGCATGGGTGAGACGAAAGACAGCGATAATCAGGCAGCTGACATAGAGACCTTCCGGACCTGGGTCGACCTGGCCCGGCCCGGCGGCATGGTATTCTTCGGCGGCGCAGGCGTGTCCACCGAAAGCGGCATCCCCGACTTCCGCAGTCCCGACGG
>JAJQAN010000034.1 GCA_021203765.1 Coriobacteriaceae bacterium | reverse complement strand
GCTACGTGGTCCCGAAGGGGGATCACGCCCTGGTCGGATCGGTCTTCTATCCGGGTACGAAGGGGTGTCTGGAGGCACATGAGCAGGCGATAGGTCTCTACCGGATGCGCTACCGCTATGCAGACGTCTCGGAAAAACGGGAGGCTTGGACCGCCGTGCAGGTCAAAAGCATCTCGGACATCGTGGGAGGCCACGGCCGCATCCTCCTTGCCGGGGAGGCGGGCGGGATCATGTCGCCGTCTTCCGGCGAGGGTATCTCCTTTGCGCTGAACAGCGGCAAGCTCGCAGGCGAGGCCGTCGAAAAGGCCTTGCGCAAAGGTTCCGACGCCCTCGGTACCTACCGGACCTCCCTTGGCCCCATCAAGAGAAACATACGCCGACGGCTCCGTTACCGCCCCGTCCTCGATTCCGATTGGGGGAAATGGGTCGCCGGAAAGATGCCGCTATCCATCGTCGACGCCGTCGCCCATCGCATATAGACCGACGCCGACGCGTACCACAACTAATACGGGTGGTAGTTCTGTCCCAAAACGACGAGGATGTCGCCTTCGAAGCTGTAGCGGGCGGCGCTTCTGATGGCCCTCCCCTGCTTCAAATCGTCGATCAACAGTTCAGCGACCTCCTCGTCCTCGTTGTCCTGATAGACCACCAGCGTCTCATCGTAGACATAGGACGCCGCGTTGCCGGTCGATTCTATCTTCCAGCCGAGTTCCGAGAGCTGCTCGGCGCAGTCCGAGGCGATGCCGGTCACCCCGACCCCGTTCCAGATGGTCACTTCCGTGCTGGCACGTATGCTTTCGAAATCCGAGAGCTCCTTCTTGGTCGCCTCGGGCGTCTTACCGCTCTCCAGGCGGCTGACGACCGTCGCGATGTTTTCCCGTTTCGGATCTGAAAAGCTGCCCGAATCGCTGGTACCCGAAGAATGGGGCATGGTGGTGAAGTGGAAATCCTTGTCCACATCCATGCCCTGCAGGTCGCTCACAACGGAGTCGAGAGCTTCCGCATCCATGTCACTCGCGACACAGGAAAGCGCGTTTTCCGACTGGCGTTCGATCTGCTCGCTGGAAAAGGAGGTAACGCGTTCGACGAACTGGTACACGGCAGGCTCGACACCCTCCTCATCGTTTTCGATATCCCTGAGATTCAGGTTGTTGAGCAGTGCATTCATGCCTGCCTGGTTCGCCTCCACGTAGTGCGAGACCTTCACGCCGAAGAGATCCTCGACGTTCTCGATCAGGTCGCTTTCCGAACCGAACGCGAAGATCTCGGCGAGGGTCTGATAGCCATACCCGTCGGAATACAATCGCGTGTCGCTGGGGATCTCGATATAGGTCCCGGTCACCTCGGAAGGATCGATATAGACCAGTGAAAGGCCCTGCATCATCCCCCGCCCGTATTCGGAAGACTCCGCATCGGTCGCATTCAACAGGATCCAATACGGTTCCGTCTTATCCTCGCGGACGGTCAGTGCCGCATTCAGGGTTTCGGTGTCGAGGTCGGATTTAAGACCGACCCTGACCGTTTCCTGGTAGACGAACACAGCGACGCCGAGGGCGAGTGCAAGGGCGGCCACCACCAGGATAACGATCCTTAAGATCCTGATCCGCGATGCGCGACGAGCTTGTCGGTCGCGTACGTCCTGTTGGATGGTCTGTGTCTTGTTCGAGGTCTTCGAGGAGTCGCTCTTCGCAAAGTCCATGGGCGCTTCTGGAGCGCTCACACCTTTGATGTTCAGGCGTTTCTTGCCGACGTCGCTCAGATCGAGGCCGCGGCTCCTGTTGGAACGCAGTGCCATCCGAACTTAATCCCTAGTCGGCGGGCGCGGGAACACGCGTAACGCCGGCTCCCAAACCCCGCAGCTTGCCGACGAAATCCTCGTAGCCCCGATCGATGTATTCGACATGCGAGACACGCGACTCGCCTTCGGCGGCGAGCCCTGCCAGGACGAGGGCTGCACCCCCACGCAGATCGCTTGCCTCGACCGGTGCGCCCTCGAGGTGGTCGACACCGGAGATGAGCGCGTGGTGGGCGTCTATGCGGATATCGGCTCCCATACGGCCCAGTTCGGAAGCGAACATGAAACGGTTCTCGAAGACGTTTTCGGTAACGATGGAATTCCCCTGAGCCAAAGAACTCAAAACCATGAACTGCGCCTGCAGGTCGGTCGGAAAACCCGGATGCGGCAGGGTTTGCAGGTCGACCGGCTCAATGTCGCCGTTCCGAGAGACGGTGATGACATCGTCATTTGTTTCGATATCGCAGCCCATCTGCGCGAGCTTTTTGAGTGGAAGGGCCAGGAAATCCGGGTCGATGCCCCGTGCGTGAACCGGACCTCCGCAGAGCGCCCCTGCGACCAGGAACGTCCCCGCCTCGATACGGTCGCCAACGGTGGTGTGCTCGGTCGGGTGAAGCTCCTTGACCCCGTGGATGACGATGTTGGGCGAGCCTGCTCCTTCGACGTCCGCCCCCATGCCGTTGAGGAAATCCGCCAGGTCGGCGATCTCGGGCTCACGCGCAGCGTTGGAGATGTGCGTGTCCCCGTCGGCGACGGTCGCAGCCATCATCAGGTTCTCAGTGGCGCCGACGCTCGGATAGTCGAGCAGGACTTCACAGGAGGAAAGCCCGTCCGGGGCCTCCGCCTGGATGTAGCCGTGGTCCATGTCGAAGGTGACGCCGAGGGATTCCAGACTGCTGATGTGTAGATCGAGACTACGCGCCCCGATGCGACACCCTCCCGGCATCGCGACCCGGGCACGTCCGAAACGCGCGATGAGCGGTCCGAGGATGGATATGGAGGCGCGCATCTGTGCGACGAGGTCGTAGGGGGTGACATACGTCGTTAGATCGGCGGTGTCGATGTAGAGAGTGTGTCCTCCCCCATCTTGATCGTCCTCTGTCGAGACCTGTGCCCCCAAGGCTTTCAGGACCTCTTGCATGACGGAGACGTCGGAGATGTCCGGGACATTGTGGATGCAAGTCTGTCCGCTCGCCATGACGGAGGCGGCCATCAGCTTCAAAACGGAGTTTTTCGCTCCGGCGATTTGGACGTCGCCTTCGAGATGATGCCCGCCGTTGACGACGATTGTCTCGGATGTCTCCATATCACTCCTTCAGAAAACCTACGGGAGTGTAGCACGCCCATATGTGGATGCAATGAACGGTAGACCTGCGCTTATGCCGTGTATACGGTGTGTGTACGCGTGAGTCGACGGCCCCGTGAAAACAAAACGACCCGACCGAATACGGTCAGGTCGTTTCAAGAGTTGATACACGTGTGCACGGAAAATGGGTTTTTCGGACTAGTTTTCTCCGACCAGAAGCGAATACCATTCGATCTCGGATGTGAGGAAGGGCTTCTGGGTATCGTCGTCTGCGCTTTCGGCGAGCCGTTCCTTCAGATCGCTCAAAGTCTTCTGTGCAGCTTCCACATCGACCTCGGCGGCTGCCTGGGCACGGTCGGCCAAGATGATGACATGTTCGGTGTCTATTTCCGCATACCCGCCGGCGACGAAATAGGTAACCGCTTCCGCGGAAGGCTCCTCCGTCACGCGGACCGTTCCGGCATTCAGGGTCGTGACGATCGGATCGTGCTTCTCATAGATGCCCATCTCGCCTTCGGCGGCGGGAAGGACCACGAACTCGATCTCACCTGAAAACAGCTTGGAGACCGGTGTCACGATGTCGCATTGCAAAGCCATGAAAGCGAGCCTCTCTGTTACGCCATCTCCTTGGCGGCCTCGAGCACGCCCTCGATCGCTCCCTTGTTACGGAAAGCCTGTTCGGGGACGTCGTCGAGCTCACCGTCGATGATCATCTTGAAGGAACGGACCGTGTCCTCGACCTTGACGTATTGGCCGTCCAGGCCGGTGAACTGCGTCGCGACGAAGAACGGCTGCCCCAAGAACTGCTGGATCTTGCGGGCACGGGAGACGGTCAGCTTCTGGTCCTCGGAAAGCTCGTCCATGCCCAAGATGGAGATGATGTCCTGCAGGTCGCTGTATTCCTGCAGAATCTCCTGGACGGTGACCGCGACGTTGTAGTGCTCCTCGCCGACGACGGAGGGATCGAGCGCGCGACTGGTGGAACCGAGCGGATCGACCGCCGGATAGATGCCGAGCTCTGCGATGGAGCGGCTCAGAACCGTCGTCGCATCCAGATGGATGAACGCGGTCGCCGGGGCAGGATCGGTCAGATCGTCTGCGGGGACGTAGATGGCCTGCACCGAGGTGATGGAACCGACGTCGGTCGAGGTGATGCGTTCCTGCAGAGCGCCCATCTCGGTGGCGAGCGTGGGCTGGTAGCCGACTGCGGAAGGCATACGGCCGAGCAGAGCGGAGACCTCTGAACCGGCCTGCGTGAAACGGAAGATGTTGTCGATGAACAACAGCACGTCCTGGCCCTGGTCGCGGAAGTATTCGGCGATGGTCAGACCGGCCAAGCCGACGCGGAGACGTGCTCCGGGAGGCTCGTTCATCTGGCCGTAAACCAGGCAGGTCTTGGAGATAACGCCTGATTCGTTCATCTCCAGGTAGAGGTCGGTGCCTTCACGGGTACGCTCACCCACGCCGGTAAACACCGACGTGCCACCGTGTTCCTGTGCAAGGTTGTTGATGAGTTCCATGATGAGGACGGTCTTGCCGACGCCTGCGCCGCCGAACAGGCCGGTCTTGCCGCCTTTGATGTACGGCTCGAGCAGGTCGACGACCTTGATGCCCGTCTCGAAAGTCTCGGTCTCGGTGGTGAGGACATCGAATTCGGGGGGATCCTGGTGGATGGGATACCAGTCCTCGATCTCGGGCATGTCACCGCCGTCCACCGGCTCGCCGATGACGTTCCAGATGCGGCCGAGGGTGTTCGGACCGACGGGAACCTTGATGGGACCCCCGGTGTCGATGACCTCGACTCCACGCTGAAGGCCGTCCGTGGCGGACATGGCGACGGTGCGCACCATGTTTCCCGGGAGATGAGACTGTACCTCGAGTACGGTCTTGACCGTGCCAATCGGGGTTTCGGCCTCGACTGTCAGAGCGTTGTAAATCGCCGGAACGGAATCGGCGGCGAACTCACAGTCCACGACGGCCCCGACGATGCGGACGATGTGTCCGACGTTGCCCTTAGAACTTTCCTTATCCTGTGCCATTTTCTAATCCTCCAAAGCTGCAGCACCGCCGACGATCTCGGTGATCTCGGTGGTGATTGCACCCTGACGTACCCTGTTATATTGACGATTGAGCGTTTCGATCATGTCGTCCGCGTTGTCGGTCGCCGACTTCATCGCCTTACGACGGGCCCCCTGTTCGGCGGCCGCCGAATCGATCAGAGCGTGATAGATCATCGTTTCGACATAGGCCGGAAGCAGGGAATCCAAGACCGCATCGGCATCCGGTTCGAAGTCCTGGGAGGTGTTGGTGATGACGTCCCCCTCCTCGGCCCGGACATCGCCCAAATCGGCGGTTGTTATGGGCAGGATCCGCTCGTCGCGCACATCCTGGTCGGCTGCGTTGCGGGCATGGTTGTAGAAGAGTTTGACCTCGTCGACTTCTTCATTCACATATGCATCGCGCACGTAGAGGGAGATTTCACGGGCCTCCTCGATCGTCGGATCGGCGGAGAGGTCGGAAAAGTCCATCAAAGGCTCGATGCGACGATACGCGTAGTATGCAATGGCCTTCTTACCACAGGCGATGACCTCGGTATCGACGTCCTTTTTAGCGTTGTCCGCGAAATAGTGCGAGACGGCACGGAAGATGTTGCTGTTGAAGCCGCCGGCAAGCCCTCGGTCGGAAACGACCGCGATGGCGATGGCGCGTTTGACGGATTCATGCTCGAGGAGGTAGGGGTTGTCCGAACCTTCGGAGTGCTCCGAGACGTTCGCCAAGGTGCGGGCCATGGCATCTGAATACGGAGCGGCCGCCACGATACGGTCGGTGGCATGCTTGACCTTGGCGGTGGCGACCATCTCCATCGTGCGCGTGATCTGCCTGGTACTCTGTACCGAGCCGATGCGCCGTTTTATCTCGCGGGTATTGGGCATGCGTGATCCTTATTCCTCGACGGTGAACGTCGACTTGTAACTTTCAATCGCCGAAGACAGCTTCTCGGAGATCTCGTCGGTGAGCTTTCCAGCCTCGGTCAACTCGTCGAGAACGTCGCTTTTGACGCTGCGCATGTAGTCGAGCAGACCGTCGCGGAAACGCAGGACGTCCGAGACGGGAATGTCATCCAGGAATCCCTGGTCGCCGGCGAAGATGGAGGTGACCTGCTCGGCCACGGTCATCGCGGAGAAACGACCTTGCTTGAGCAGTTCGGTCATGCGGGCGCCTCGGTTGAGCTGGTCCTGCGTCGCCTGATCGAGGTCGGAACCGAACTGCGAGAACGCTTGCAGTTCGCGGTAGGCGGCCAGATCGAGGCGCAGGGTGCCTGCAACCGACTTCATGGACTTGACCTGGGCGGCCGATCCGACCCGTGAGACCGACAGACCGACGTTGACCGCAGGACGCTGCCCTTGGTAGAAAAGGTCGGTCTGCAGGAAGATCTGCCCGTCAGTGATCGAAATGACGTTGGTCGGGATGTAGGCGGAGACGTCGCCGCCCTGGGTTTCGATGATGGGCAGGGCCGTCAACGAGCCTGCGCCGTTCTTATCGGAAAGCTTGACGGCGCGTTCAAGCAAACGGGAGTGCAGATAGAAGACGTCGCCAGGATAGGCCTCACGTCCCGGAGGACGACGCAAGGTGAGCGACATCTGGCGGTAGGCGACGGCCTGTTTGCTCAGGTCGTCGTAGACGCACAGGACATCGCCGCCGGGGTTGTTCTCCCCTGCCGGTTGGCCGTCTTCGCCGTTGTACATGAAGTATTCGCCCATGGCAGCGCCGGCCATCGGAGCGATGTACTGCAGCGGCGCAGAGTCCGAAGCGACGGCGGCGACCACGATGGTGTATTCCATGGCGCCGTACTTTTCGAGGGACTCGACGACGGATGCGACGGTGGAGGCCTTCTGGCCTATGGCGACGTAGACACAGATCATGTCCTCGCCTTTTTGGTTGATAATGGTGTCGACGCCGATGGAGGTCTTGCCCGTCTGACGGTCGCCGATGATGAGTTCGCGCTGTCCGCGTCCGATCGGAATCATCGAATCGACGGCGACCAGACCGGTCTGCAACGGCTGGAACACAGGCTGGCGTTCGATGACGCCCGGGGCACGGAATTCGACCGGGCGATGTCCGTCGGCTTCGATCGGGCCTTTGCCGTCGAGCGGAATACCCAAGGGGTTGACGACACGGCCGAGAAAGTTTCTGCCGCAGGGCACCTCGACGATGCGGCCCGTGGTACGGACCTCGTCGTTTTCACGGATGAGCGTGTCGTCGCCCAGCAAAACGGCGCCGACTTCGTCCTCCTCGAGGTTTTGGGCGAGGCCGTAGACAGTCTTTCCGTCGGAAGAGACGAACTCCAGCAACTCGCCTGCCATCGCACCTTTGAGGCCATCGATACGGGCGATACCGTCACCGACCTGGATGACCGTACCGACCTCACGTGATTCGACGCTGGTCTCGAGGTCGTCGAGCTGGGCGCGCAACGCCTCGTCGATCGCGCTAGCGGTGATATCCGCCATACTAACTTTCACCTCCGGTCTTTACAGACGAGAGCACGACACGGGCATCTTCAAGTTTCGTAACGACACTTGCATCGATTCGCTTACCGTGTGCCCCCAAGATGACGCCGCCCAAAATCGAGGGGTCGATGTGCTCGCGCAGCATGACATCCCTTCCGAACTGGGCAGCGAACTTTTCCTTGATCTTCTTACGCAATGCATCATCAAGCTCGACGACGGTCGTGACATCCAGGAAGACGACGTCGAGGGCGTCTTCTGCGAGGTCGTTGAAGTCCTCGGCCACGCGACTTATAAGATCCATGTCGCGACGTTCGGCCATGACGGCCATGACGGCGACGAGGGAAGGATCACAGTCCTTGAAGACCTCCCGCACGATGTTGCTGCGGTTTTCCGGCGGCACCGTGTCGTCATTGAGGTTGTCGCGAAGACCCGGATGCGAGCGCATGATGCTGCAGACATCCTGCAACTGGCCCGTCACCTCGAACGTAGTGCCCGACTGTTGGGTCGCATCAAGCAGGACCTCGGCATACGTCGATATCTCGGACTTGGTGATGAGGCGGTTTTTAGGCATCGAGACTACCTGCCTCATCCACGCAACGTTCAATCAGCTTGCGATGTTCGGCATCGGTGAGATCCTCGCCCACGACGCGGGATGCGACTGCGACGGTGAGATCAGCGACGCTGGACTGGAGCTCGGCGATGGCCGCCCGCTTTTCGGATTCGATCTCGTCGCGAGCCTTGGCAACGATCTGATCGGCCTCGGCCTGGGCCTGGGCGGTCAGATCCGCCTGGACCGCGGCACCCTGTTGCTTGGCTTCCGCAACGATGGTCGCCGCTTCCTGACGGGCATCCGCGAGCTGTGCTTTGTACTCCTCGAGCGTACGCTCGCCTTCGACGCGTGCCTCCTCGGCGGCACCGAGGTCGGACTCGATCTTCTCCTTGCGCCTGTCGAGGATTCCGATAATCGCCGGCCACCCGAACTTGGCAAGGATGATAACCAGGACGATGAACGCGATAAGCGTGGGTATGAACTCACCGAGGTTCGGGATGAGCATTTCCATTCTTATTACCTCCACTAATCCCTACAGATACGCTTCGTACCCGTAAGGCCTACCCTGCAAATCGGCTAAACGATGAACAAACCGACAAAGCCGATTAGGGCCAGAGCTTCGGCGAAGGCGGCGCCCAAGATGAAGGTGGTGAAGATACGGCCCTGCATCTCCGGCTGGCGGGCGGTAGCCTGGCATGCCATACCGGCAGCGATGCCGATGCCGATGCCAGGGCCGAGCGTTGCGAGACCATAGCCGAGAAGAGTGATAACGCCTGTCATACAAATCCTCCTTAAACGGGTGCAGCCCCTTTGCCGCACCAACCATTCCTTAAGGTATATTCAAAGCACTCCCGTGCTTGGAATACCGCGCTAAAGACACACGTCTCCCACGTCAATGTTCACTGGTCGCCAACGATATGTAGACCGCCGTCAACAT
>JAJQAN010000024.1 GCA_021203765.1 Coriobacteriaceae bacterium | reverse complement strand
CTCCCGCAATTCTTACAGCCCCGAAACACTTCAGCGTGGCTGCAGTGCGCTAGAGTACAGTGCTTAGCAGTGCTTTTTCGCACGCGTGCACCGACACGAAGGAGCCGGCAACATGCTTCAAAGACTCAGGGAATCGTTCACGCGCTTCATGCAGGGGCGCTACGGCTACGACGACTACGGCCGCCGCCTCATCACCTACGCCATCGTCTTGATCATCATCGAGATCGTCCTCGACCTGGTGCGCAGCACGGGCGTCCTCGGCGCCGCCGGTACCGGCTTCATCTACATCATCAACGTGATCCTCACGATCATCGCCATCGTCTTCATCATCTACTGGGCCTTCCGCTTCTTCTCCCGCAACATCACCAAGCGCCGGGAGGAAAACCAGCGCCATCTGCGCCGCCGTCGCCGGGGCGAGACGCGCCGCAAGCGTGCCGTCGACCAGCGCGACTACAAATACCTCACCTGCAAGAACTGCGGGCAGCAGATGCGCGTGCCGCGCGGCAAGGGCAAAATCGTGGTCAAATGCCCCAAGTGCAACGAAAAGACGACGATTAAAAGCTAAAATAGCCGCATGGCCGACAACAGCGCGAACATAGCCAAAAGCCGCAGTACGGACCAGGGCTTCGCCCCCACCTTCGAAAGCAACTGGGGCCACCGCCTCCTGCTCGGCATCTCCATCCTGCTCGCCGTCGCCTCCCTCCTCATCCTCGTCTACTGCATCATCCAGTACTTCAGCGCCGCCACGGTCGACATCGACGGCGTCACCTACGACGCGGCGAGCATCTACCGGCCGCTCTACACCCTCGGCATCGTCGGCGGCATCCTCGGGCTGCCCCCGGCGGCGCTCGGCATCTACATCTCACGGCGCCCCAAGCACGGCATCATCGCCTTCGGCGCGGCCGTCATCGCCATCGCGATCGTCGTCGCCCTGGCCGTCATCGCGCTCTTCATGCTCGGAGCCACGGTGTTCATGACGGTGCAGATCTGCGTCGGGCTCATCATCCTGCCCGTCGCCTATCTCGTCGCTTCCATCAAGATCGTCCTATCCTCGTCGACGGATTAGCCGAGCTGAGGCGTCCGTCCCCGACCACAGACCGGGAGGTCGAAGAACATGGCTGAAGAGACTGCGGACACGACTGCGGAAAAGAAGACCGGCAAGGTGCGGATCATCCTCGCCTCGGGCTCGCCCCGCCGCTCCGAGCTTATGGAGGAGGCCGGCTACGAGTTCGACGCGCGTGCCCCCCAGATCGAGGAGAACATCGACCCTGAGGCCGACCCGACCAAGACCGCGCGCGATCTGGCGCACCGCAAGGCCAACGTGGTCGCCCCGACCATCTGCACCGGGCTCATGCACCCCGGGGATGCGACCCTCATCATCGGGGCCGACACGGTCGTCGCGCTCGACGGGGAGATCTTCGGCAAGCCGACAGACGAAGACGACGCCCGCCGGATGCTCAAGGCGCTCTCCGGCACCACGCACGAGGTCATCACCGGGGTCTGCATCGACAAGCTCACGGCCGACGACTGGCCGCGCGAGGACAACTTCGACGAGCACACCTCCGTCACCTTCCGCGAGCTGACCGACGAGGAGATCGACGAGTACCTCGCGACCGGCGAGTGGAAGGACAAGGCCGGCGGCTACGGCATCCAGGCCGAAGGCGGCGGGTTCGTCGAGGAGATCGACGGCGACTTCGACAACGTGGTCGGCCTGCCCGTCACCACCTTGAAGGCGCACCTCGAACCCTACTTCGCCTAAAGAGGCACCCTGCGGCGCTGCGGTCTGCGCGCCCCCACACCATATCCCTTGCAGATTATCGGCTCCTCGCCGCGTTTGCGGCTGCGCGTGCGTGTCGAGGAAGTAAAATAGCCGACAGACGATACCTGTGACGCCGCATGGAAAGGGATGGACATGGCTGAGACAGAGAGGGACTACGACACCGTTATCTTCGACATGGACGGCACGCTGCTCGACACCGTCGCCGACCTGCAGGTGGCCGCCAACTATGCCTTGAAGCGTGCGGGGCTGCCCGAGGTCGACGCCGAGGCCACGCGCTATGCGGCCGGCTACGGCGCGGTCGGGTTGATGGAGAAGCTCTCCGAAGGCGAACTTGCCGATGACAAGGCGGCGCTCGATAAGCTGGTCGCCGACTTCCGCGGCTACTACTCCGAGCACAACACCGACCAGACGAAGCCCTACGACGGCGTCGAAGAAATGCTTGCGACGCTGAAGCAGGCTGGCGCCAAGATGGGCATCGTCTCCAACAAGGTCCACGGCGACACCGAGGCGCTGCGCAAGATCTACTTCGACGACACCATCCCGCTTGCCATCGGGCTCAACTCCGCGATGCCGCGCAAGCCCGATCCTAAGATGCTCAACTCGGCGCTCGAGCTGCTCGGCAGCAGCGCGGAGCGCACGCTGTATGTGGGGGATTCCGAACCCGACGTGCAGATCGCGAAAAACGCCGGCTGCACCTCGGTGGCCTGCACCTGGGGATTCCGCTCCCGCGCGGTGCTCGAGGCCGAAGACCCCGACTACATCATCGACCATCCGAGCGAGCTCGTCGCCATCATCGACAAGACAGACGAGGACGAGCAGGCATCCTGATACCGCCCGCATGAGCCGCAGCGACATCATCACCACCGACCGCTTCGCGCAGACGCGCCGTGTCATCGACTGCGCCGGCAAACTGGTGGAAGACGGCCGGCGCGTGCAGGTGCTCGTCGGCTCGCACGAGGCCGCCGTCGCGCGCAAGCTGGACCTGGCAGCCGAGGTGACCTGCGGCATCGACGTGCAGACGGTAACCGGGTGGACGGCAGACCGTTGGGACCTCGTCGGCGACGGCACGCGCGTGGCATCCGTCCGCCAGCACCGCACGATACTGGAGGCGCTGGTGATGCAGCGCACGGGGGACCTGCCCTCGGCGCGCGTCTTGGCAGACCTCGACGCGGCCGTCCCGCAGATCGCCGTCGCGATCCTCGCCGAGGCCGGCGGGAAGGTCGAGCCGGCCCATGCCACCGACCAGATACACGGGCTGCTCGAGGCCTTCGATACCGAGGGATATTGCCGAAAGCGGGGCCTGACCGAAAACGAATTCCGCGTCGTGTGCTTCACGGTCGCGTTCATCGAGGAGCTTGCCGGGACCGGTCTCATCGAGCCGGCGCTCGCGCTGCGGGCCTTGGCAGGCAGTGAGGAGGGCCTCGCCTTCATCGTCGAGGACCTCTGGCTGCAGCCGCCGCAGGTGGCCGGGGCTATTGCGGCCCTGGCGCAGGCAAACGACGTCACCGTCATCGACCAGCAGGTCGTTCCCGGAAGCCCGCTGGAGGATGCCACTGGCCGCCCGGACGAGCTGGCCGACCTGCACCGCGTGCTCTACACCGGCAAGGCCGGGCTGGAGCCGGCCGATGCGGTCACCTTCGCGGAGATCAACGGCTGCCATGCCGAAGCCGCAAGCCTCGCCGAGCTCATCGGCGATGATGTCGGTGAGACCGCCCTTATCCTGCCGTCCGGCGGGCAGGCACATCTGCTGGGCATGCTCGATACCTTCGCGCAGCACGGCATCCCCTTTGCCACGCAGGTCGCCGTCCCGCTTGCCGACACCTGCCTCGGAGCGGCCTACGTCCTGGCGCTCAGATGCGCCCAGGCCCTCATGGCCGACGGCTGCACGATCGACGATGCGCACGAAGGGCGCCTCGTTATCGAGGCCGACCCGGCCGGGCACGTCGACAACTCATACGCCCCGCTGGCAAGCCTGCTCGCGCTTTCCGCCTGCGGCCTGGACGACCGCGACAGCCGGGCGCTGCGCAGCTGGTGGCGTTCTCTGGGTGGCTCGACCCCCTCGCGGCGCCTCATCGACCTCGAATACCCCGATAGATCCCAGCCGCGCTTTCCCCGCCACTGCAACAGCGGGACCTGGCGTCGCCGCACCGCACCTCTGCGCGACGTCCTGCGCTGCGCACTCAGGCTGCTTGCATCGGAGGATCCGGCCCAGCGCGGCGAGTTCGGCTGCGAGCTGGTGCGCCTGCTCTATCAAAACGAGGCGCGCGCGGGGGCGGACGATGCCCGTCTTGCCGACGACACCGCGGCCGCCTACGCCATCTACGACTACCTGAACGCCCAGTCCGAGTTCGGCCTGCCGCCGTATCCCGAACAGGTCGAACAGCTCTCCGTCACCGTCTCGCGCTCCTGGGCGCCGCAAGACGACCCCGACGCGCCACGCCTGCGCCTCCTCTCCTTCCAGCAGGCGCGCCATCAGATATATGAGCGCGCCATCTGCTGCAACCTGACCGCGCAGAACTTCTCCATGGTCGGGCGTACCGGTGTTTTCACCACGCTTTTGGGCCGTCTGGGGATCGAGGAGCCCGACACGCAGGCGCATCGGATGCGCCGCGGCCTCATCGACGTCATCGACGGCTGCACGCACAGCTTCGGGGCCTACCGCGTCTGCACCGACGAGCTCGGGGAGGAGGAGCGGCAAAGCGCGCTCTGGGACGAGTTGGAAGACGCCTACCGCACACCCGATGCCGATGACATCGTCCCCGTCCGCTCCTTCAGCGAGGCCGCCCGCTTTGCTCCCGCGGCACACCGCTGGCAGGTGCAAAGCGTCTGCGGCAGCCTGGCGCGCGAGGAATCCAAGCGCCTCGTCATGCCCGACATCGCGGCAGGCGAGTACTTCTCGCCCACGGCGCTCGAAAGCTACTTCCAATGCCCGTACGGCTGGTTCACCTCCCGGCGTCTGGGTATCTATGACATCGACGCCGCCTTCGACGCTGCCAGGCAGGGCACCCTCGCCCACGACGTCTTGAAGCGCTTCTACGACGCGCTGTGCGCGGCCGGCATGGCGCGGGTGACGCCGGAGAACCTCACCCGTGCCCACGAGATCCTTCAGAGCGCCTTTGACGAGGAGGTCGCGGACAAGACCGCCGGCGACGAGCTCTTCCTGCGGAGTATGCAGGACGAGTACCTGCTCGAAAAGATCCGCCGCGAGCTGGCCGACCTCATCGACCGCGACGCGTATTTCCTGCCCGGCTTCACCCCGCGGCGCTTCGAGCTTAAGCTGGGGCGCGAGCCGGAGCTCGACTACGCCGGCGTGCCGGTGCACGGTAAGGTCGACCGCATCGACGTCGACGAGCGCGGGCGTGCCGTCATCGTCGACTACAAGATGAGCAGCCTGACGAGCGGCTACGGACTCAGGCAGAATAAGAACACCCCCGAGCGCATCCAAACAGACATCTACGCCATGCTCGTCACCCGGCGTTTTTCCGGAAGCGACGAGGAGCTCGACGTCGAAGGCTCGGTCTACCGCTCCTACAGCAAAAACAAACTGCGCGGGGTCTATTCCTCGCAGCTGGACTTCGGCGAGGCCGAGTCGACGAACGCATCCGACGCGGTGCCGCGCAGCGACGAGAAGCATCCCGAGGCCGACGTCGAGAACTATCCCACCTACCTTTCGCGCATCGAGGGCGAGATGGAAGGGCGTCTGGAAAACCTCCGCGCAGGCGACATCGAGCCGAGCCCGGTCTCGGACGAGGCCTGCCGCTACTGTCGCGTCAAGCTCGTCTGTCCGCGGGAGAGGGGGTAGGCGCCCATGGCGGAGACGACCCCCCAGCAACAAGCGATCGAATCGCACGGCGAGCCCCTCTTCATCAGGGCGGGCGCGGGCACGGGCAAGACCCACACGCTCGTCAAACGGCTCGCGTGGGCGCTCTCGCATAAGACGCTGCGCGGCATCGACCATGCCCCCGTCATCACCTTCACCGAAAAGGCCGCCGGCGAGTTGCTCGGACGCGTCCGCGGCGAGCTGCGCGACATCGGAGAGGACGCCGCGGCGCTCGCGGTCGACGGCGCCTGGATCTCCACCATCCACAGCATGTGCGGCCGGATCCTGACCGAAAACGCGCTCGAGGTCGGCTACGACCCCGGGCAGGAGCAACTGAGCGACGAGGAGACCGAGGACCTGCTCGTCGAGGCCTACGACCTGATCCTGCGCGAGGCAGGCGACGATGAGGCCCTCCACCGTCTCGACGAGGCCTTCGGGGCGGCCGACCTGGCGGATGCCGTCAACGAGGTGGCCGGACAGCTGCAGCTGGCACCGGCCGGTATCGAGGACTTCGACCTCGGGCCGCTGCCGACCGAGTCCCCGGCCGAGATCGTGCGCGCCTACAGCCGTCTGTGCACCGAGCAGGCGGCGGTGCTGGATGCGAGCCGGCCGACCGAGGCGAAGTCGTACGTGCGCGCCGTCGACGAGATCGAGGAGCAGGCCGCGCGTCTGAACGAGGCGCTGCAGGCGGACTCGGCGGACTGGACCTGTGCTGCGGCGATGCAGGTGATGCTCAAGGCCCCGGCGCCGGCTTTGACCGGCCTGCAGGACAAAGCCTTCAAGGCGGACGTGAGGGCGCTGCGGGACGAGTACTACGCCACCATCGCCGAGCTGGCTGCCGACATGACGCGACTTCTGCTCGACGATCTGATCGTTATCGCCGAGCGGGTGCTCGACCGGCACGCCGCCCTCAAGCGGGAGATCGGCTCGCTCGACATGAACGACCTCCTCATCAAGACCTACCGCCTGCTGTGCGACGAGCCGGAGCTGGCGCGCAGATACGCCGCGGACTTCGACCTGCTCATGGTCGACGAGTTCCAGGATACCGACCGGCTGCAGTGCGCCATCGCCAAGCTGCTCACCGACGAGGACATGTCGACGCTCACCACGGTCGGCGACGAGCAGCAGTCGATCTACGGCTTCCGCAACGCGGATCTGGAGATCTATCGCAGCATGTGCGCCGAGATGCAGGCCCACGGCGCGCTCGAGGTCAAGCTCGACGTCAACTACCGCTCCCATCCCGACATCCTGTCCTGCGTCGAGGGCATCTTCTCGCAGGCCGACGCCTTCGGAGACGCGTTCTTGAAGGTCGCCGCCCACCGCAACAAGAAGAGCACGGTGCCGTATCTGAAGGATGACGACCCGCGCATCCACCTCCTCTTCGCCGGCGGCTACGACGGCGCGGGGGTCGACAGGCTGCGCGCCGTCAACGCCGAGGCGTTGGCGGACGAGTTCGAGCGTCTGCATGCGGCCGGGGCCTCCTACGGGGACATGTGCATCCTGCTGCGCAGGACCAGCAAGGCGCAGCCGTTCGCCGACGCGCTGCGCTCGCGGGGGATATCCTGCGTCATCTCGGGAGGATCGACCTTCTACCAGCAGCCCGAGGTGCGCTTTTTGACCGACGCGCTGCGGGTGCTCGAAAACCGTGACGACGACGCGGCGCTCTTCGAACTGCTCGCCTCGCCGGTCTTTTCCATCGACGACGACGACCTGCTCGCGCTCTCCATCGTCAAGACGCGCCTGTTCAAGGGCAAGGGTCCAGACGAGGGCGATCCGGCCGATTCGGCCTACTTCGCCTTGAGCGGGACCGATCAGATGCCGGAGAAGCCCGCGCCGGGGGATCCGCGTATGAACCCGTCGATCTACGACGCGCTGGCCTACCAGGCGGCCGCCCTGCCGGATGTGGCCGAAGGCGTCGAGCCGCTCAAACGCGCCTTCGAGGTGCTCGACACCGCACGCTCGCGCATCGGCAGCCGTCCGCTCGGCGACGTCCTCGGTCTGCTGACGGCCGAGTCCGGCTGGATCGAGACGCTCACGGCACAGGGTGCCGAGGGGCTGGCCGCCATCGCCAACATCGAGCGCTTCTGCGACCTGGTGGCCGAGCAGGAGGCCCGCCTCGGCGCCGACATCTCCGCAATCAGCGGGCACTTCGTCGAGATGCTGCGGCTGTTCGACGAGGGCAAGGGCGCCAGGGGCAGGCCGGGCACCATGGTCTCGAACGAGTCCGATGCGGTACACATCATGACGATGCACGCCGCCAAGGGACTCGAGTTCCCCATCGTCGCCGTCGACGTGGAAAAGGACAGCCATAGGCCCGATTACAAGCTCCCGGTCACGCTCACCGAAAACGGGCGTACGCGGCTGTTTGTGCCGCAGCTCTTCGACCGGGAGAGCCTGGCGATCATCAATAGCATGAAAGGCGACCAGAAGGGCTCTGCTCGGAAAGCCGCCAAGGAGCAGGTCGCGGACTTCGACGGCTTCGAGGACGCGCGCACCCCGGGAGAATTTGCCGCCTACGGCCTGCAGCTGCAGGAGCGCCGCGAGGTCGAGGAGGAGCAGCGGCTGATCTATGTGGCGACGACGCGCGCCCGCGAGATGCTCTATCTGCTGGGCTGCGATACCACGCACGGCGTGGCGCCGGATGAAAAGAAGAAGGAGACGGCGCTTTCCGATCATCTGGGCCTCATCGAGACGGCGTTCTTCAACGGCGAGCTGCCGCAGGGCGACACGCGTGTGAAGCTGCCGAACGGCGGTCCGCTGCAGCTGCACTACCGTCGGGTCCCCGGGGATGAGGAGACCGACGGGGCGGATGCCGATGCGGATGCCGAGGTTGCGGCCACGGATGAGACGATCCCCGGCATCACGGTGGCCGATGCGCCCGCCGACCTGCTGAGGACGCATCTCTACGATCTGGACGCCGCCCCGCATATCGAACTTTCCCACGAGCCGCTGTCCGCGGGCACGCCCATCTACTCCTACAGCTCGCTGGCGCATGCGGCGCAGGAGGAGGCCGAGGAGGCGCCCGCCTACCGCTACCGCGTGCCGGCCCGCCCCGAGGTCGAGCCCGAGACGGTGAGCCCGGTCGGCTCAGCCTTCCACGCGACCTCGCAGTGGATCATCGAGCAGGGAATGTCCGCCGCAGACGCCGCGGCCTCGCCCGAGCTTGCCGCGCGCGTCGAGATCCTGGCGCGCCGCTACCGTCTGGACGAGGAGGAGACGACGCGTCTGCACGAGGCGGTCGATGCCTGGGTGACGGGGGATCGGCTGGCAGGAGCGCTCGCCTTCCCGCAGCGTCAGGCCGAATACCCCTTCTGCATCGAGGTTGCTTCCGACGCCGCCGAGCCGCTCACCCTCGAAGGCTACATCGACCTGCTCTGCCTGCCCGACTCGCCGGCCGATCCCGCCCTCATCGTCGACTTCAAGACCGGTGCCTCCGGCGAGGGCGACGAGCTCACCGAACGCTACCGCCTGCAATCCCTCTGTTACGCCTACGCGGTGCTCGCCGCGCAGCTCTGCAGCGAGGTCGAGGTCGTTTTCGTGCGCCCCGAGGTCGGGCTCGAAGAGGTCAGCTACCACTACGCAGCCGACGACCTCGCTTCCATCGCCGCCGACATCGACAGCTACCGATAGCGCCCATCCCGCGCAGCCTTTGTGAAATCGCAGGAGCCTCCGCGTCCGGCACCGGCCACCCGTCTAGACTGAAACGCACTGGTTTTCACTGCGTCGAGGAGGTAGACGATGGGCTCGAACCGTTCCCGCAAACCCGTTCAACAAACACGCGACAGACTCTGTAAATTCCTGGTCGGTGCGGTCGGCACCTGCCTTGCCGTCGGGCTTATCTGCGCCTTCGGCATCGGCGCGAACGTCACCGACGAAGACACCTCCACGGCCGTGACGGAGGTTGCCGTCTCCGACGATTTCATCGAACCGGCTCCCCAGAAAAGCGAAGCGGTACAGGCCGCCGTCGACGAGGATTCGGACGCCGACGAGGAGGCTGCCACACCCCAGCAGGCAGACGACGGGCTCATCTTGGCAGGACATCTCTACGACGACCTGGCCATAAGCGACATCATCGCGCCCGACGAG
>JAJQAN010000055.1 GCA_021203765.1 Coriobacteriaceae bacterium | reverse complement strand
CCGAGTTCTGTACGCGCTGGATCGCCGAGCATCTCTCCTTGAACCTCAAGTCCTTAGGCTTTCTGCGCGCGCAGCTCTAAGCAGCCCTCAAAAAATCCGGATACGGGCGCTCGGTCGTTCTCCGCGGATGCCTCTGGTAAATGAATCACAATTTACCGATTCGCACCTTTCTGTTTGTGGGAGAATAAACCCACTGTTGGTCATCCTATAGAAAGGGGAGACATGAAGAAGTACAGGAAGGTCATCATCGCAGGGGTCTGCCTTGCCCTTGCATTCTGTTTCGGAGCAGCCTTGGTCGGCTGTGGTGAGGAAACCACCGTCACAGAAGACACCGAGGCCACCGAGGCCGAGCAGGCCGCCACGGATACGGCAGCCACCGAAATCGACACGAGCCAGTTCAAGCTGGTCAAGGACGGCACGCTCACGATCGTCTCAGCCCTCGACAACATGCCGGTGGAATATGAGGTCGATGGTGAGCCCGCCGGCCTTTCCGTCGACATGATGAAGGAGGTCTGCAACCGCCTCGGCTTGGAATGCGAGTATGCCCCGGTGGTGGAGTTCCCCGAACTCCTCGACCGGTTCGAAGCGGGTGATGTCGCGGACGTCGCCGTCAGCTCCATCTCCATCACCGACGAGCGCGCCGAGAAGGTCGACTTCACGGATCCGTACGTTGAGGGCAACGTGACCATCTTCGTTCCGAAGGATTCGGACCTGCAGTCTGCAGACGAGCTGAAAGGCAAGACGCTCGGCTCGAAGACCGGTACGACCGACGAGGAATGGACCAAGGAGAACTACCCGGATGAGAAATACATCCCCTACGACAGCCTGCTCGACGGGATCGAAGCGCTGGGCACCGGTGAGATCGACGCCTTCGTCTTCGAGTTAGCCCGCCCGGAGGATAATTTCGAGGGAATCTACGAGGACGTCAGGATCCTCGAGCAGCCCGACGCCACGCAGGATTACGGTATCGCCGTCAACAAGGACAACACCGCGTTGACCGAGGCGCTCAACACCGTGCTCGCCGAAATGCATGCCGACGGCAGCTTCGACGAGCTCTATGCTTCCTGGTCCAAAAAGTTGTCTGAGGGCGACTACCCCGGAGTAGGCGAGGTCAATTCCGAGGAGACCGCAATCGAAAACGAAAAGGCCAAGGAAGCCGATGAGGCTCCGGAAAATTCCGAAGAGGTTACGGATTACGAGGACGACATGGACAAGTAAGACGTTCGGTGAGGACGTACGTCAACGCATGTCCACCGCCTGAGCGTCTTCGACGACGTATCGGCATAAAAGGGCGTCCGGGAAGCCGGGCGCCCCTTTTGTATGGGCAGTCCCATGGGATGCCGTGGCGCGCAGGAGCGCCGCCGCTGGAGGTTTCCAAGCGGTAAAAACTCGGATTGATGCTTCCGCACCTTGCGTTTTGTGGGAGAATAAACCGCGTCTGTTGCAATCCTATCGAAAGGGGAGACATGAAGCGTTACAGGAAACTTATCGTTGCGGGGGTCTGCCTGGCCCTTGCGTTCTGTTTCGGAGCGGTCCTGGTCGGCTGCGGCGAAGACAGCACCGAGACGGAAAACACCGAGGCCACCGAGACCGAGCAGGCCGCCACGGATACGGCAGCCACCGAGGTTGACACGAGCGAGTTCAAGCTCGTCGAGCCCGGCAAGCTCACGATCGGATCGGATCTCGATTACAAGCCGATGGAGTATCTGGACGGCGACACGCCGGCAGGCTTTTCCGTCGGTCTGATGGAGGAGATCTGCGATCGCATCGGCCTGGAGTGCAACTATCTGGCCCCGCAGGCCTTCGACACCCTCATCACCCAGGTTGCCGCCGGCACCAAGATGGACGTCGCGGCAAGCTCGTTCACCATCAACGACGAGCGTCTCGAACTGGTCGACTTCTCCGACCCGTACTACGAGTCCAACCAGGCCATCGTCATTCTGGACGACTCGACCATCATGAGCAGGGACGATCTGGCCGGCAAGGTGCTCGGAGCGCAGTCCGGCACGACCGGCGAGGAATGGATCAAGGAGAACATCCAGTACGACGAGTACATCCCGTACCAGAACGCCTCCGACGGACTGGCCGCGCTCCGCTCCGGTAAGATCGAGGCTTTCGTCTATGATGCCTCGGCCGCGACCAACCACGTCGCCAACGAGTACAGCGACTGCAAGATCCTCGACGAGATCCCGACCGGCGAGGAATACGGCATCGCCATCAACAAGGACAACACCGCGCTCACCGAGGCCATCAACAACGCCCTGTCCGAGATGTATGCCGATGGCACCATGGACGAGCTGAAGGCCAAGTGGATCGAAGGCGTCTCGGATGAAGGTGAATCCACCTCCGAGCCGGCTACGGACCAGTCCAAGGATGAGCCCGGTGCCGACGAATCCGAGACCGACGACCCGGACGACGAAGGCTAGGTTCGCTCCGCAACTTCAACGCCTCGACGCTTCGACGCTTCAAAGGCGTGTAGGGAAAGGGCACCCGTTCAGGGTGCCCTTTCTTGTATTTTGGGATGAAAAAGCGTCACTGCCGTCAAAAAGCGCTATAATCCCGAACTTGTTCTACCACGGCGCCATCAGGAGCAGCCGTTTTTCAGAACCCGACTAAGGGGATGTTGATGCAACCCGAACTAAAGAAGTTCGTCAAATCCTCGGTCCTCTGTGCGCTCGCCCTTTCGATTGTGGTCACGATCGCCGCACCGCTCACGTCGAACGCGGTCGACGTCGACGTGACGACGGCCAAGAGCAACGAAACCTCCACGAACAACGTCTTGGGCGGGGAACCAACCCGCATCACCTGGGAGATGCTCATAGACGACGGCGAAGAGGTTGCGGGCGTCCATCTCGTGCTGCCGGAAGGCTCGTCGTTCACCGACGACTCGAGCGTGAGGATGACGGTACTCGACGGTATCGACCGCCTCGACAACGACATCTCCGCCACCATCGACAAAGACGAGCTCGCCATCGATATATCCTGCCCCGAGCCGCTCACCGGCGGCCTGCGCCTGCGCGCCGAGATCTACGATACCGCCCTGCCCAACGTCGACGGGGAGGTCCACCTCGGCGGCACCTATACCCTGACCGATGGGCGCACGGCCGATCTGCCGGAATCGCCGGGCATCGAGGTCGCCAAGGCGTCGGTCACCCAGCGGATCGTCAACTGGCTCGACAAGCAGCCCTGGGTACAGGCCTGGGACTCGGTCACCATCCTCAACCTCTTCTTCCAGCCGCAGCTCATCGTCTCATCCCTGCCGAACGTCTTCCACGGCTGGTTGCTCTCGCTCATGCTGGTGGCCATCGGTTTCCCGCTCGCGATCCCGCTCGGCCTGCTCTTCGCCTTCATGAAGATCTTCCGCAACCGCATCCTGCATGCCATCGCCGCCGTCTATACCGGCGTCATCCGTGGCACGCCGCTCTTTCTGCAGATCTACATCGCCTTCTTCGGCCTGCCGCTGATGGGTGTCAACCTCAACGAATACCTCCTCGCCATCCTGGTCCTGGCCTTCAATTCCGGCGCCTATCTCACCGAGATCTTCCGCGCCGGCATACAGTCCATCCCGCAGGGGCAGACCGAGGCCGCCCGCTCGCTCGGGATGACCTCGATCCAGACGATGTTCCGCGTCATCATCCCGCAGATGGTGCGCCGCGTGATTCCGACCTGCACGAGCGAGTTCATCCTGCTCTACAAGGACACCTCGTTACTTGCCGCCGTCGGCGTCATGGAGCTCATGCTCTACGCCAAGAGCTTCGTCGCGACGACCGGCAACATGACGCCCTACATCGTCGCCGCCTGCTTCTACCTGGTCGTGACCCTGCCGCTCATCCGTGTCGTGACCCACTTCGAGAATTCCCTGGCACGTGCCGACGGCAACGCGCCGCCCTCCAACGACAGCAAACGTAAGAAGAGGCGTGAGGCCAAGCGTGCCCTCAAGGATCAGCAGGCTTCCACGATGACCTCCGTCGAAGCGGCAGGCGCCGCCGCCGGGGGAGGCGCCCATGGCTGAATCGATGATCAGGATCGAGCACCTCTCCAAGTCCTTCGGCAAGACCGAGGTCCTGACCGACATCAACCTCGAGGTCAAGAAAGGCGAGGTCATCGTCGTGCTCGGGCCGTCCGGTTCGGGCAAGTCGACGATGCTGCGCTGCATCAACCTGCTCGAAAAGCCCACCGGCGGCCACATCTACATCGAGGGCGAGGAGATCACCGACCCCAAGACCGATGTCAACAAGCTCCGTGAGCACGTCGGCATGGTGTTCCAGCAGTTCAACCTCTTCCCGCACCTCGATGCGAAGAAGAACGTCATGCTCGCCCAACGCCGGGTCTTAAAGCGCAGCAAGGAGGAGGCCGAGGAGAATGCCCTCAGGCAGCTCGACCGCGTCGGCCTGCTCGACCGTGCCGACTTCCTCCCCGCCCAGCTTTCCGGCGGCCAGAAGCAGCGCGTCGCCATCGCCCGCGCCTTGGCGATGGATCCCCACATCATGCTCTTCGACGAAGCGACGAGCGCTTTGGACCCCGAGTTGGTACGTGGCGTCCTCGACGTCATGAGCGAGCTTGCCGAAGGCGGCATGACGATGGTCGTCGTCACCCACGAGATGGGATTCGCCCGCGAGGCTGCCGACCGTGCCTTCTTCATGGAAGGCGGCGTCTTCGTCGAGGAGGGCACCCCGAGCGAACTGTTCGACCATCCCAAATCCGAGCGGACCAAGGACTTCCTCGGAAACATCAAATGATGCGCTATAGGATCCTGCTCCTCATCGCGCCCATCATCTGGGGCAGCTCCTTCGTCGTCGTCAAGGACACGACCGACTCGGTCCCCCCGTCCTGGATCCTCGCCGTCCGCTTCGTCATCGCCGCCATCATCCTGGCCCTCGTCTTCCTCCCGCGCCGCTCGCTCTATCTCAAACCCGCCTACATCGGCCGCGGCTGCCTGCTCGGCGCGATGCTCTTTTCCGGCTATTTGCTGCAGACCTACGGGATCATGTCGACCACGCCCGGCAAGAACGCCTTCCTGACCGGGGCCTACGTCATCTTGGTTCCCTTCATCGGCTGGCTCGTCACCCGCCGCGGCGTGACCCGCTACAACGTGATCGCCGCCGTGATCGCCCTGATCGGCATCGGTTTCGTGACCCTGACCGGGGATTTCTCCATCGGCCTCGGCGACGGGCTCACCCTGCTCGGTGCGATCTTCTACGCCATCCACATCCTCCTGGTCGCCCACTTCGCCGAAGGACGCGACGTCTACGTGCTCACCATCTGGCAGTTTGCGGGTGCGGCCGTGCTCGCCTTGGCCGTCGGACTCATCTTCGAGCCCATGCCGGACTGGACCCAGCTTTCCGTGCCGACGATCGTCTCGCTTGGCTACCTCGCCGTCTTCTGCACCGCCATCGCCCTGCTCTTCCAGAACATCGGGCAGGCCAAGGTCAGCCCCTCCTCGGCGGCCCTGCTGCTCTCGCTCGAGGCGGTTTTCGGCGTCCTCTTCTCCATCCTCTTCGGCACCGAGGACATGAGCGTCCGCGTCTTCATCGGGTTCGCCCTGATCTTCATCGCCATCGTCATATCCGAGACGCATCTGGACTTCTTAAAGCCCAAGTCGCTCGAGGAGGGCGACTCATGAGGGGAGGGGAGGCTTAGGCCATGGCTTTGAACGTCGTCTTGTTCGAACCTGAGATACCTGCCAACACCGGGACTGTCGGGCGCTCCTGCGTCCTCACGGGCAGCCGCCTGCACCTGATCGGGCCGCTCGGCTTCTCCCTCGACGACAGGATGATACGCAGATCCGGCATGGGATACTGGCACGACATCGACCTGACCTGCTACGACGGCTTCGATGAGTTCCGGGAGGCCCATCCCGACGCGCGCATGTGGCTTGCCACCAAGAAGTGCGAGCGTCTCTACCACGAGGTCGCCTACCGCGACGAGGACTTCTTGGTCTTCGGGCGCGAGTCCCGCGGCATCGACGAGTCGATCCTGGACGAATACGCCGACAGCTGCATCCGTATCCCCATGCTCGAGCGCGAGGGGGTCTCCCCGGCGACGAGCGCCGGCCCGCTGTCGGATCCGGCCGACCCGGACGCCGTGTCCTTGAACCTGTCCAACGCCGCCAACATCGTCTTGTTCGAAGCCTTACGGCAGCTCGACTTTCCCGGCATCCGCTGATCTCGGAGGCTCTTCGCGGCTTTTGTTCGCACGTACAGGGAAAACCGCTTTTGTCCGTACGGGATTTAAGGTAGCATCTTTTCCTAATGCGGAAATCATTCGCCACTAAGACATCCACAAGATAAGGAGGACCGGTTTGGAAGAGATCGGTATCGGCATCATCGGGTTCCTGATCCTCTTTCCCGTACTCATCGCCCTCATACTGCTTATCGCGCGTAAGGACCGGGCGCGTTCCGTCGTCACGGTCATCGGTGCGCTTATCACCGCCTTCGCGTCGATATTTCTGGCGGTCGAGTTTTTGGGGACGGGGACCCACTACTACGCCCTCGGGCCGGGACTCACCGAAGTCATCAACTGGGTGACGCTCGCCATCGACGTTTTCATCTGCGTCTACATCGTCGTCAAGGGCCTCTGCCACCACAACTACAAGGCCGTCCTCCTCGCGCTTGCCCAGGGCACCATCGTCGTCTGGGCCGAGTTCGGCCTCTTCAGGGGCATGGAGGCCACCTCCACGCTCTACATCGACGACCTCTCCATCATCATGGCGCTCATCATCGGCATCATCGGCTGCGGCATCTGCGTCTACGGCCTCGGCTACATGCGCGACCACGAACGCCACAACCCGGGCAAGGACCGCCGCCCGACCTTCTTCGCGATCATGTTCGTCTTTTTGGGAGCGATGTTCGGCATCGTCTTCTTCAACGACCTCAACTGGATGCTGACGGTCTGGGAGATCACGACCGTCTGCTCCTTCGTGCTCATCGGTTACACCCGCACCGAGGAGGCCATCCGCAACTCCTTCCGGCAGATCGTCTTGAACCTGATCGGCGGTCTGTGCTTCGCCATCGCCTTGGTCTGGATCGGCAACTTCTACGGCGTCATCGAGCTCGACCAGTTCATCTCCATGTCGCTCGACATGTCGGCGGCCGGCTACACCCAGATCACCTACCTGCCGCTCATCCTGCTCTGCATCGCCGGATTTACCAAGGCCGCGCAGATGCCCTTCCAAAGCTGGCTTCTGGGCGCCATGGTCGCGCCCACGCCGACCTCGGCCTTGCTGCACTCCTCGACCATGGTCAAGGCCGGCGTCTTTTTGATCATCAAGCTCGCACCCTGCCTCGGCTTCAACATCCCCGGCTTCGTCGTCATGCTCGTCGGCGGCGCGACCTTCCTCTTCTGTTCGTTCGCCGCCATCTCGCAGACCAACGCCAAGCGCGTGCTGGCCTATTCGACCATCTCCAACCTCGGCCTGATCATCGCCTGCGCCGGCGTCGGCACCGACGGGGCGCTCTGGGCCGCGATCTTCCTCCTCATCTTCCATGCCTGCGCCAAGTCGCTGCTCTTCCTCTGCGTCGGCACCGCCGAGCACCACATCGGCAGCCGCGACATCGAGAGCATGGACGACCTCTTCGAGCGCATGCCGCGGCTCGCCCGCTTCATGTCCATCGGCATCCTGGGGATGTTCATCGCACCGTTCGGGATGCTCGTCTCCAAGTGGGCGGCGCTCGCATCGTTCGCCTCGTCCGAAAACGTCCTGCTGCTGCTGATACTGGCCTTCGGGTCGGCCGCCACCTTCATGTTCTGGGCCAAGTGGCTCGGCAAGATACTCTCCGTGGCCAACAGCGGCGCCGCCGACGTCGAGGGCAGGGTCTACCGCAGCGAATGGAGCGCCATCGGCCTGATGACGGTTCTGACGGTCGTCGCCTGTATCGGATTCCCGCTCATATCCCAGGGCGCCGTCGTGCCGTATCTGGCGACGGTCTTCGAGGAGGTGACGCAGGGCATCGCGAACAGCGACCTGTGGATCATGGCGATCATCGCCCTGGTCATCGCCATCATCTTCCTCGGATTTTCCGGCGCCACCCGCAAGAAGATCGTGCCGGTCTACATGTCCGGTGCGGGCATCGACGCGCAGGAGCGCACCTTCAAGGACTCGTTCTCGCGTGAGCTTCCCGCCACCCAGCGCAACATGTACCTCACCGACTACTTCAACGAGCATCGGGTCACCATCGTCGGCATCGCGGTCTGCCTCACGCTGATGCTTGGGTCCCTGGCCTTCGTCGGCCAGTCGGTCGCCGCCGAACGCGACGTGGTCGAGGCCATGCCCGATGCGCGGCAGGTCTACGAGGAGACGGAGTGGAGCAGCTCCGATGAGGCCACCTACGGCGAATACCTCCAGAACTACGAGTACTACAAGGAGTTCTACGAGGAGAACACCGAGATGCTCGAGGAGTACTACGGCCTCACCAGCCTGCCCGAGGTCATGGACTACGTCTACGAGCAGACCTATGCCACCGACTACAGCTCGTACTACGACGAGGACTATGACGAGGAATCCTACGACGAGGACTCCTCTTACGACGACGAATACGCCTACGACTACGAGGACTCCGGCTCGGACGAGGAGACCGGCGCCTACGGTGCGGACACGGAAGAGGAGGGAGAGTGACATGAGCCTCAGTTTCAGCGGAAGCTTCAGCCTCTTCGCCCTCATCGGCATCGTGGCCTTTCTGATCATCGCCCCCATCCTCGGCTGCCTGCTCGACGGCATCGACCGCAAGATCACCGCCGGCATGCAGGGCCGTGTCGGCCCCAAGCTCCTGCAGCCCTACTACGACGTGCGCAAGCTCATCCAGAAGGAGAACGCGACGGTCAACGGGGCACAGGACCTCTACGTCATCGTCTACTTCATCTTCATCCTGCTCGCCGGCTGCGCCTTCTTCTCGGGGAGCAACTTCCTGCTCTGCGTCTTCATCCTGACGCTGGGCACGCTCTTCTTGATCCTGGCCGGCTACGCCTCGCGCTCGCCGTACGCCGAGATTGGCGCCCAGCGCGAGATACTCCAGGTCATGTCCTATGAGCCCATGGTGCTGCTCGTGGCCATCGGCCTCTATCTGGCCTGTGGGACCTTCGAGGTCTCCGGGATCGTCACCTCCGACGTCCCGGTCATACGCTCGCTGCCGCTCATCTTCATCGGCTTCCTCTACATCCTCACCATCAAGCTGCGCAAGTCGCCCTTCGACATCTCCACGAGCCACCACGCGCACCAGGAGATCGTCCGCGGCCTCACGACCGAGTTCTCCGGACGCACGCTTGCCCTGGTGGAGATCTCGCACTGGTACGAGAACATCATGTTCCTCGGTTGGGTGGCGATGTTCGTGCTGTGGTCGGGTACCGCCTGGGCGATACTCATCGCCGTGGTCGTCGTCATAGTCGTCTATTTCCTGGAGATCTTGATCGACAACAACTTCGCCCGCGTCAAATGGCAGACGATGCTGAAGACCTCGTGGATGGTCGCTTTGATCTGCGGCGGTCTCAACATCGTCTATCTGGTCGTCTTTTAAAAGGAGGTCTCACGTATGCCACACGCAAGCAAATCACCGTGGATCATCCACTACGACGGCTCGAGCTGCAACGGCTGCGACATCGAGGTCCTGGCCGCGCTGACGCCCCTGTATGACGCGGAGCGCTTCGGCGTCATCAACACCGGCAACCCCAAGCACGCCGACATCTTCGTCGTCACCGGCTCCGTCAACGACCAGAACGAGTCGGTCGTCCGTCAGATCTACGACCAGATGCTCGAACCCAAGGTCGTCGTCGCCTGCGGCGCCTGCGCCTGCGGCGGCGGGGTCTACCACACCTGCTACAACGTCAACGGCGGCATCGACACGGTCATCCCGGTCGACGTCTACGTCCCCGGCTGCGCCATCCGACCCGAGGCCCTGATCGACGGCATCGTCACCGCCATCGGCATCCTCGACGAAAAGTCCAAGGAGCTCAACGGCATCTCCACCAAGCCGCGCGGCTATGCGGACGCCGGCGAGGGGGTCTACGCCCCGCAGGCCGACGTTGCGGACAAGACGGAGGAGCCCGCCGAGGCGAAAGCCGCAGCCCAGGGAGGTGACGGGCGATGAAACGCCACGAGCAACCCACCTTCGAGACCGCCGGTATCGAGGAGATCTTAGCCTTCACCGCCGCCTACAAGGAGGCCGGCTACCGTTTCGTGCAGATCTGCGCGATCACGCGCGAGACGGGCTGTGACGTGCTCTACGCCTTCGCCGCGCCGGAATATCCCTACGACGGCCTGGAGGGCAAGATGGTCTTCGTGCCCGACGGCATGTCGATCCCGTCCATCACCGAGTTCTACCCCGCGGCCTTCGTCTTCGAAAACGAGGCGCACGACCTCTTCGGCATCGATATCGAGGGCATCAGCATCGACTTCGAGGGCAACTTCTACCAGGTCGCCGTCGCCTATCCGATGAACCCGCGTGCGGCCGTCGAAGGGGAGGTCGACGCAGAAGCGCCCGAGGGCGCGGAAGGAGAGGAGGCCGCCGATGAGTGAGAGAACCGTCGTACCCTTCGGCCCGCAGCATCCCGTCCTGCCCGAGCCGGTCCACCTCGACCTCGTCTTGGAGGACGAGAAGGTCATCACCGCCATCCCGCGCATCGGATTTGTGCACCGCGGGCTCGAAAAGCTCGTCACCAAGCGCGATTACACGCAGTTCGTCTTCATCACCGAACGCATCTGCGGCATCTGCTCGTTCGGGCATTCCCTCGGCTACGTCCAAAACGTCGAGCAGCTCATGGGGATCGAGACGACCGACCGCGCCGAGTACCTGCGCACCATCTTCCACGAGCTGAGCCGTATACACTCACACCTGCTCTGGCTCGGTCTCATGGCCGATTCCTTCGGCTTCGAGGCGCTGTTCATGCACTGCTGGCGCCTGCGCGAGGACGTCCTCGACATCTTCGAGCAGTGCACCGGCGGACGTGTCATCTTCAGCGCCTGCGACGTCGGCGGCTTCAAAAACGACGTCGAGGACTCGGTGCTCAAGGGCATGTGCGAGACGCTCGATCGCATCCGTGACGAGTACAACTCGATCGCCAAGACCTTCCTCACGGACAGCTCGGTCAGGACCCGGCTGAGCGGCGTCGGCTACCTGACCCGCGAGCAGGCCGCCGAATGCTCCATGGTCGGTCCCTTCGGCCGCGCCTCCGGGCTCCTCGTCGACGACCGCCTCAAGGGGATAGGCGCCTACGGCGATCTGGCCGCCTTCGAGCCGATACTTTCCGAGGACGGCGACTGCTACGCCCGCTGCTACGTCCGCATCAACGAGGTCCTGCAGTCCATGGACATCATCGCCGAGCTCGTCGACAAGATTCCCGCCGGAGACGTCATGGTCGACGTCAAGGGCGCGCCCGAGGACGGCGCCAAGGCCATGAGCACGGTCGAACAGCCGCGTGGCCAGGCGTTCTACTATTCGGAAGGCAACGGGACCAAGTTCCTCGAACGCATGCGGATCCGCACCCCGACGAGCCAGAACCTCGCCGGGCTCGTCGCCGCGCTCGGCGGCTGCGATCTGGCCGACGTCCCCATCATCATCCTGACGATCGATCCCTGTATCAGCTGTACGGAAAGGTAGGGTGAGGACATGGGAGTTTTCAGACTCGGAGGCATGACGCTTTCCAGCCTCTTCAAGAAGGCACCGACCCGCCGCTACCCCTACGAGGTACGCGAGCCCTACGAGCGCACCCGTGGCCATGTCGAGATGGCCGACATCAAAGGCTGCATCCTCTGCGGCCTGTGCCAGAAGAAGTGCCCGGCCGATGCCATCGTGGTTGACAGGGATGCCGAGACGTGGACAATCTACCCCTACAAATGCATCGCCTGCAATTCCTGCGTGAAAGCCTGTTCCAAGAAGGTTCTGAGGATGGACACCCACTACACGGCGCCCATGACCAAGCCTGAGCCGGTGGTCTACAAGAAACCGCCCCTGACGCCGGAGGAACAGGCCGAAAAGGAACGCAAGGAAGCCGAGCGCAAGGCCAAGGTCGAGGCGGCCAAGGCCGCCAAGAAGGCCAAAGAGGACAAGGCGGGACAAGAAGGGGAGTAATGGACTCCGAGGAGAAGCAATCGAATAGGATCCTCACCCTGCCGAACCTGTTCAGCCTCATCCGCTTCCTCCTCATACCGCTCTTCCTCTGGCTGCTCTTCGGGCCGCACCTCGACATCGCCGCCCTCGTCGTCTTCGCCGTCGCGGCCGGCACGGACTGGGTGGACGGGCAAGTCGCCCGCCGCACCCAACAGATCTCCCGCATCGGCAAGATCATCGACCCCCTCATCGACCGGATACTCATCGCCTGCGGCGTCATCGCCCTGTTCATCCTCGGGCGTCTGCCGCTGTGGATGCTCATCTTCCTCATCGCCCGCGACGTCATCCTCCTGCTGGAGGGGCGCCTCTTCCTGTCGATGGACATCGAGCTGCCCTCCGTCGTCTACGTCGGCAAGTTCGCGACCGCGTTTCTGCTTTTCGGATTCGCGTTTCTGCTCTTCGGTCTGCCGCTTGTGCCCTCGCTCGGGATAGCGGGCGCGCCGGCCTGGCTGGTCGGCTTCGGCCTCGACGGGCCGGTCTACTTCGGCATCTACCTCATCTACGCGGGCATCGTCTGCTCGATCATCGCCTTCGTGCTCTACCACGTCCGCGGCATCAGGAACTTCATCCACCGCAACGACGCACCCGAGGCCGCCGCGCAGCAGGAAGCCGCCGGATAGGGCGGAGCCGCCGCGCCGGCAATATGCTTTGCGGGGGCTGCGGAATGTGGCGCGCCTCCTCCACCAACCTCAACCTCAACCCCACATCCGAGGCCTTTTTGACGCTCTCGGAAAAAATCGAGGCCGGTTTTGCCAAAACTGCACTCCAAGCAAGCCGATCGAAGGGTTAGTCGGCAATCGCCGATTTACTGTAACTCTTTGACCTGCGGCTTTCCGAATTGCCTTTTATGGCCTTCATCTTTAGCCTGGTTTTGACACCGAAAACCCTGCTTGAAGGCTGGTTTTGGCGTTTGGAGCCTCGATTTTTTCCGCGGTGGATCATTGAGCAGGTTTTGGCAGGAGCTCACCTGCTGTATTTGCATTAGGCGTGGTTTTGACCGGAATCTGAGGGCGCGGGCTGCCTGCTCCCGCATGGCAGGCAGCCGCGCCTCCTTCCCAGGGTCTCGCAGGCAAGCAGTCGCTCAGCTTGACCGCTTGCCTGGAACTCGTGTGCAAGTTTGTTCCTCAACCCCGTTTAACAGCGGCGATGGTGGTATCCTTACAATTCGTGCCTAGAGTCTTTATGTTTCGCAAAGGATAACGAACGAGTGGCCGACACGAGGAACAATCCGTCCAGCTCAAAGGGGTCGGGACGGGCGCATGACGACGAGATCAAGCGCCGCGCAAAGGGTGCCCGCTCCTCGTCTGCCTCGCAGTCCGGACAGGGCTCGCACACGGCCGCCCACTCCGCCCCGCGTCAGAACGCCGCCCCGCAACAGCGCCACTACTCCGCCTCTTCCTCGCGTGCCGCGCGTGTCGCCTCATCCAGCCTGCAGTCCCAGCAGAAGAAGGGATCTGCGAAGAAGGCCGCGGACCAGGCACGGCAAAACCCTGAACAGACCCGTTCCGCGCAGGGCGGACAACAGCCCTCCCAGCAACGCACGCCCCAGTCCTCGTCTCCGCAGCCTGCCTACTATGCGCAGGAAAGGAGGCCGCACGGCCTGACCGGCGGACGCACGGCCGCCGAGCGGGCGCAAAACGCCCAGCTGAACCAGGGCCGCTCGCAGCGCAACACCCGGCCGCCGAAGGAACAGCGCCGCCAGAACAGGTCCGAGCAGCCCTTCCTGCTCCGCAACATCCGCATCTTCCTCCCCATCGCCATCGTCCTCGTCATCATCATCGTCGGCGGCATCGTCGACATCGCAAGCAGCTGGGGACGCGTACACCCCGGCGTCAAGGTGCAGGGTGTCGACGTCGGCGGCATGACGGTCGAGGAGGCCGCCGACACCCTGGACGCGGAGCTTACCCCCGTCCTCGAGTCCTCCTCGGTCGAGGCTTATGCGACCGCGCAGGTCGCCGCCGAGGACGGCTACACGCTCGAGGCCCTGCCGACCAACCCGAACAAGGTCCTCGACACGGCCGCCAGCGACGAGGACGCCGAATCCGACGAATCCGCCATACGCCAGTGGACCATCAAGGCAGAATCCCTCGGTGCCGCCGTCGATTCGCAGGGCCTGGCGGAGGAGGCCTACTCGGTCGGGCGCAGCTTCAACACGTTCTTCTCCCGCTTCACGGCCTGGTTCGGCGCGGTGGACAAGACCGCCACGTTCACCTACGACGAGGAATCCGTCGAAAACCTCGAATCCAAGATCGATAAGAAGATCGGCACGAAGGTATCGGAGTTCCGCATCAAGGTCTCGGACAAGGGCAAGGCCGCCGTCAAGGACGGCCATGACGGCTGGTCGGTGACCGACGACGCCTTCCGCACCTCCTACGAGGCGGCGGTCTTTAACACCGAAGAGCCCTGCTTCGTCATCCCCATGGAGGACGTCCCGGTCCACATCACCGCCGCCACCGCCCAAAAGGTGGTCGACTCCGTCCAGTCCACGATCGATGAGGGCATCAACTTCACCTACCGCAAGAGCGGCTGGGAGGCCGGCAAGGCGGACTTGGGCCAGCTCATCTCCCAGAAGGTCCTCGAACCGAACCAGCGTCTCGACATCGAGAAGGGCTCGGAGGAGGTCGTCACCGACGAAGACGGCATCGGACGTGACAGCTACGCCACAGTCGGCACCGACGAGACCTCCGGCTGGACCCTGCAGGCCTACGTCAACTTCAAGAAGGCCGACGACTACCTCATCGACGAACTCGGCGAGGACAAGGCCTTCGGCAACGCCGTCGACGCGAGCTTCGACGTGAGCAGCGGCGAGGTCGAGATCGTCGAGAGCAAGGAGGGCAAGGGCCCCGACCGTGACGAGGCGGCGCTCGCCATCCAAAACGCGCTCTTCGAGGACGGCTCGCGCGACATCGCCATCAACGTCATCACGATCCAGCCGAACATCTCCACCGAGGACGCGCAGGGTATGGGCATCAAGGAGCGTATCGCCGGCTGGCAGATACCGCTTTCCGGCACCGACGCCCGCATCCACAACATCACGCTGCTCTGCGAGCTCATCGACGGCTCGCTCGTCGCCCCCGGCGACACCTGGTCGTTCAACGACACCACCGGCGAGCGCACTTCCGAGAAGGGCTTCGAGGAGGCCTCCACCATCGTCAACGGGCGTCACGAAGACCAGCTCGGCGGCGGCATCTGCCAGGTGGCCACCTGCGTCTACAACGCCGTCTGCTACTCCGGCCTGGAGATCGTCACCCGCACCAACCACGACTTCTACATCCCCGCCTACGACGACGAGGGCTTCAACGACGCGACCGTCTCCTGGGACGGCCCCGACTTCGCCTGGGCCAACGACACGGACAACTACCTGCTCGTCAGCGCCGGCATAGACGACGGCAACGTGACCGTCAGCATCTGGGGCACCGACGAGCACCGCAAGGTCAAGTGCGAGCGCGGCGAGTGGAAGGAAGGCGACAAGTACAAGACCATCCGCGAGGAGGACGACGAGCTCGCCAAGGGCACCGAGACGGTCGACCAAAGCGGCGTGGACGGCAGATCCATCACCATCCGCTACTATGTCGAAAGCAAGAGCGGCGAGGTCCTGCACGACGTCGACTTCTTCTCGGTCTACCAGGCCCAAGACGAGATCATCAAGATCGGGACGAAGACCTCGAGCTCCTCGTCGGATTCGAACTCCGATTCCAAGAAGGACTCCGACTAGCAACAAGCGATAAGCTTCCCCGTCGGCGGTGAAGAGGTACGTAAGAGAAATGAGGACTAGATGGGATTCCAAGACGAACTGACGCACATGGGCGCTGATGAGCTGCACGACCTGCAGCTCGAGCGGCTGAAGAAGACCGTGGTCGACTGCTACGAGCACATCCCGTTCTACAAGCGCTCCTTTGACGAGGCGGGCTTCGACCCCTATGCGGTGAGCAGCCTCGACGACCTGCAGAAGGCGCCGTTCACCGACAAGCAGAACATGCGCGACGCCTATCCCTTCGACATGTACGCGGTACCCATGGATGAGGTAAAGCGCATCCAAGCCTCCTCCGGTACGACCGGCACGGCCACCGTCGCCGGCTACACCGAACACGACATGGCGGTTTGGGGCGACTGCTTCGCCCGCGGCATCGACTACGCCGGGGGCGGGCCGGGCACCGTCGTCCAGGTCGCCTACGGCTACGGTCTGTTCACCGGCGGCCTCGGCGGGAGCGAGGGCTGCCGCCGTATCGGCGCGGTCGAGCTGCCGATGTCGTCGGGCAACACCCAACGCCAGGTCAAGCTCATGAAGGACTTCGGCACAGGCATTCTGGCCTGCACGCCGTCCTATGCGCTTCACATCGCCGACACCGCCATCGAGATGGGGGAGGACCCGAGCGGCTGGCCGATCTTCGCCGGGATCTTCGGCGCCGAACCGTGGAGCAACGAGATGCGCAAGGACATCGAGGAAAAGCTCGGCATCTGCGCCCTGGACATCTACGGTCTCTCCGAGGTCATGGGACCGGGCGTGGCCATCGAATGCCGCGAGCAGAACGGCCTGCACATCGCCGAGGACCACTTCATCACCGAGGTCGTCGACCCCGAGACCGGCAAGCCGGTCCCCGACGGGGAGTGGGGCGAACTCGTCTTCACCTCGCTTTCCAAGGAGTGCTCGCCGCTCGTGCGCTACCGCACCCGCGACATCTCCCGCATCGTGCCCGGCACCTGCGCCTGCGGTCGCACCACCAGGCGCATCGACCGCATCGCCGGGCGCACCGACGACATGATGATCATCCGCGGCGTGAACGTCTTCCCGCGTCAGATCGAGCAGGTCGTCGTCGGTTTCGAGGAGGTCGCGCCCCACTACGTCATCGAGCTTTCCAACGACGGACCGCTCGACAAGGCGACGCTCAAGATCGAGACCGTCCCGGATTTCCCGATCGACGAGGTCCGCAAGATCGAGGACCTGCAAAAGCGCCTGCAGGACGGGCTGAAGAGCGAACTGCAGGTCAAGATCGACGTCAGAATCGTCGAGCCCAAGACCATCGAGCGTTCGCTCGGCAAGGCCAAACGCGTCGTCGACCTTCGTGAGAAAGGGGAGTGAGTACCATGGACCAGCTCACCGTATTCGTCGAGAACTCCCGGGGGCATCTGACCGGCCTGTGCAAGGCCTTGGGCGACGCCTCCATCAACATGCACGCCTTCTCGCTCGCCGAGACGACCGACTACGGCATCGCCCGCATCATCTGCGACGACCCGCAGCGTGCGGCATCCGTCGTGACCGACGCGGGGTACCGTGCGACCACCACCGAGATCTGCGTCATCAAGGTCCCCGATACCCCCGGCGGGCTCACCGGGGTATTCGAGGCTCTCGAGAAGGCCGAATGCGACGTGGAGTACAGCTACTGCTTCAGCAGCCTGGAAGGGGCCGCGCTCAACGCGATCAAGTGCTCCAAGAAGGGCGTCGAAGCCCTGGCCGCCGCCGGTTTCGAGGCGGTGGAGGCCTCAGATCTCGCCTGATACCTGCATGGGGACGCCTCGCCGACACAGACAGCACTTCCTGCAGCGGCTGCTTTGCTGCCTTGTCGCAACGGCGCTCGTCGTCTGTTCGTTTCCCGCCTTCGCCCAGGCGACGATCGAAGGCGACGACTACGTCGGGCTTGAGACCGTCGCGGCCCGTGGCCTCACGGTCACCGAAGCCCCGATGGTGGACTGCGACTACGGCATCCTCTGCGACGCGGAGGGCAACATCCTGTGGTCGCGTCAGGCCGACGTGCGCGGCGCCATGGCCTCCATCACCAAGATGATGACGGCGATCGTGGCGATCGAGAACGGCAAGCTCAAGAAGAAGTACAAGGTCTCGGTCGAGGCGGCCAGCGTCGGCGAGTCGAGCGCGGGGCTTGTGGCCGGCACGCGGGTGTCGCTGTACGACCTGCTCTGCGGCCTGCTCATCCACTCAGGTAACGACGCCGGCATCGCCATCGCCGAGGGCATTGCCGGGTCGGTGGACGCCTTCGTCGACATGATGAACGTGAAGGCCGCCGAGCTGAACCTGGAGAACACCCACTTCGACAACCCGCACGGCCTCGATTCGCCCACGCATTACTCGACCGCCTCCGACCTCTGCGTCATCGCCCGCTACGCCATGAACAACAAGACCTTCAAGAAGATCGTCGGCAAGAAGAAGGCGACCGTGGATATCGGCGGGACCAAGAAGACCTACCACTCGACCAACTCGCTGCTCAACACTTGGAGCGACTGCATCGGCATCAAGACGGGATACACCAACGAGGCGGGCTACTGTCTCGTCTCGGCGGCCGTCCAGGACGGTCTGGAACTCTACGCCGTCGTCTTGGGCTGCAACGACGAATCCGAGCGCTTCACCGACTCCTACCGTCTGCTCGCATGGGGCTACAGCCACTACCGCAAATACGAACTGGCGGCCTCCGACGAGGTGCTGGCGGACGTGTCGATGAGCGCCTACGTCAACGAGACCGTGCCCGCCGGGGTGGCCGAGGACACCTACGCCTACGTCTTCGACTACGACGGCGACGTGAGCGTCGACATCTCCTATGCGGACGTGAGCGAGGGCGTGAAGGCCGGCGACCGTCTCGGCACGGTCACCTGGCGCCAGGACCAAAAGGAGGTCGCGACCGTGCCCTTGGTCGCGCTGGAGAGCAGGGCGGGACCGAACATATTCGTGACGGTCTGGGTTGCCTTGAACCGCCTGGTCGGCTTCTTCTCCGGGGACGACTGCGTGGCCGAGACCACCCTGTACGCGGAACCCATCTCCATCACCCGCTCCGACGACCTGACCGGTGAGGAGATCACCGAGGACATGGAAGACGCCATCCACGCCGATGTGGACTCACAATCATGAACCGCAAGGAACAGGCAGACACCGTCGAGACTGAGGCCGCCCATGCCTTCGTCGTCGACGTGAGCGTGGCCGGCACCCTGCGCATCAGCGGGGCCGACGCAGAAGCCTTCCTGCAGGTCGCCTGCGCCTCCGACCTGTCCGCGACCGAAAAGCTCGGCGGCCTTGCCAAAACGCTGGTGCTCAACTCCGAAGGCGAGATCATCGACCTGGTGTTCTTGATGCGCACCGGAGATGCCGAATACCTCATGCTCACCAACCCGACCAACACCGAGGAGGTCTGCGAGTGGCTCACCGCCCACGCCGCCATAGAAGACGACGACGGGCGGGTCTTTGCAGATGTCACGGTGGAGGACCAAAGCGACGCCATGGCGGCCCTGATGCTCTTCGGCACGGCCTCGCCGCAGATACATGCCGATCTGACCCGCGCCTGCGGCACCGACCTGCCGTATCTGGACCATGAATTCACCGAGGAGGGCTACGGGGTTGCCGAGCTGCCCTGCTATCTCTTCATGACGGCGACGGCCTTCGCCTCGCAGGTGGGGGACTTCCTCAACGCCTATCTCGAGCTGGAACGCCTCGACACCGATGCCTTCAAGGATCTGCTCTTCGCGATGGATGCCTACGACCCGCGCCTGGCCGACGGCGCCTACTTCAAGCCCGAAGACCCCCGCTTGGAGAGGATGCTCCGTTCCAGCGACGACTTCATCGGCGCCCGCGCGCTCAGGCACGGGGACTGAGGGCGCCCCTGTGTCGGGGCCCTCTGTGCGGTCCCGCCCCATGCACGAGCGGCCTTCCTGTGCTACATTAGTACACGTCAGATGCCGTTTTTGCGGCCGTACACCCGAAGCGTGAGGAGCGAAGATGCCTGAGGATTCCCAGATCTGCCCCGTCTGCAACTCGGTGGTCGAGCCCGGCGCCGCCACCTGCAGCTCCTGCGGCTACAGCTTCGCGGAAAAGACCCAGGCCTTCACCCCGCTTGCCGCCGAGCAGGCCGAGGTCACCATGGGGGTTCCGCCCACCGACACGCCCGTCCTCGAGGTCGCCGACGGGATGTACAAGGGCGAGCAGTTCGTCTTGGGGCAGGGGACCTTCACCATCGGCCGCGATCCCAAATGCGACATCTTCTTGAACAACACCACCGTCTCGCGCTACCACGCCTCCATCGTCATCGAAAACGATACCGTCCAGATCGTGGACGCCGGCTCGCTCAACGGCACCTGGGTGGACGGAGCCGTCGTCGAGGACGCCTACCTGCACGCCGGCTCCCGCATCAACATCGGTACCTTCAGCATGGTCTTCAAGTACAAGAAGAGCTAGGCGCACCCTTCAGACCGCGCGTGCGGTTCCCTTATTCACCTGAAAGAAAATCGAGCAGATCCTGGCGCGTGTGCACGTCGAGTTTCGTGTAGATGGCGCGCAAGTGTGAGCGCACCGTGTTCGTCGAGATGTAGAGGTTGTCGCCTATCCAGCTGGCGCTTCTGCCCTGCGCGAAGAGGAACAGGATCTCCAGCTCGCGTGCCGACAGGCCGTAGTGCGGGTCCCTCGCGCGCTCGAGGCTAAATCCCATCGAGGTTTCCGCGACGCCTGAGGCCTCTACACCCCCGGGCAGCTCCTCCGCCGCCTCCGAAGCCTGCCCGCTTCCTTCGGTGCCCTCTCCCTCGGATGTCTGGTTGAGCCTGCGCATCTGTTCGAGGCCGGTGTCGGTCCAGGTCGTCGCCTCCTCGATGACGCTTGCGGGAAAGACGTAGACGAGCACCAGTACGACGAGGAAGGCCATGATGACGGCGACACCCACGACGACCATCGTCTCGCCGTAGTACGGCGCGATCAAGGCCCCGATGAACCAGCCCAAGGTCGAGGCGAGGAAGTAGACGCCCTGGCCGACCGCGAAGATCCGTATCGGCGGGAAGTCGAAGCGGAAGGCGAAATAGGCCATGAAGCAGGACAGGACGATCCAGAGGGATTCCTTCCCGATGTTGAGGTAGCCGATGTTGAAGCCGAAGCAGGTTGCGATCATCATCGCGATGCCTAAGATCATGAGGGCCTGGTAGACCAGGCCGGCACCCCGTGCGATGTTGCGGTGGTTGACCGCGACGATGATGAAGATGGCGATGACGAGGATGCCGAGCGTGATGATGCTTCCCTGCAGCTGGAATTCCTCGAAGTCGAGGAGCTGTGATTCGACGCCCTTGCCGATGCCCGCGGTGATCGCGACGAGGGCGGAGGCGACGACGAGCCTGATGTACATGTGTCGTATGCGGGCCGACTGCTCCTTGTCCTCGGTATGTTCGAGTGGTATCACCTCGAAGGGGTCGTGGGATTTCATGGTGAGGAGCAGCGCCGATATGAGCGGAAGCGCCGCGATGCAGTACAGACGTATCTCCTCGGGGATGCCGATGCAGACGAAATAGAGCAGGGCGGAGAAGAGGAGCGAGATCCCGCTCGCCGTCAGGGATTCCGCCAGGGAGACGCTGCTGAAGACGCGGCCGACCTTCAGGCAGAGAAACGAGGTGGTCAGCCCGGTGCAGATTGCCGCGATTATAAAGCAGGCCTCCCCGTCGATGAGCTTGGAGAAGCCCAGGAGGACCGTCGAGAGCGCCGCGAGGATGCCGAAGGCGATGACGACGCCGCGCCGGTCGACGAACTTGGTGAAGCTGCGCCACGCGCCGGCCGCGATGAACATGGCCAAGGCGATGGCCAAGGTGGAGACGAGGTAGATGAGATAGATGTCGCCGGTCTGCTCACCTGATGGGAAGAACCTCGTAATCTCGACTGAGTTGTAGCAGAGCCAGATCCATGCCCACCAGGCGCTCAGGCCGAGGAAGCGCAGCCCCGACCACTGGTCCATCAGCGGCGAGACATGCCCTTCGACAAGATCTCTCGATTCGTCAGCCATCCGAACCCCCCACGTCCCCAGCTGCCCTTCCTGCGGCTTGCGTACCCTGCCTGCGGGGTTTAATGCTTGGTAGAAGTGTACTGCTTACCTGCGTTTTCCTGCACGGGGCAGATTTCTTATATCCTCAGATGACTATAAGATTTACCTGTGCAGACGGCCCCGCTCATCCTTTTCTGATTATGCAAAATAGTCCTTTTTTAAGGGGCTGAAATGGTCCTTTTACAAGGATGTGCAGCGCCTTTTCACCTCCTAGAATGCAAGTCGACGTCATGAGAGAGGCGTCGCGAGTCGGGAAGGGGGCTTCCATGGACTCGGATATCATCGAACACAATCCTTCGCTCAAACGGCCGCTCCTTGCCGTCCTGTCGCTGTGTGCAGAGCAGGAGATATCCGATCGTGGCGAGCTCGAAGAGCGCGCCGAGGAGGTCTGGAGCGAGACCTACCGTCAGTCACCCTCCACCTCCATAGACATCCTCATCCGCAACGGGGCGCTCGAAGAAGACCTTCTCGTCGACGGAAAGCCCTACGACGGCACGCTCGAAGACCTCCAGCTCGACGAGAACGTCGCGGACGACGCGAGCGTGGATGACTCCGTCCGGATCACCGAGGGTGGCAGCTACCTGCTGTCACGCTACGAGCCCGAGACCGCCATCCACGAACTTTTCGAGGAGCGTCCCCACTACGCGGACGTCTACCGCGCGGGCATGGAGGCCTGCGACACGCCCGACGGCCTCAACCTTCCCAAGCTCGAGGAGGTCCTCGAGGCCTTCCCCCAGCTTCAGCCCGATCCCGAGACACACCAGACGAAGGTCTACGCCCAGTACTTCATCGACGCTTTGGAGAGCGCCGGGGCGATCGAGTGGACCGACGCATGGCGCACGACCGATGCGGGACGGGCGGTCTTGGCGGAGGACTAGGAGTGGTTTGAACCCTCTAGGCGAGGGTGCATACATACAGTACGTACGTCGATTGGTGGAAACGGAAAAGAGGTGGCAATGTTGTTGAAGAAGGACATCAGCAGACGCGGTTTCGTGCAGATGGGCCTGTTCACGACCGCTGCGGCCGCCATGTCGGGCACGGTTGCCTCGCACCTGCAGGAGGTCGAGCCCGCCGAGGCGGCGGAGGCGGGTGAGGAACAGCAGATCCGCACCATCTGCCGCGCCTGCCTGAACAACTGCGGCATCATCGCCCATGTCCGGGACGGCCGCGTCGTCAAGCTCGAAGGCGACCCGGGCGATCCGATGAACAAGGGCGCCGCATGTGCGAAGGGCCTTGCCGGCATCCAGGCGCTCTACAATCCCAACCGCATCAAGTACCCGATGAAGCGGGTCGGCGAACGCGGCGTCAACGAATGGGAGCGCCTCTCATGGGAGGAGGCGATCAACGAGATCGCCGACGTCCTGTGGGAGCACTATCAGAAGGAGGGAGTGAAGAGCCTGGTGCTGTCCACCGGCGGCGGCGGCAACCCCCAGTTCTTCTCGCCTGCCCGCTTCCTCACCGTGTGGGGCGGCGGCAACTTCTTCGAGCCGGGCTGCGCGCAGTGCTATCTGCCGCGCAACCACATGGAACCGTGCCTGAACGGCACGGCCGACACCTCCCTGGCAGACGGTCCTGTCACCGAGGTCTACCTGCCCGACTGCCAGACACAGGTCTACGTCATGTGGGGCGTCGGCCCGTCAACCCACGGCATCGGCTCGACCGGGCGCATCGTCACCGAGCTGCGCAGCAACGGCATGAAGTCGGTGGTCATCGATCCCCGTATGACGCCGGATGCGGCGCGCGCCGACGTGTGGCTGCCCATACGCCCGGGCACCGACGTGGCGCTGATGCTCGCGTGGATCCGCTACATCATCGAGCATGAGGCCTGGAACGAGGAGTTCTGCCGCGAGTGGACCAACCTGCCGTTCCTCGTCAACTCCAAGACCGGCCTCACCTACCGTGCCAACGAGCTCGGCCTCGGCAGCAAGGACGAATACGTCGTCTACGACAAGAAGTCCAAGAGCGTCAAGGCCATGCCGTACCCCTACGACAAGAGCCTCGACCCGGCCATGTTCGGCGAATACGAGCTGCCCGACGGCACCAAGGCACGCACGGCCTTCCAACATCTCAAGGAGCAGTGCGACGAGTGGACGCTCGAGAAGGCGGCCGAGGTCTGCTGGCTGCAGGCCGACAAGATCGAGGAGGCCATCAACCTCTACATCGACGGAACGCCGCACGGCGGCATCTCCCTCGGCGTGGCGACCGACCAGGCCCGCAACTCCGCCCAGGCCGCCCAGGCGAGCGCCATCCTCGACATCCTGCGCGGCGCGATCCGCACGCCGGGCGCCATCGTGCAGAACCGTCCGTGTTTCGTCGAACCGTGCAACTACGTCGTCATGCCCTTCGGCCTGCACGGTCCGCACCCGCTCGAGATGCCCGAAAAGGAGGTCAACGCCCGACTGGGCTACACCGAGCACAAGGGTCTCGGGCATTGGATGGCATCCCACATCCCGACCGTCCTCAAGGCGATCGAGACCGGCGAGCCGTACCGTCCGCGCGTCTGGATGGAGCGCAGCGGCAACAAGCTCGCGATGATCGGCAACGCCACGCGCATCTACAACGCGATGCTGACGACCGACATGAACGTGCACATGTACATGCACTGGACGACCACGAGCGTCTGTCTGGCCGACTACGTCCTGCCCACGGCCGAATGGCTCGAGACCAACTACGCCCAGGACCGTCTGAACACCTACGCCATCCGCCGCGCCTGCACGCAGCTCTACGAGGCGGTCGACGAATGCATGCACTGGTCCTGGATGGCGGCCGCCTTGGCCGACCGCGGCCATGAGCGGGCCAAGATGTCCTTCGACCCGAAGGTCTGCGGCGACTTCTACGGCACCTACTGGCGCACCTACGAGGAGTACATGGACTTCGTCGGCTACTTCGTCGGGAGCAACTACTACGACACCAAGAAGTGGGACTGGGCGACCTTCGACGCCCAGGCGCCCTCGGAGTACCAGACGATCCAGGAATACGCGGACAAGTCCTACGACAGCCACCTGGACCCCGACCCGGACAACGACGGCAAGCCGGTCGGCTTCAACACGACCTCGAAGCGCTGCGAGCCCTACTTCGACGGCAACATCCTGCTCGGCAACACCGGGGCGATCGACGGCACCGGCTCGATGGAGCCGGCCACCGACGTTTACCCGCTTTCGGACAACTACAACCCGCTGCCGTACTACCTCGAGCCCTTCGAGACGCCGGTCGAAGGCGAGGAGAACTACGACCCGGCCTACCCTTATGCGCTCACGCAGGGGCGTCTGCCGGCCTTCCACCACGGGACGCTGCGCAACGTGCCCTACACGCGTGAGATCTACCCGTATCCGGAGACCTGGATCAACCCCGAGACGGCGGCCGAGATCGGCGTCGAGGACGGCGACTGGCTCTGGCTCGAGTCCAAGCGCGGCCGTACGCAGGGACGCTGCCGCATCACCAAGAGCGTCGCGCCCAAGGTCATCTACCAGGAGCGTTTCTGGAATCCCGAACTGCTCGACTCCGACGACCCCAACCGCGCCTGGCAGTGCTTCAACATCAACCTGCTGACGCAGAACAACGACGAATGCCCGTTCAACGACGTCTACGGGACCTACACCCTGCGGGGCATCACGATCAACATCACGAAGGCCGACGCGCCGCCCGAGGGCTGCTGGCTCGAGGCGAAGGACTTCACGCCCTGGCTGCCCGAGTATTCCGAGAACACGGGAGGAGGTAATGCCGTTTATGCCGCGTAACTGCCTGGTTATCAACGTCGACCGCTGCATCGGCTGCTACAGCTGCGAGGTCGCCTGCAAGATGGAAAACGACGTCTCTTTGGGGGAACGCTGGAACAAGGTCGTCCAGATCGAGCCCTACGGCGAGTTCCCCGACGTCCACACGTTCTGGCTGTCGGTCATGTGCCAACAGTGCGAGAACTCGCCCTGCGTCCAGGTCTGCCCGACCGGCGCGAGCTACCGTGACGAGCAGACCGACATGGTCCTCGTCAACAAGGAGAAGTGCATCGGCTGCAAGTACTGCATGATGGCCTGCCCCTACGGCGTCCGCTCCTGGAACGAGGAGCAGAAGGTCGTGGAGAAGTGCACGCTCTGCAACCACCTGACCATCGCGGGCGAGAAGCCCGCCTGCGTGAAGAACTGCTGCGGCACCGCCCGCTTCTACGGCGATCTGGACGATCCGGAATCCGACGTCTCCAAGGAGATCGCCCGCGCCGAGGCGGCCGAGCCCGGCTCGGTGCATCATCTGCCCGACGTCGGCAACGGCCCGCTTTCCGCCTACATCTTCTCGTCGAAGTTCGGCGAGTGGCGCGTGGACGACCTGCAGCAGACGACGAGCAAGTACATGACGACCGAGGGGAGCGTGGACTGATGGAGATCCAGTGGTCACTCGTCTTATTCACCGTCATCTCCGGTGCGGGCGCCTGGTTCTTCGCCTTCGCGATGCTGCAGTCCCTCATCAGGAAGGCAGCGGAGCCCTCGAGGCTGGAATGCATCATCGCCGTCATCATTCTGGCGGTCGGCGGTCTGGCGTCCATAACGCACCTTTCGCATCCCGACCGTGTGCTCAACGCCCTGCAGCACCCCACCTCGGGCATCTTCATCGAGGCGACGCTCATCGGCATCTGCATCGTCTTGATCGCGATCTACTTCATCCTGCTCGTCCGCAACGCGGCGCCGAGGGCGCGCCTGCTCTTCGGGATCCTCGCGATGATCGTCTGCGTGGTCTTCTCCTACGAGTGCGGCAACTCCTACACGATGGAGTCACGCCCCGCGTGGATGACGTTTTCCCTGCCGCTCGCCTACTGCGGGACGGCCGCCGCTGCCGGCGGCGGCGTGTTGCTGCTCGTCAAGGCGTTGACGAGGCCGGAGAACTACGAGCCGGCCCCTGCGGGCGCCGGCCGCTGGTGTCGCTTCATCAAGGTCATCACGAAGCCGTCGGAAGGCTACGAGGGCTCCGATATCCCCTTCGCCGGGATCCTGGCCGCCATCGGCGGTGCGCTCGGCATCATCGTCACCGTCATCTTCATGATCGCGACCATGAGCTACGTCACGCAGGTCCAAAACGCCCTGCTCTTCGCGATACTCGCCCTGGTCGGATCGGCCCTCGTGATCGTCGCCGGCATCATCGCCTACAAGGCCGCTCGGAACACGGCGATCGCACTCGGCGTCCTCGCCGTCGTCGGCGGTGTCGCCGCGGCCACGCTCGTGCGTATCGTCATGTGGATCATCGGGACGCCCATACTGAACTTCTTCCTGGTGTCCCTCGACTGAGGAGTTTGGATTTTCGCAGGTCGGTTTTCTTCGGATTGGTGAGGTGGAAAAGCGATGGCGACACAAGACGCAGATCAGCTTGCGGACTATTTCGAGGGGATCGCGGACACGTACCTGTTCCTCTCCCAGATGTTCTTCAAGGAGCTCAACGACGAGACGATCGAGGTCCTGGAAGAGACGGAGTTCCCGAGCGACACCGGCAACGAGCACCTCGACGCCGGCTACCGTCTCGTGCGCCGTTACTTCAACTTCGCGGCCCACGACAAGCGCACGCAGCTTGCCTGCGAATACGCCCGGGTCTTTCTGGCGAGCAGCATCCAGACCAGGGAGCGGCGCACCGCCGTTCCCTACGAGTCCGCCTTCACGAGCGAGGAGCACATCGTCATGCAGGAATCGCGTGACGATGTCGTGCGCGTCTACAAACGCGACGGCTTTCTGGTCGATCCGGACCTGCACGAGCCCGAAGACCACATCGCCTTCGAGTTCGAGTATCTGTCCTGCATGAGCCGCGCGGCGGCGGTCCTGCTGCGCGGCCATGAGGACCTTTCGGCCTTCCAAGAAAATCTCGAACACCAGCTCGATTTCATCGAAAAGCACCTCCTCAACTGGATAGGAGGGCTGCTCGATGCGGCCAAGGACTATGCTAAGCTTGCCTTCTACCTCGGGATGCTCGAGGTGGCGATCGGCACGCTCGAGCAGTCCCACGAGATGCTCTCGGCCTTGCTCGAGGAGATCAAGCAGACCTCGGACTGGCCACGTATCCAGCAAGACGCCGAAGCCGCCAGCGCGTAGGCCTGACGAGACGGGAGCAAGGCCCATGGCTTCCAGCAAGATCATGTCACGGAGGGGGTTCGTCGCCGGCGCCGGCGCCGTCGTCGTCTGCGCCGGCATCGGCGCCGCCGCGCGCTTTTTGCCCGATACCGCAAACGTCCTGCGCCCGCCGGGGTCTGTCGACGAAGACGAGTTCATGGCGCGCTGCATCCACTGCGAGCGCTGCATCAGCGTCTGCCCGACCGACATACTCGAGCCGGCCGGCATCGAGGTCGGCGTCCTGCAGGTCCGCACCCCCGTGGTGAGCTTCGCGAAGGACTGCTGCACGTTCTGCCAGAAATGCTACGAGGTCTGTCCGACCGAGGCGATCGTGCCCTCGGATCCCTACGTCCCCGTCCCGGGGCGCATCGGCGTGGCCGAGGTCCAGCCGGACCGCTGCCTGGCCTTCTACACGCGGGGCAGCTGCGGCGTCTGCGTGGAGAACTGTCCCTACGGCGCGGTCTCCTTCGACGAGGACCGTCTGCCGGTCGTCGACGAGGATCTCTGCAACGGCTGCGGCACCTGCGAGCGGGACTGCCCGGCCAACGTGCTCACGTCCTTTTCCGGCGGCAGCGAGCGCGGCATCATCGTCGTGACCGAGCGTACCCATGCCGAGGAAGGGGGTGCGCTGTGACGGAGGAGGACAAACAGGAGGCGGCCCCGGCAGAGGAAAAACCGGCCGAGGTCAGCCACGAACACCGCGTTGCCTCCAACATGAAACGCCTGCAGACGGTCACGCTGCTGGTGATCCTGGTCGCCGTCATCGTGTCGCTCGCCTTCGACAGCGGGCTCGGCACGCCGTCCTCGTTCGGGATCGGCAGCTTCTTCTTGCTCTGCCCGCTCGGCGGCATCGAGGCCATGATCGCATCAGGCAGCTTCCTGCCCGTCGGCTTCATCGCCCTGCTCATCCTGCTCATCTTCGCGCTCGTCTTCGGACGCGCCTGGTGCGCGTGGGGCTGTCCCGCCCCGCGCATCCGCCGCTTCTTCAAGCGCGACCCCAAGCCGGCCAAGCACGAGGCCTGCGCAAAGGAGGGGAGTGGCGGCTGCCAGGCCTGGAGCCTCATCGGCAGCCTGCGCCACCTGGCCCGCGACAAACGTACCTGGGCCCTGCTCGCCGTCATCGTCGCGACCATCGTCGCCGGCATCCCGCTCTTCTGCCTCATCTGCCCGGTCGGGCTCACCTTCGGGACGGTCGGCTCGCTTTGGCACCTGATCGTCGACAAGCAGATGACCTGGTCGGCGCTCGTGTTCCCGGCCGCCCTCGTCGTCGAGCTGATCATCTGCCGTGTCTGGTGCCTGTCCCTCTGTCCCATCGCGGGGCTGCTCAACATCGTCGGGCAGTTCGCGGTCGGCTTCCGGCCGAAGGTGAAGGCGTCGACCTGCCTCATCACGAGCGAGGGCAAGGAATGCTCCGCCTGCCTGGCGGTCTGTCCCGAACAGATCGACCTGCATGCGACAGACACCGTCCAGCAGCTCGGAAGCTGCCAGCGATGCGGCGCCTGCGCCCGGACCTGTCCGACCTCGTCGATCTCCTTCAAGGTCAGGCCGCAGACCAGGTCGAGCGACGACGAAACGTCCTAGTCAACGCCTGCGACATTGCCCAATATCGCCTTTGTGATGACCCTGGATTTCGTGTTGCAGTGGCCATCTCGGAGTCCTACAATGTGCGTATCCGCGATAAGCGGACTGACCTTAAACGCAGCACTCAAACACAGCAGAGGGGTCGATCGTCATGTATGCTCTTACTCGGATGCGAAAACGCTCACGTATGAAACCTAAAGCTTTCCTCGTTTTTCTCACCGCTGCGGCCCTCGTCTTTTCCTGCAGCGTCCCCTGCGCTTTCGCCACACCCACATCCAAGAAGGATTCCGACTCCCTCGCCTCCAAGCAGGCCTTGGCCGAAAGCATCTCCAAAAAGCGCGACCAGCTCGCCGACGATCTCGAAATCGCAGGTCAGGAGCTTACCAAGGCCAAAGAAAAGGTCAAAGAGACCAAGTCCCGTGTCAAAGACGTCAAACAGCAGATCAAGGACACCGACGAAGAGCTCGCCCAGGCCAAAGACGATCTGGCCGACACCGTCGCCGAGGAGTACAAGTACGGCTCGGTCGACTACCTCTCCGTCCTGCTCGACGCCTGCAGCTTCGACGACTTCACCTCGCGTCTGTACCTCATCGACAAGATAGCCACCAACCGCGCCCAGGCGGTCGAGGAGGTCGACGCGCTTTCCACCGAGCTCGAACAGCTCGACTCCAGCCTGGAAAACTCCCTCGCCGAGCAGGAAGAATACGAGGCCGAGGCCAAAAGCAAGAACGACCAGGTCCAAAGCACCCTGGCTGAGCAGGAAGAGCTCCTAAGCTCGGTCACGAGCGACATCCAGGAGATCATCGACCAGCAGGAGGCCGAAGCGGCGGCCCAGGCCGCCCAGCGCCAGGCCGAAGAGGAGGCCGATGCTGCCGGTCAGACCTCCGAGGGCACCTCATCTGCCACCACCTCCAGCAAAAAGAAGAAGAAGTCGTCTTCTTCCAGCTCGACTTCGTCTGCGCCGCGCTCCTCGGCGGCATGGGCCGGCTCCACCTCCACGGCAGGCTCCCATCCCGAGGTCGTCAAGATCGCCAAGAAGTACCTCGGCGTGCCCTACGTCTACGGCGGCAGCTCCCCCAGCGGCTTCGACTGCTCCGGGCTCGTGCAGTACTGCTACAAGCAGATCGGCATCAAGCTCTCGCGTGTGGCCTGCGACCAGTACAACGACGGGCTCCACATCGCCAAGAGCGCCCTCATGCCCGGCGACCTCGTCTTCTTCGGATCCTCGGCCGCATCCATCCACCACGTCGGCATCTACTGCGGCGACGGGCAGTTTATCCACGCCCCGCAGACCGGAGACGTCGTCAAGATCTCGTATCTGTCCTCGCGCAGCGACTACTACGGCGCCTGCCGTCCGTAACGCCACACCTCACCTGCGCCGCCCCGGCGTCCACAATCGATTCTTCCTGTTGTTGCGCGTCAAGGCGCGGTATCATCTTGCGTGATGGTTTTATCACCTGACGAAAGAGGATACCGACGTGCCCATACCCGACCTTCTGCGGCATAACGCCGCCACCTATCCCGACGAGGTCGCCCTCGTCGAAATCAACCCCGATGTGCAGGAACGCCGCCGCGTCACCTGGCGCGACTACGACCTGACCGAGGTGACCGAGACCCGGGCCTACCGCCGCGAAATCACCTGGCGTGTCTTCGACGAGAAGGCCAACCGCTTCGCCAACCTCTTAATCGAGCGCGGTGTGGGCAAAGGCGATCGGGTCGGCATCCTCCTCATGAACTGCCTCGAGTGGCTGCCCATCTACTTCGGGGTCTTGAAGTGCGGCGCCGTCGTCGTGCCCCTCAACTTCCGCTACACCTCCGAGGAGATCGAGTACTGCCTGGACAAGGCGGACGTCGACGTCCTCGTCTTCGGCCCGGAGTTCATCGGCCGCATCGAGGAGATCGTCGACCGGATCGAACAAAAGCGTCTCATCTTCTACACCGGCGCGCACTGCCCGACGTTTGCCGAAAACTACGACGAGCTCACCGCGAACTGCTCGAGCGCCGATCCCATGGTGCCCCTGGAGGCAAAGGACGACGCCGCCATCTACTTCTCGTCCGGCACGACCGGCTTTCCCAAGGCCATCCTGCACAACCACGAGAGCCTGAGCCATGCGGCCGTGGTCGAGCAGAAGCACCACGGCCAGACCCACGACGACGTCTTCTTATGCATCCCGCCGCTCTATCACACCGGGGCAAAGATGCACTGGTTCGGCAGCCTCATCTCCGGCTCGAAGGCGGTGCTCTTGCGCGGGGTGTCGCCCCAGACGATCTTCGAGGCGGTGAGCGATGAGGGCTGCACCATCGTCTGGCTCCTCGTGCCCTGGGCGCAGGACATCCTGCTGGCCTTGGAGCGCGGCGACCTCAAAATCGAGGACTACGAGCTCGACCAGTGGCGCCTCATGCACATCGGCGCGCAGCCGGTCCCCAAAAGCCTCGTGGAGAAGTGGCGCAGCTACTTCCCGCACCACGACTACGACACCAACTACGGTCTGTCCGAGTCCCTCGGGCCGGGATGTGTGCACCTCGGCCTGGAGAACATCGACCACGTCGGCGCGATCGGCGTCCCCGGCTACGGCTGGGAGGTCAAGATCGTCGACAACGACGGCAACGAGGTCGAACAAGGCGAGATCGGCGAGCTCTGCGTCAAGGGGCCGTCGCTCATGACCGAGTACTACAAGAACCCCGAGGCGACCGCCGAGGCCCTCGTCGACGGCTGGCTTCTGACCGGGGATATGGCCCAGCAGGACGAAGACGGCCTCTACTGGCTCGTCGACCGCAAGAAGGACGTCGTCATCTCCGGCGGCGAGAACATCTACCCCGTCCAGGTCGAAGACCACTTAAGCGCCCATCCCGCCATCAAGGACGTCGCCGTCATCGGGCTTCCCGACGACCGGCTCGGCGAGATCGCCGCCGCCATCATCGAGGTCAAGCCCGGCGAGGAGCTCAGCGAAGCGGAAGTCGACGAGTTCTGCCTGACGCTGCCGCGCTACAAGCGTCCCCGCCGCATCATCTTCGCCGATGTCCCGCGCAACGCGACCGGCAAGATCGAAAAGCCGAAGCTGCGCGAGATCTACGGTGCCGAACATATCGTCGAAAAGGAGAACAAGGCGTGAGTACCGAGGCTACGACAGTGAAGGGCACACGGCTGCTCTCCGGAAACGAGGCGATCGCCGAGGGAGCCTGGCTCGCCGGTGTCGCCGTCGGGGTGGGATACCCCGGCACCCCGTCGACCGAGACGCTCGAAAACCTCGTCAGACACGACGAGGTCCGCTGCGAATGGGCGCCCAACGAGAAGGTCGCCCTCGAGGTCGGCATCGGCGCCTCCATGGGAGGGGTGCGCTCTCTCGTCACGATGAAACACGTCGGCGTCAACGTCGCGGCCGATCCGCTCATGTCCGCCTGCAACACCGGCGTGGGAGGCGGCCTCGTCATCCTGGCCGCCGACGATCCCTCCATCTACTCCTCCCAAAACGAGCAGGACTCCCGTAACTACGCGGCCTTCGCCCGCGTGCCGATGCTCGAGCCGGCAGACTCCGCCGAGGCGGCCGCCTTCGTGCAGCAGGCATTCGACATCTCCGAGGAATTCGACACGCCGGTCTTCGTGCGCGAGACCGTCCGCATCGCCCATACCAAGACGCCGGTCACCTTGGGCGGCACCCGCCGTCAGGTGGAACCGAAGGACTACGAGGACGCACCGGACAAGTACGTGATGATGCCGGCCAACGCCCGGGTGCGCCGCCGGGCCACCGACGCGCGTGAGGACGCCCTCGTCGACTTTGCCGAGACGAGCGAGCTCAACCGCATCGAGATGCGGGACCCCTCGGTCGGGGTCATCTGCTCCGGGGCGGTCTACCAGCACGTCCGCGAGGCGCTGCCGGATGCATCCACCCTAAAGCTCGGCCTGTCCTGGCCGCTGCCCCCCGTCAAGCTGCGGGAATTTTCCGCCTCGGTCGACACGTGCTACGTCATTGAGGAGGCCTGCGACTACTTCGACATGCGTGTGCGCTCCCTCGGCATCGAGCTCGGGGAGGTGGCCGTCCCCCGTGACGGCGAGCTCACGCCGACGCTGATCCGCCGCGCCTTCTCCATGCCCTGCCCGGTCGCCGCCGAGCCCGAGACCGACCTGCCGCCGCGCCCGCCGGCGCTCTGCCCGGGATGCCCGCACCGCCTGGTCTACACCGAGCTCAGGCGATTGAAGGCCGTCGTCACCGGGGATATCGGCTGCTACACCCTCGGCGCGGTGCCGCCGATGAACGCGGTACATTCGACCGTGGATATGGGCGCCTCGCTTTCGATGGCGCACGGCATGGAGCTTGCCGACGTGGAGGAAAGATGCGACCGTCCCGTCGTCGGCGTCATCGGGGACTCCACCTTCGCGCACAGCGGCATCACGAGCCTGCTCGGCACCGTCTACAACGCCGGATCCGGCACGCTCTGCATCCTCGACAACCGCACGACCGCGATGACGGGGCTGCAGGGAAACCCCTGCAACGGGGTGACGCTCACCGAATCGGCCGAGGGACTCAGCCCGCTCGACATTCCGGCAGGCAAGCCGCTCGACATCGCCGAGCTGGTCCGCGCCCTCGGCGTCACCGATGTCGTCGAGGTCGACTCGCAGGACCTGGCCGCGGTGCGAGCGGCGCTGACCGCCGCCACCAAGGAGCATGCCGATTCCTTAAGCGTCATCGTCTTTCGGTCCCCCTGCCGCCTCGTCGACCGCAGCAGAAAGCCCGCACCGCAGATAAGCGGCTGCAAGGCCTGCGGCATCTGCGTGCAGATCGGCTGTCCGGCGCTCGGGCATGACGAGGAGGGCCACGCGGTCATCGATGAGAACCAGTGCATCGGCTGCGGCCAGTGCGCCCAGGTCTGTCCCTCCGGCTGCATAGGGGAGGGGGTCTAGCCATGGAAACCACCACGGTCCTTCTGGTCGGCGTCGGAGGCCAGGGCACGATCCTGGCCGGCGACCTTCTGGCCAAGACGGCGACGGCCGCAGGATTGCAGGTCAAGATTTCCGAGATTCACGGTATGTCGCAGCGCGGCGGCTCGGTGAGCACGGTCGTGCGTTTCGGCGACGAGGTCGCGAGCATGGTCGCCGATGAGGGCTGCGTCGACGTCGTCGTCGCCTTCGAGGCGGTCGAGGCCCTGCGCGCCCGCCCCTACCTCAAGCCGGACGGCGTCATGTTCGCCAACGAGGAGCAGATCGTCCCCGTGAGCGTCCACATCGGCAACGCCCAGATGCCGGCCGACTGCACCGAACGCCTGCAGGAGATGGGCGCCCACCTGCTGCCCGCAGGGCGTATCGCGCGCGAGGCCGGCTCGCCCAAGTCCACCAACGTCGTGTTGATGGGGGCGCTTTCCACCGCCCTGGACTTCGATGCCGCCTCCTGGGAGCAGGTCATCGCGGACCGCGTGCCGCCCCAGACCGTCGATGCCAACCTCGCGGCCTTTGCCGAAGGACGGAAGGCCGCCGGTGCCTAAGGTCCACCGCATACCCGCCGCCTTCGGCTGCACCGTCCTTGTCATCGCCGCCTGTGCCTGCTGTGCCCTGACCGGCTGCGGCGAGGTCGACCCCGAGGAGGGCGTGGCCGCCACCGTCAACGCCCAGACCATCGCAGAAGACGACGTCACCGCCTACATCGAGGGCTTCCGCTCGCAGAACACCAGCTACGAGACGGCGGACGCCTGGGCATCGTATCTGACCGAGGCGGGATACACCGCCGAGGGCATCCGCACCTACGTCATCGAAAACAAGTTCGTGCCCGAGCTGCTGATCCGCCAAAGCTGCGCCGAGCTGCAGATCTCGGTCTCCGCCGAGGAGCTGGACGCGGCGATCGCGGAGTCCCACGACCTCTACGAGACGCGCTACGGCGCCGACTCGTGGGACAGCGTCTTAAGCGCGTACGGCCAGGACGAGGATTCCTGGCGCGAGGCCGAGGAGCTGCGCCTGCTCCAAGAAAAGCTCAGCCGCCAGGTCACCTCCTACCAAAAGGCCAGCCCCGAGCAGAAGCAGGACTTCCTCGACAAGAACGCGGCCTCGTATGCCGGCCGCCACTCCCTCTATATCGAGTTCGATTCGCTCGACGATGCCTGGGATGCCTATGCGGATCTGACCAAGAAGAAAAAGCGGGTGAAGACCAAGCGCTTCAAGCGCCTCGGACATGTGAAGGACGGCGGCTGGGACAGCCTGCCCCAAGACGCCGAGAAGCTGTCCAACGAATACCTGAGCGCCCTGTACGAACTGAAGGCCCACCGCCTCGCCGAGCCGCTTGAGACCGACGAGGGGGCGGTGTTGATCCTCTGCGACCGGGTTTTCAAGCCCGACAAGAAGGCAGCCTCCATCAAGCGCGCCTCGGTGCCCAAGCGCATCCTCGCCCAGATCGACGAGGACGCGACCGAGGACCTCCGAGACGGGCTCTTCGACGAATGGCTCGGCCAGATCACGGACCAGTCCGACATCAAGATTACCGAGATGCCTTCCGGGCTGCCCTACGACTCCGACCTGTCCCTGGCCGCCACCGACGCAAACGACTAGGGATCATGGCCGGACGATTCGCCCCGACGCCGAGCGGACGTATGCAGTTCGGAAACGTCTACTCCGCCGTCCTGGCTTACGCCTCCGCACGCAGCCACGACGGCGCCTTTTTCCTGAGATTCGAAGACCTCGACGAGCGCACGCGCGAAACGGCCGCCCGCGAGCAGCTGACAGACGACCTGCGCTGGCTCGGCATCACCTGGGACGCCGACCCGCTCATCCAAAGCGGACGTAGCGAGGTCTATGAGCGCTCGCTCGCGCAGGTGAGCGCCGCCGGCGAGGTCTATCCCTGCTTCTGTACCCGCTCCGAGATACGCGCCGCAATCGCTCCACACGGCTCCGACGGGATCTACGTCTATCCGCTCACCTGCTACGGGCTGTCCCCCGACGAGGTCGCCGAGCGTGCGAAAACGGAGCGTTACAGCCTACGCCTGCACGTGCCCGACCGCGACATCTCCTTCACCGACGGCTGCCGGGGCCCGTACACGGCAAACCTCGCCCGTGAGTCCGGCGACTTCATCCTGCAGCGCAGCGACGGCATCATCGCCTACCACCTGGCCTGCGTCACAGACGACGCGGCAAGCGGCATCGACGAGGTCGTACGCGGCGCCGACCTCATCCCCTCGACCCCGCAGCAGATCTACCTGCAGCAACTCCTCGGCTATACGTCGCCTGCCTACTTCCACCACCCGGTGCTGTACGCCCCGGACGGCCATCGCCTCTCCAAGCGCCATCGCGACTGCGACTTCGGCCGCCTCAAGGATAGATTCGAGACCCCGGAGGCCCTGCTCGGGCGCGTGGCCGCGCTTTCCGGCATCGCGGATGCGCCGCTCAGCATCGACGAGTTCATCGGGGCATTCTCATGGGACAAGGTCCCCACCAGCGACATCGTCGTCGACCCCGCAACGCTTGCCGATCTCGGCCGCCGCGACTGACGCTATTTGAAGATGACGTTTCGGGAGAGCCAGAAGCCCCAGGTCCCCTGACAGAACATGCAGATGAGTTTCACGATGTTTGGGTGCAGGCCGGTGAGCTCGGGCAGGTAAGCCTGCATCAAGGAGGAGAAGACCAGATTCCAGATCCACAGCAGGACGAAGAGGACGATGCTGCGCCAGATGTTGCCGGAGGACTTGAAGGTGACGTTGCGGTTCATGAAGAACATGTAGGTCGCCGCGAACAGAATCGTGATGATGTTGGCGTAGACATGGTGCATGAACAGGTTCAAGACGAAGAACAAGACGAACTCGAGGACGGCTTCGCTTGCGGCCACGCCGCAGTACTTCACCCAGGTGAAGGCGATGTCACGCAGCTTCTCGCTTTTGACGATGTCTCTGATTCCCACTGTCTGAGCCTGTCCTGAAACCCTCGCACTCGTTGACGTGAAGGTAAAAATATCCTTATTGGTGCAGCATAGAGCAAGATTGCGCGTATAGTTGTATACATGCCCGAAAAACTGACAAGCAACGTCTTCGACACCGCCCTTTTCTTCGAGGGCGGCAGTATGCGCGGATGCTACTCCGCCGCCGTCGTCACCCGTCTCCTCGAAGAGGGAATCTACTTCGACAAGGTCTACGGCATCTCGGCCGGCTCCTCGCACACGGTCAACTACCTCTCCCGCGACCCTGAGCGTTCCCGTACCTCGTTCACCTCCTTCATCATGGATCCCCGCTTCTCCGGGCTCAAATACTTCCTCACCTGGAAGGGCTGGTACAACTCGCATTTCATCTACGAGGAGGCCGCCCATCCCGACGGGCCGATCCCCTTCGACTTCGAGACCTTCCAGGAAAACCCCGCCGACTGCTGCATCATCAGCGTGGATCAGCCGACAGGGGAGGGCGTCTTCTTCACCAAAGACGGCATCGAGACCCTCGACGATCTGATGATCCGCTGCCGCGCCTCCTCGACCCTGCCCTTCCTCATGAACCCGACCTACATCGGGGACCACATCTGCTTCGACGGCGCCTACGCCGAAGGAGGAGGCCTGCCGATGCGCTCGATCGAGGCCGACGGCTACGAGAAGGTCTTCGTCGTCCGCACCCGCCAGCGCGGCTATCGCAAGCCCAAGCAGAGCCCCTGGATCGACCGCTTCTTCTGGCGCCGCCCGGAGATCCGCGAGGTCGTGAGCACCCGCAACGAACGCTACAACGAATCCTGCGATCTGCTCGAGGAGTGGGAGAAGGAGGGGAAGGCCTACGTCTTCTACTGCGACGACCTGTCGATCTCCGGCTTCGAGCGCGACCTCGACAAGCTCAACGAAAACTACGACGCCGGCTATGCGCAAAGCCTGCGCGAGGCCGACGCCTGGCACAAGTTCCTCGGGGTCTAGGGAAGGCGAAGAGTAGTGCATTATGTCTGAGGCGTCCGTCTTATCTGTTTTGCTCGATTTTGTTGCTAATGCTCCGGACGACCGCATCTATGATTCCGCTGTTTTTCAGGCGATGCAGCACGAGGGGTTAATCTCTCGCTTTTATCATGATGAAACGCTTAACAGCACGAGTCCTTTGGATAAAGAAATATCTTATCTACTTAATTCGTCGCAAAGAGTATCTCAAAGGCAGTTTTCTTCTTTAGAGCGCTTCTCTCAAGAGGCTCATACACTCTCTCTTGATTTTTGCATTTTAAAGGGTATTCCTTTGTCCGAAAAACTGTATGGTTCAATGTACGTTCGAGAATCAAAGGATATAGACCTTCTTGTTGCTCAAGATGATGTGGGAAAAGCACATAGGGCTGCTTTACAAGCAGGATTTCTGCAGCCAATCGAGAGTTTTCGGGCGCGCCAACTTGCCTCTAAAGGGGTTCTTGATGAAAAACTCTTGCAAGGTATGGCAAGCCCTTATCCAATAAGAAACAGCTCACATGCACCGCATCTTGCTCCATACATGCGCTTCGAAGAAGACGGGTCACCTACGATTCTAGAGATTCACGATGCTTATATTGGGATGCCTGATTCGCTTGTGAGGCAGGCCCTCCTTGATAGCAGGTGCATGAACATAGACGGCGTTAGCTGTCCGGTGCCGACTGCACCATTTTCCTTCATTTTCCTGCTTCTCGCGGCGCATGAAGCGACGGAGGGGTTTCGCGCTAACGTATCCGATGGGAGCCTCGGGCTGAAATATCTCATGGATATCAAGCGTCTGCTTGAGTCTGATCCCCCACTTAGGATTGTCTCGAAGATTGCTGAAGAATATGGATTATGGCGCATTTTAGGTGAGACACTTTACGATTTTGTCCAAGTTTATCCAGACATGGAGGAAGTGCTAAAAAAGCACTTTCCATTTTACGAATCTCAATGGGGGCTCACCTACAAGGACAGGTTATTGGATATCCGTTCCCGCCATCGCGGCGTTGCAAACACCATCGGTACTGTTATCAGGAGAAAGGCTTCCCGCGTAGATGTTGCCGCGTCCGCCATGATGTATCTTGACTCTGTCGAGAAAAACCAGCCTCTTCTCCGAGCATGCATCGCTGATGCTTCGAATATGAGCGAAGTGTGCATATCGTGGCATGTTTCCGAAGCCTTCCTGGAAAAGGAAGGCGAAAGAATTCTTCTTCATTCACTGATTCTATGGAGTTGCCGTTTCGAGGATTGCCAGAGTTGTGGTCTGGCGATGACTGTTTTTAGGGATGAAAATCAATGGCATGCCCGGGCCAAAGTCCTCCAGTTAGCTGAGCTCGATTATCACGTAAACAAGCATTTTGGAGAAGACCGCACCAATGAGCTGGGTGTTTCGACAAAGAACGAATCCGTGTCGTTGGATCTTTCTGTGCGCATACCTGAGGGAATTTCCCTCGACGATGTTTTCGTATGTCATTCAGTCTATAAAAAAGAAATTGCCGGGCTTTACAAACCTATTGCAGGGGAGACATGCCAGGATATTCTATTTCAATGCCCAGGCGTGTTGCACGAAGGGCCAGAATAATGTCTTTGATATCAAGGAAAGAATTTCTCGATAAACTAGCTCTTGTGGCTTTCGTACCTCTGGCAGATGAGGAATATAAAAAGCCGGAGATAATTTCCTGGAAACTTGAAACTTTGAATTCTGCCGAGTCTTATGCAAAGTCTTTTGAGAACATGGACTACTATGACCATACTTTAAATTCTCTTCCTTCTGTGGACGATTTAGATAGGTACAATCACATCTTTACCGCTGCACATGGAATAGAAGATGCGGAAACTTGGGCGCCCCAGATAGAAAGCATGGTTAAAAGTAAGAGCTGTTACGCGGGTGAATGCCTGAGGGGCAAATCCGGAACTTCAGAACAACATATGCTGCTCGGGTATCAAAAGAATATAGACGACAATCAGCAACTCTGGGCTTATGTTGAGAAAGTCAATCATCTGGTGCAAACTGCAGGCATTAACGAG
>JAJQAN010000028.1 GCA_021203765.1 Coriobacteriaceae bacterium | reverse complement strand
TCGGCACCGCCCTTACGTTCGGCGCACTGTGCTCGGTCAGCCCGACGCAGGCGTTTGGTGTCACCTCGGCCGAAAAGAAGGCCGAGGTCCAAAGCGTAAAGGCCAAGCTCGACGATATGCTTGCCGAACTCGACTCCGCCGTCGACGAATACAACAAGGCGCAGGACACCTACGACGCGGCAACGGCCAAGGTCGAGGAATGCAAAGAGAAGATCGAAAAGACCCAGGCCAAGATCGACAAGCTCCAAGAGCGCCTGTCCACGCGTGCCACCTCCATGTACCGCTCCGGCTCCATGTCATATCTCGACGTCCTTTTGGGCGTCGGCAGCTTCGGCGAGTTCGCAACGGTCTGGGACACGCTCAATAGCCTGAACGAAAGTGACGCCGACCTCGTGTCGGAGGCAAAGGTCGCCCGTGCCGAGCTCGAAGAGGCCAAGCAGTCCTTGAAGGACAACCAGGCCGAGGCCGAGGAAGCACTCGAAACCGCCAACTCCTACAAGGCGTCCATCCAATCCCAGGCAGACAACTACGAGTCCGAGTACAACTCGCTCAGCGCCGAATACAAGCAGCTCCTGCAAGAAGAGGAAGAGGCGGCGGCCCGTGCCGCAACCGCAGCGTCGGCCGCGTACTCGCCAACCCCGTCGTCAACCTCGAGCGGCTCTTCCGGCGGCGGCGGTGGCGACGATGACGAAGGCTCTTCGGGCGGCAGCAGCGCAGCGTCGAGCATCCCCAGCAACGGCGACGTCATCGACTACGCGTACTCGCGCATCGGCTGCCCGTATGTCTGGGGCGCCTCTGGTCCGGACACCTTCGACTGCTCGGGTCTCACCATGTGGTGCTACGCCCAGATCGGCATCGGCCTGCCGCACTACACGGAATCGCAGTATTCCTGCGCCAAGGCCCGTATGTCCGTTTCGGCCGGCGCCGTCGGCGACGTCCTGTACCGCTCGGGTCACGTTTCGCTCAAGTCGGGCGGCGACACCTACATCCATGCCCCTCACAGCGGCGCAACGGTCTGCGAGGCAAGCGGCATCGGCAGTTTCTCCTGCGCACTGCGCTTCTAGTTTGCTACAATTCGTGTTCGTGTCTAACGGGATGTGGCGCAGTTTGGTAGCGCACTCGCTTCGGGAGCGAGGGGTCGCAGGTTCAAATCCTGTCATCCCGACCATCTGACCGTTCAAAAGGCTCCTTTACGGGGCCTTTTCTTTTTGGTGACGCTCTGTCAACGCAAGCTCTTATTTTTTAATGAAGCACTATTTTTTTCACCGCTCTTTTGGTACGCTTTCTAGCGCTGTCCCAACAGTATCCATACATCCTTAAGTTAGGAGGACGCGAGAGATGCCAAAGATCTTAGGTATGGGGCTCCCGGAGCTCATCATCATCTTGGTTGTCATCCTTCTTATCTTCGGGCCGAGGAACCTGCCAAAGCTTGGCAATGCCATCGGGCGCACGGTCAAAAATCTGCGCTCCGGCATGGAGGACGGCGACAAGAAGAAGGACGAAGGCGAAGAAACCGTCGAGGCCACGGACGAGGCTGCTGCTGAAGAAACCGTCCAGGCTGAGGAGGTCCCGGTCGAAAAAGAAGCCCAGGCTGAGGCCGCAAACTAGTTTCACCTTTAGTTCATACACATGGATAGCGTTTGAAAACGGCGTATGCATCTGCATGCGCCGTCTCGTTTAGTGGAGCGTTTTTAAGAAAGGTACGGCATGGCAGCAAACGACAACGAAATCATTCTGACCAGCGAGGGCAAGGAAAAGCTCGAAGACGAGCTGCACGAGCTCGAAACCGTCAAGCGTGACGAGATCGGCGAACGCATCCGCGTCGCCCGTGAATTCGGCGACATATCGGAAAACTCCGAATACGACGACGCGAAGAACGAGCAGGCGTTTTTGGAAAACCGCATCACCGAGATCAACGACATCCTGGCCAACGCCAAGATCGTCGATTCTCCCAAGCGGGGCACCAAGGTCGTCATCGGTTGCACGGTTACGCTCGAAGATGCCAAGGGCAAGGAACGGGTCTTCACCGTCGTCGGAGCCGCCGAGGCCGATTCCGCCAACGGCAAGGTCTCAAACGAATCCCCGGTCGGCCGCGCCGTCTTGGGCAAGAAGAAGGGCGACGAGGTCGAATACGAAGGTCCGACCGGCCGCAAGATGAAGTTCACTCTCACCAAGATCCAGCACTAGACACGCGGTATGAGCGACACCACCGATACGAATGCAGAACCGGATGAGGTCGTCGACGACCCGGTCGAGGTGCGCCGTGCCAAGCGCCAGGCGCTCATCGATGCCGGCATCACGCCCTACGTCAACCGCTACGACTACACCGACCACGCCGCCGACCTGATCGAGCGCTACGCCGACCTCGCCGACGGGGATTCCACTGAGGACGTGGTGCGGGTCGCCGGGCGCATCGTCGCCAAGCGCGACCAGGGCAAGATTTGCTTCATCGTCATCCGCGACGCCACTGACGACCTGCAGCTCTTCGTGCGCATCGACAACATCGGCGAAGAGGCCTACGAGCGGGTCAAGGATCTGGATGTGGGAGATTTCGTTGGTGCGGAAGGCACCGTTTTGCGCACGCGCCGCGGCCAGCTTTCGGTGGCTCCGAGCGATATCGTGCTGCTGTCCAAGTCGTTGCGACCCCTGCCGGAGAAGTTCCACGGTCTGGCCGACAAGGAGACACGCTACCGTCAGCGCTACGTCGACCTGGTCGTCAACCCCGAGGTCTCCGACACCTTCAAGGCGCGTTTCCGCATCATCTCGGCCATCCGCCGCTACTGCGAGGACGAGGGCTACCTCGAGGTGGAGACGCCCATGCTCCATCCCATCCAGGGAGGTGCCACCGCCAAGCCCTTTACCACCCATCACAACGCACTCGACCGTGATTTCTACCTGCGTATCGCTCCTGAGCTCTACCTCAAGCGGTTGTTGGTCGGTGGCTTCGAGCGCGTCTTCGAGATCAACCGCTGCTTCCGCAACGAAGGTATGGATCTGGCGCACAACCCCGAGTTCACGACGCTCGAGGCCTACTGCGCCTACACCGACCTGTCGGGCATGATGGATCTTTGCGAGGGCATCGTGCGCGCCGCCACCGAGGCAGCCTGCGGCTCGCTGACCTGCACCTATCAGGGCACCGAGCTCGACTTTTCCGGTGAGTTTCGGCGCGCGACCATGCTCGAGCTGATAGGCGAAGTCCTCGGTGAGGAGGTCTCCTTCGATTTGGAGCTCGACGAGCTGCGCGGGATCGCCCGCAAGCAGGGCATCGATGTCAAGGACGCATGGGGCAAGGGCAAGATCATCGCCGAGATCTTCGACGAGAAGGTCGAGGACACGATCGTCCAGCCGTGCTTCGTCACCGATTTTCCGCTCGAGGTGTCGCCGCTTGCCAAGAAGAAGGCCGACAACCCGGAGCTGACCGAGCGCTTCGAACTGCTCATCTGCGGGCAGGAATACGCTAACGCCTTCTCCGAGCTTAACGACCCGGTCGACCAGGAGGAGCGCTTCGCCGAGCAGATCCGCCAGAAGGGGGCCGGGGACGACGAGGCGATGGACTACGACGCCGACTACATCCGCGCCCTCGAATACGGCATGCCGCCGGCCGGGGGCATCGGGATCGGCATCGACCGTCTGGTCATGCTGCTGACCGACAACCCCTCCATACGCGACGTGCTGCTCTTCCCGCACATGCGGCAGGAATCATCCGACAACCAGTAACGCTGTCTGTACGCTGTTCAGTCCTCGTCTGAGGAATTCGCAGGAGGCTTGGGAGCCTCCTCGACCTTGACCGTCTCTGTTCTTCCAGATGGAGCGGCGATGCCGAGCAGGAGCTGCATGAGTCCTTCGACGATGAAGGCCGCGCCGACGAAGCTGACGACGAGCATCGGCCAGAACAGGGAGCAGACACCGATGATGAAGGTGACCGCCGCCGCGATGATCGAGATGATGCTCAGCAAAAACGACGGCAGAAAGAACGCGCTGATGAGCTGCGCGACTGCCAGGACGATGATGCACAAGGCGATAATCCAGATGAAGGCTTGGGCCATCGCAAGCGGGTGGAGCAGGCAGACGACGCCGACGACGGCGCCGACGATGGCGAGGACGAGCACCGCGACTCCGGCGCCTTCCTTTCGATAGCGCGCGATCCAGGCGATGATGGAACTGACGCTGACGACCAGGATGACCACGCCGGTGAAGATGGTCAGGAACGTGGTACTCAGGGCTGGCATGAAGAATATGACGCAGCCGAGGATCAGGATGAGGGCGCCGGCGATGATGCCGACGCTACGATGAGGGAGCATACGATTCCTCCTTGTGAAACGGTCATGATACTGCAGTGTAAGCGTCACCGAACGGTTGACACATACATCGCAGCTAAAGCTATACTTCATTTTAGGACTTTTGGGCGTATGCACCAAAAGTCGAGGAGGTGTTTATCATGTTTGAAAAGTTTACCGACAAGGCGCGTAAGGTCCTCGTTCTGGCGCAGGAAGAGGCCCGTACGCTCGAAAAGCCCTATGTCGGCACCGAGCAGCTCCTACTTGGTCTTATCCGCGAGGGAGAAGGCATCGCAGCCCAGGCGCTGCGCCGCCTGAACGTCACCTACGACGCCGTCCTCGAACAGATAAAGGGAATCACCGAGCAGGATATGCCGGCAGCCGCCGGGCATATACCGTTTACCCCGCGCGCCAAGCGCGTGCTCGAGGGAGCCCTGCGCGAAACGCTCCAACTCGGGCAGAACTATATCTCGACCGAGCATCTGCTGCTCGGCATCGTCCGTGAAGGCAACGGGGTCGCCATGCAGGCCCTGCTCCAACTCGGTGTCGACGGCGACATGATCCGCGACGCCGTGGGCGAGTTGATCAAGACCTCGCCGGTGCCGTTCGGCGTCGAAGAAGAGCAGGCACCGCATCCCAGCCGTTCCAGCAGCCGCGAAGACTCCATGCTGCAGGAGTTCGGCGTCGATCTGACGACGCAGGCCTCCCGGGGCGAACTCGATCCGGTCATCGGGCGCGAAACCGAGACGGAACGCGTCATGCAGATCCTCTCGCGCCGCACCAAGAACAACCCCCTGCTCATCGGCGAGCCGGGCGTCGGCAAGACGGCCGTGGTCGAAGGCCTCGCCCAGATGATCGCCGACGGCCAGGTCCCCGATGTCCTGCGCGACAAGCGCATCTACACGCTCGACCTGTCCGCCCTGGTTGCCGGATCCAAGTATCGCGGCGAATTCGAGGAGCGTCTCAAGCAGGTCATCAAGGAGGTCGAAGAGGCCGGCGACATCATCATGTTCATCGACGAGCTGCATACCCTCATCGGTGCCGGCTCGGCCGAAGGCTCAATCGATGCGGCCGCCATCCTTAAGCCGCCGCTGTCCCGCGGCGAAATCCAGGTCATCGGCGCCACGACCACCGACGAATACCGCAAGCACATCGAAAAGGACTCGGCGCTGTGCCGTCGCTTCCAGACGGTCATGGTCAACGAGCCGACGCTCGAACAGTCCGAGCAGATACTCGCCGGCCTGCGCGACCACTACGAGGCGCATCATCGCGTGCACTTCACCGACGAGGCGCTCGAATCGGCCGTCGCTCTTTCCAACCGCTACGTCCAAGACCGCTTCCTGCCCGACAAGGCCATCGACCTCATGGACGAGGCCGGTGCGCGCATGCGCATCAAGAACATGACCGTTCCGGCGGACGTCGCGGCCATATCCGACAAGCTCAAGGAGGTCCGTCAGAAGAAGGACGAGGCCATCGCCCATCAGGAGTTCGAGAAGGCCGCCGACCTGCGTGACAACGAAAAGTCGCTCATGCGCGAGCGCGAGGATCTCGAAACGAAGTGGCGCGAAGAGGCGGCGCTCAACGTCGCCACGATCGACCCCGACAACATCGCCGACGTCGTCTCGGTCGCCACCGGCATCCCGGTCTCAAACCTCACCGAGGAGGAAACCTCCCGGCTGTTGCGCATGGAAGATGCCCTGCACGAGCGGGTCATCGGTCAGGACGAGGCCGTCACGGCGGTCTCCAAGGCCATCCGCCGTTCGCGCGCCGGTTTAAAAGACCCCAACCGCCCCATGGGCTCGTTCATCTTTTTGGGTCCCAGCGGCGTGGGCAAAACCGAGCTGTCCAAGACGCTGGCTGAGTTCCTCTTCGACACCGAGGATGCGCTCATCTCCATCGACATGTCCGAGTACATGGAAAAGCACACGGTCAGCCGTCTGGTCGGCTCGCCTCCGGGCTACGTCGGCTACGACGAGGGCGGACAGCTCACCAAGGCGGTGCGCCAGCGTCCGTACTCGGTCGTCCTCTTCGACGAGATCGAAAAGGCCCATCCGGATGTCTTCAACATCCTGCTGCAGATCCTCGAAGAAGGCCGCTTGACCGATGCGCAGGGACGCAAGGTCGACTTCCGCAACACGATCGTCATCATGACGTCCAACGTCGGTGCGCGTGAGATCACCAAGGAGGCTCCGCTCGGCTTCTCCACGACCAACAACGCGGCGCTCACCGACAAGGAGATCAACTCCTCGGTCATGTCCGAGCTGAAAAAGCTCTTCCGGCCGGAGTTCCTCAACCGCGTCGACGACACCATCGTCTTCAAGTCGCTCACCGAAGAGGACATCAAGCAGATTGTCGACCTGATGGTGTCCGACCTGCGTGAACGTTTGATCGAGCAGGGCTTGAGCCTCGATCTGTCCGAAGAGGCGCGTGCCTACATCGCCCGCGAAGGGACCGATCCCGCCTACGGTGCCCGACCCCTGCGCCGTGCCGTCCAGCGTCTGCTGGAAGACCCGCTTTCCGAGGAGCTGCTCGAAGGCAAATGGCAGGAAGGCACCGTCATCAAAGCCATCGTCAAAGGCGGCAACATCAAGTTCATCAAGGGTCAGGGCGAGGTTCCGCTTTCGGCCCGTCGCCAAAAGCGTCTCAAGGAGCAGGAAGCCGCAACCTACGAGTTGCCACCCGCCGCTCCAACGAGCAAGGGAGACCCGGCGCTCGACAGCGCATCGGTTGATTAACCAGCACAAAGCCGGCATGGCGCGTGCTAAGATGTTCGGAGCACCACTCTGATCGATGGAGGACGCCATGCAGGACAAGCAGACGCAGCAGGCCAAGGCCGAATCCGGCTCGACGCTTTCTGCCGCCGCGCCTCCCATCACCCTGACCGACCAAGAACCCGGCGGCACGACCGAGACGTTCGCTGCGCTCGAAGGACGTGTTTCTTCGCATGCGTCGGCGGCGGCGGTCGTGCTGGCCGGCGGTAGCGGCGAGCGCTTCGGCAACGAGGACGGCAAGCAACTCTACGAACTGCTCGGCCGTCCGGCGCTCACCTGGTCGGCCGAGGCTTTCGACGCCGTCCCCGAGGTCGGTCTCATCGTCATCGTCTGCCCCGAGGAACGCCGCGACGAGTACTGCCGCGTCGCCATCGACCCATACCCGTTCGTCACCCCGATCGTCTTCGCCTCATCCGGCGCGATCCGCCAGGAATCGGCGATGAGTGGCCTTGACGAGGTTCCCTCGCAGTACGAGTACGTCATCATCCACGACGGTGCACGTCCGCTCGTCACACCCGAGCTCATCGTCCACACTTTGAACGAGCTCAAGGGCAACATCGAGGCGGACGGAGTCGTCGTCGGGCATCAGGCCATCGACACCCTCAAGGTCGTCGATGAGGACGAGCGCTACATCGTCGGTACGCCCGACCGCCGCCTGTTCTGGGTCGCCCAGACCCCGCAGATCTTCCGCGCCGACTTCTGCCGCCGTGCGTTTTCCGCCGCCATGTTCGAAGGCTTCGTCGGCACCGACGATTCCTCCCTCATCGAGCGGATGGGCGGAAAGGTGCTCATGGTCAACGGCCCGCGCGACAATATAAAGGTGACCGTTCCCGAAGACGTGGGGCCGGTCGTCGCCGCGCTCGAATCCCGCGTCCGCTCGAGGTCGAACTGACATGCAGCGCATCGGTATCGGCTACGACGTCCACGCATTCGTCTCCGACCGCCCGCTCATCCTCGGCGGCGTGCAGATCCCGTACGAAAAGGGCCTGACCGGCCACTCCGACGCCGACGTGCTCACGCATGCCATCATGGATGCGCTCCTCGGCGCCGCCCGTCTGGGGGACATCGGCAAGCTCTTCCCCGACACCGATCCGGCATACCAGGACGCCGACTCCATCGAGCTTCTGCGGCAGGTCGGCAGGTTGCTGCTGCGGGAGGGCTTTTCCATCGTGGACATCGACTCAGTGCTCATGATCGAGGAGCCCAAGATCTCCCCGCACCGTGACGAGATGCGGAAGCGCATCGCAGATGCCTTGGATCTTCCGATGGAAGCCGTCGGCGTCAAGGCGACGACGACCGAGCAGCTCGGCTTTACCGGGCGGGGCGAAGGCGTCGCCGCACAGGCCGTCGCCTTACTTGACGGTGGAGCCTCCCCACTCGTCTCCAACGGGTAGGGGGCCACCGTGCGCATCTACAACACCGAAACCCGCACCAAGGAGGAGCTGCACGTACGCGAACCGGGCAAGGTAGCCATGTATGCCTGCGGCCCGACGGTCTACAACCACATCCACATCGGCAACGCCCGCACCTTTCTCATCTTCGACGTCATCCGTCGCTACCTTTCCTACAGCGGCTACGAGGTCACCTTCGTGCAGAACATCACCGACGTCGACGACAAGATCATCAACCGGGCGCACGAGGAAGGCTGCACCCCGGCGCAGATCGCCGAAAAGTATACGGAGGCCTTCATCGACGTCATGCACCGCTTCGGGATCGCCGATCCCGACATCCGTCCCAAAGCCACCGAGGAGATCCCCTCGATGATCGAGCTCATCGAGCTTCTTATCGAGCGCGGCCATGCCTACGAGGCGGACGGCGACGTCTATTTCTCGGTGCGCTCGGATCCCGATTACTGCAAGCTGTCCGGCCGTGACATCGACGAATTGCAGGCAGGTGCTCGGGTGGATGTCGACGAACGCAAGCGCGACCCGCTCGACTTCGCCATGTGGAAGGCCGCCAAGCCCGGCGAGCCGTCCTGGGATTCGCCGTGGGGGCCGGGCCGTCCGGGCTGGCATCTCGAATGTTCGGCCATGGCGCACAAGTATCTCGGCCTGCCGCTCGACATACACGGCGGCGGCAGCGACCTGGTCTTCCCGCATCACGAAAACGAGACCGCACAGGCCGAGGCGGCCTGGGGTACGACCTTTGCGAATCTGTGGGTCCACGTCGGTATGCTGCGCATCAATTCCGAAAAGATGTCCAAGTCGCTCGGCAACTTCCTGCTGCTCAAGGACGTGCTCGACACCTGTGACCCGGCCGTTTTGCGCCTGCTGATGCTGCAGACGGCCTACCGCAGCCCGCTCGACTTCTCAGACGAGCGCCTGGCCGAGGCGGCGACCTCCTACGACCGTATCGCCAACGTCGTCCGCAATCTCGACTGGGCAGCCGGCAACGCCCCGGATGCCGCAGGCTGCGACGTCTCGGCACTTGTCGCGGCGGTCGCCGATGCGCGCCGGGTCTTCGTCGAGCAGATGGACGACGACTTCAATACCGCCGGCGCCCTGGCGGCCGTCTTCGAACTCGTCACCGCGGCCAACACCTTCCTCACCGACAATCCCGGCTTGAGCGAGGAGGCCCGCGATGTCGTGCGCAGCGCCGCGGCGACGATTGGAGAGCTCCTCGGCGTGCTCGGCATCACCCTGCCGACGGACGAGGCGGCCGAAGACTGGCCGCCCGAGCTGGTGGATCTGGCCAAACGCTTTGCGGGCTACGAGGGCAGTGATGCCCACGAGGCGCTCGACGCGCTGCTCGCTGCCCGCGATGCGGCCCGTGCGGAGCGTCGTTTCGATGTCGCCGACGGAATCCGCGACGGCCTTGCCGAACTTGACTTCACCATCGAGGACACAGCGATGGGGGCGCGTGTCAGCCATGGAAGCTGAGTATCTCGAAGGCAAGCATGCGCTTACCGAGGCGCTTGCGGCCCACACCCCGCTCCACAAGATATATGTCAGCGGCCAGGTCGCAGCCGACAAGCGCTGTGCGCCGCTGCTCGATCAGGCGCGCCAGCAGGGCATCGACATCGAGCGTGTATCCAAACACGAGCTGGACGCCCGTTCTGTCCGCGGTGCTCACCAGGGGATTGTCGCGGAGATGGCACCCTACGAATACGCCGGTCTTCCCGATCTGGTGCAGGCGGCCGTCGGTGCCGAAAACGCCCTCATCATTGCCACCGACCACGTCACCGATGCCGGCAACTTCGGGGCGATTGCCCGCAGCGCCGAGGCCGTCGGTGCGTGTGGGCTTCTCATTCCCAACAAGCGCAACGCCCAGATCAACGCGGCCGCCTACAAGACCTCGGCCGGGGCTGTCGCGCATCTGCCGATCGCCCGCGAGGCCAACCTTGTGCGCAGCCTCGAATCCCTCAAGAAGGAGGGCTTCTGGATCGTCGGTGCAAGCGAGAAGGCGCCCCAAAACGTCTGGGAGGCCTCGCTTTCCGGACGTATCGTCCTGGTCGTTGGCTCGGAAGGGGAGGGCTTAAGCCGCCTCTGCGAGGAGACCTGCGACTTGCTCGTCTCGCTGCCCCAGGTCGGCAAGATCGCCTCCCTCAACGTCGCCCAGGCCACTACGGCTATCGCGTATGAATGGATGAGACAATGCAACGCCACCTGATGCTCATCGTGGACGGCTACAACGTCATACGCAACAACGACCGCTACCGTTCGCTCGGAGACGACTTCGACGGCGGGGAGGGTTGGAACGCGGCACGTGAGACGCTGATAAGCGACGCGGCGACCTTCGCCCGTGGCGACTACGAGCGCTGCACGGTCGTCTTCGACGGGGCTGGCAACCCCTCCTCGGACGGCGCCCCGGAGCACAAGGCGGGCATCGAGGTCATCTTCTCGCCCACCGGGGTCAGCGCCGACTCGGTCATCGAAAAGCTCGCCCACGACGCCCGCGACTCCGGCTTCGAGGCCGTCGTCGTGTCCTCGGACTTCGCCATACAGAGCACCGTGTTCGGCGGGGGAGTCACCCGCATGTCCGCCTCCGACTTCGCTCGTTCGACCAACCAGACCTACGAAGAGCAGCAGGATAGCGATGCCAACCTGCACGGCAAGCGCACGTTGGCCGACCGCATCGACCCCGAAGTCGCAGAACGACTCTCCCGGATGGTCCGTGACGACTGAATACGGTGTGTTACACTGCCTAGCACGCCTGGACTGCCAGTGTAGCTCCAATGGTAGAGCAGCTGCCTTGTAAGCAGACGGTTGGGGGTTCGAGTCCCTCCACTGGCACCACCTGCAGGTTCATGGTTACGCCCGGCGGCGTGGCTTTCGTATAAATTCGTTGACATGCGCATTGGTTCAGCGTAGTATTTTCAGCCGCTCTGCGGGTTTTTCCCGTTGGCAAGCACGCAACTTGAAAGGCGCAGCGATGCGCATAAACAGCTTCATGGGCGTGTGCCCGAGTGGTTAAAGGGGACGGGCTGTAAACCCGTTGGCTATGCCTACCTTGGTTCGAATCCAAGCGCGCCCACCATTGCCTGTGTAGCTCAGGGGTAGAGCACTTCCTTGGTAAGGAAGAGGCCACCGGTTCAAATCCGGTCACAGGCACCACTTGCTTTATCTGGCGGTGTAGCTCAGTTGGCTAGAGCACACGGTTCATACCCGTGATGTCACTGGTTCGAATCCAGTCACCGCTACCAAGGTACGGATGCGCGACAAGCGCACGAGATAGAGTTTAGGCCGTCATCGTCCTGCAGGGCAGGGCGCGAGCAAGATATCGAGGAGGATAAGATGTCTAAAGAAAAGTTCGAACGCACAAAGCCGCATGTCAACATCGGCACCATCGGTCATGTCGACCATGGCAAGACCACGCTGACTGCTGCGATCTCCAAGACCCTGTCTGAAAACGACGGTTCTCACGGCACCGCCAAGGCGGACTTCACCCCGTTTGAGGACATCGACAAGGCACCGGAAGAACGTGAACGCGGCATCACGATCTCCATCGCCCACATCGAGTACGAAACCGACAAGCGCCATTATGCACACGTCGACTGCCCGGGCCATGCCGACTATGTCAAGAACATGATCACCGGCGCGGCTCAGATGGACGGTGCGATCCTTGTCATCGCCGCAGATGACGGCCCGATGGCCCAGACCCGTGAGCACATCCTACTCGCCCGTCAGGTCGGTGTGCCCTACATCATCGTCTACCTGAACAAATGCGACATGGTCGACGACGAGGAGCTGCTCGAGCTCATCGAGATGGAGGTCCGCGACCTGCTTACCTCCTACGATTTCCCCGGCGACGAGATCCCGGTCATCCGCGGCTCCGCCCTCAAGGCGCTTGAAGGCGACCCCAAGGAGCAGGAGACCATCTGGACGCTCATGGATGCGGTCGACGAGAACATCCCGACCCCCGAGCGCGACGTCGACAAGCCGTTCCTCATGGCCATCGAGGATGTCTTCACCATCACCGGTCGTGGCACCGTCGCCACCGGCCGTGTCGAGCGCGGCACCATCAGCATGAACGACGAGGTCGACATCGTCGGCATCCGCGACACGCAGAGCACCGTCGTCACCGGCGTCGAGATGTTCCGCAAGATCCTGGACTCCGCCGAGGCCGGCGACAACATCGGGCTTCTGCTGCGCGGCACCAAGCGCGAAGACATCGAGCGCGGTCAGGTCGTCTGCAAGCCCGGTTCGGTCACACCGCATGCCAAGTTCGAGGGCCAGGTCTACGTCCTCACCAAGGACGAAGGCGGACGTCACACGCCGTTCTTCACGAACTATCGCCCGCAGTTCTACTTCCGTACCACCGACATCACCGGCACGGTCACGCTGCCGGAGGGCACGGAAATGGTTATGCCTGGCGACAACGTCACCATCACCGGCGAGCTCATCCATCCGGTCGCCATGGAGGAAGGGCTCAAGTTCGCTATCCGCGAAGGCGGACGTACGGTCGGCTCCGGCAAGGTCACCAAGATTCTCGACTAGTACCTACCGGAACTATTTAAACGCGCATAACGGCCTGGCAGCTTGCTTGAAAGTTGCCAGGCTTTTTGTGCGTACAGAGGAGGGTTTTCATGCGTACGATGGTTACCTTGGCCTGCTCCGATTGCAAGCGTCGTAACTACACGACCACCAAGAACAAACAGAGCAGCCCCGATCGTGTCGAATACATGAAATACTGCAAGTGGTGCGGTCATCACACGCTGCACAAGGAGACCCGCTAGTATCCTCACGAGTACGCACGGTGCTTTTGCACACCCCAGTAGCTCCAATTGGTAGAGCGCCGGTCTCCAAAACCGGATGTTGGGGGTTCGAGTCCTCCCTGGGGTGCCAGAAACAAAAAGCCGCCTCATCGGGCGGCACTTCGACGGGGATGTAGATTGCATCCCCTGATATTGGACGGAAGGCTATGGCACAGAAGAAGCAGACACAGAAGAAGAACTCGTCGCAGAAGGCCCCGGTCAAGGCCAAAGCCAAGCAGCCTGCCAAGGGCAAGGGCGGCAAAGCGGCCAAACCGAGTCTGTGGACGCGCTTCGTCAACTATCTTCGGGGCGTGCGCAGCGAGATGCAGCGCGTCGTCTGGCCGACCCGTCGGGAGCTCATCAACGCGAGCCTCGTCGTCGTCGGCGCCTTGGTCTTTTTCGGCGTGATCATCGCCATCATCGACAACATCATCATCATCCCGCTCGACTGGATCGCCGATCTCGGGAGTTAGCACATGGCGAGGAAATGGTACGTCCTGCATACCTATTCCGGGTACGAAAAGCGGGTCAAAGCAAACATTGAGCATAGCATCGAGACGCAGGGCCTTCAGGACCGCATCACTGACGTCTTGATTCCCACCGAAGAGGTCACCGAGATCAAAGAAGGCGGCAAGCGCGTTACCACGGACAAGAAGGTCTTCCCCGGCTACGTCATCGTCCATGCGGACCTGGACGACCAGGTCTGGGGCACGCTTCGCAGTACGCCGGGCGTCACCGGCTTCGTCGGCAGCGGCGGAAAGCCGGCAGCGCTCACGCGCGAGGAGATCGGCAAGATCACCAAGCGCACCCCGGCGGATGCTCCCAAGAAGACCTCCACCGACTTGGAGACGGGCATGGCCGTGCAGGTCGTCAGCGGACCGCTGGCGGACTTCGACGGCACCATCTCCGAGGTCAACGTGGAATCCGGCAAGGTCAAGGTCATGGTTTCGATCTTCGGCCGCGAGACGCCGGTCGAGCTGAGTTTCGAACAGGTCGCGCGCATTTAGAGAGGTAAGAACTCAGCGACGGTGCCCCGATGTGGACGGGGAGCTTCTCACCGTAGCGCTGTTTTCGCGATAGAGCAAAAAGCGTACCCGCATGCCGGGTACTTGTGAGTAAGGAAGCACGATGGCTGACAAACCAGTCTCAGGATTCATCAAGCTGCAGATTCCGGCAGGACAGGCCAACCCGGCCCCGCCCGTCGGTCCTGCCTTGGGCGCCCACGGCGTCAACATCATGCAGTTCTGCCAGGCCTTCAACGCCGAGACGCAGGACAAGGGCAACACCATCATTCCGGTCGAGATCACGGTCTACGAGGACAAGTCCTTCGACTTTATCTGCAAGACACCGCCGGCGGCCGTTCTCATCCGCGAAGCCCTCAAGATCGACAAGGGCTCCGGTGTCCCGCAGGACGTCAAGGTCGGCACGCTCACCAAGGAGCAACTGCAGTCCATCGCCGAGACCAAGATGCCCGACCTCAACGCCAACGACATCAAGGCGGCCATGAAGATCGTCGCGGGCACCGCCCGCTCGATGGGCGTCGAGATCGAGGAAGGTGCGCTCGACTAGGTTGCAAGCATCCGTGCCCGGCACCTGTCGGGTTGCGGGTGTGGATTGACCGCCGGCTCTCGATGGGCCTGCGGCAAGTGGAAGGGTCGGCCAGGCCCGCTACGACCACGAGGAGGAGAGAGAACATGGCAAAACGACACGGCAAGAAGTACAAGGAAAACTACGAAAAGATCGAGCAGGACAAGCTCTACACCCCGCTCGAGGCCTTCACCTTGGCTAAGGAGCTGACCGAGGCCAAGTTCGATGAGACGGTGGAGGTCAATTTCCGCCTGAACATCGATACCCGCCAGGCCGACCAGCAGATCCGTGGCTCGGTATCCCTGCCAAACGGCACCGGCCGCAGCGTCCGCGTCGCCGTCTTCGCCGAAGGCGACAAGGCTAAGGAAGCCCAGGATGCCGGTGCCGACATCGTCGGTGGCGACGACCTGGTCCAAGACGTCCAGGGCGGCATGCTCGATTTCGACGCCGCAATCGCCACGCCGGACATGATGTCCAAGGTCGGCAAGCTCGGCAAGATCCTAGGCCCGCGCTCCCTCATGCCGAACCCCAAACTCGGTACCGTCACAACGGATGTGGCCAAGGCCGTCGCCGAGGTCAAGGGAGGCAAGGTCGAATACCGCGCCGACCGCTTCGGTATCTGCCATGTCGTCTGCGGCAAGGTCTCCTTTACGGCCGAGCAGCTCGCGCAGAACTACGGAACGCTCTACGATGAGATTCTGCGCGCCAAGCCCTCTTCGGCGAAAGGACGCTACGTCAAGTCCATCTCGACGAGCACGACGATGGGCCCGGGCATCTCCATCAACCCGGAAATCACGCGGCGCTACGACGAGGCCTAGCCCCGTTCAGGTGCCGCACGGACCCTGTTTGCATTCAGGTTTCCGTCGCGCTACAATCTGTCCGCTCGTTTTCGAGTGGTTCAGATAGAAGGTTTACCCGCTACCAAAGACAGCCGGTGTCCGCAAGGGCCGAAGGGGACGCACGATGTCCCGCCCGCCGAGGTGGTCGACAGCAAGTCGCACGTTTTTGAGTGCACACTTCCTCGACCCTCACTGTTTTTGCAGCGGGGGTCGTTTTGTATAGAGAGGAGGTGTGTATGGCAACTGCAGAAAAGGAACAGCAGGTCGAAGAGATCTCCGAGCAGTTCAAGGACAGTGCCGGCTGCTGGTTCATCAATTCACGCGGACTGACCGTCAAGGAAGTCCAGCAACTCCGCGGCGACATACGCCAGGCCGGCGGACACATGCACGTGTACAAGAACCGCCTGGCCGCCCGTGCGCTCGCAGAGCTCAAGCTGCCCGCCATGGCAGACGTCTTGGTCGGGCCGACGGCGTTCGTCTTTTGTGACGACGACATCTCTGCGCCGGCGCGGGTGATCAAGAAGTTCGCCGAAGATCACGAAGCCCTCGAAATGAAGGCCGGCCTGGTCGATGGCGAGCCGGTCAGCAAGGACGAGGCGCTGCGCATCGCGGATCTGCCACCCAAGGAGGTTCTGGTCGCGCAGCTGCTCAGCACGCTACAGGCACCGCTCACCGGTATCGCGCGTGTCTGCAACGGGCCGGTCGAATCCTTTGCGCGCGCCGTCAAGGCAATCGCCGACCAAAAGCAAGACGAGGCAGCGTAAGCGCTGTCACCCAGGTTTGTTCGTGAGTGCAGCAGGGATGCTGCTTTGTGGAGAAAGGTTTTAGTTATGACGAAGGATGAAATTCTCGAAGGTATCAAAGGTCTGTCCGCACTTGAACTGTCCGAACTCGTCTCCGATCTGGAGGAGACCTTCGGCGTTTCCGCAGCCGCCCCGGTTGCGGCCGTTGCCGCCGCTCCGGCTGCCGGTGGAGATGCCGGCGCCCCTGCCGACGACAAGAGCGAATTCGACGTCGTCCTCGAAGGCTTCGGCGAGAACAAGATCGCCGTCATCAAGGTCGTCCGCGATCTCACCAACCTCGGGCTGAAGGAGGCCAAGGAGATGGTCGAGGGTGCCCCGACCACGATCCTGGAAGGTGCCAAGAAGGAAGACGCCGAGGATGCCCAGAGCCAGTTCGAAGAGGCAGGCGCGACTGTCTCTCTGAAGTAAGTTGCTTAAGGGGGTGCGCCTGGTCTGGGCATCCTCTTAAAAAGGGGAAAGAAAAAAGAGCCGGCGTGAAGCCGGCTCTTTTTGTAAGCGTGTGTTCGGTCGTTGCTAGTTCATGTTCTCGCCGCTCCACACGGCAAGCTCGGACAGGATCGGCGTCAAAGACCGCGTCTTGTCTGTTGCCTCGTATTCGACGCGGACCGGTATCTCCAGGTACTCGTTCCGCTCCACAAGCCCATCTTCTTCCAATTCTTTCAAGGACTTCGAAAGCATCGTGTTCGAAATCCCCTCCATCTTGCGCTTCAAATCGTTGTAGCGCACCGGTCCGTCGTTCAAGACCGAGCAGAGGATGGACATCTTCCATTTGCCGCCGAGTGCGTTCATCACATTCTGGAGCGGACAGCCTGCGGTGCACGGGCATACATGTTCGTTAGCCATGTCGAGCCTTCTTTCGAACAGGTCAACTTTTGCGTACCTGGTCTACTAATACTGCGTCATTGACGCGGAGCCTTTGCGCACTTATAACTGTACCAGATACAAAAATAAGAGTGCAACCCCTGGAGAGCGGTTTCATGGCCGACGAGGAATTCAATCTAGTGGCATATCTGAACGAAGGCGTGGAAGACATCGTCAAGCGGGCCCTGAGAGCCACGCTTCCCAATGCCAAGGAAAGCGCCTTTCTAGCTGCCTATGCGCTTGCAAGCAGACGTTTTGCCCGTCTGCGCCAGAAGCAGGAGGCGCAAGGCGTGCATGTTCCGGCGTTTTTGATCGCCAGCATCACCAGCAGCTGCAATCTACCCCGTGTCGGTCGCTACTCCACGGTCATCGATTTCTGTAACGACTGCCCTCCTGCAGACAACTTGAGTGATGAGGCGTGGGGCACGATCTTTCAGGAATCCGCTTCCCTGGGGATCGGCTTCATCGTCTTGGCGGGAGGAGAGCCGCTTTTGCGTCGGGACGTTCTTTTACAGGCGGCTTCATTTCCTGATGTGGTGTTTCCTGTCATCACCGATGGATCCTTGTTCTCGGACGAGTACCTGCAGATATTCGATCAGAACAGGAATCTGGTTCCTATCCTCAGTCTGATGTCTCCTCAGGTTTCGACGGGATCTCGAGGCGATGGTGATGTCCATCAGCGCCTGGACATCACGATGCGGCAGATGAAGGAGCTCGGCATCCTCTTCGGCGCCTTTGTGACGGTGACGACCCAGAACATCCACGAAGCGTTGTCCGAGGCCTTCGTTGAAGAGCTGTATGCACAGGGTTGTCGCATCCTGATCCTCGTCGAATATATGGCTCCCTCGGAGGGCACGGAATATCTGGCTCCCGATGCTGATGATCGGCTGTATCTGGAAGAGCGCCTTGATAGTCTGCGTGCGACGTTCGAAGACATGATTTTTCTCGCGTTTCCAGGTGAGGAGAAGGTGGCCGGAGGATGTCTGGCTGGCGGGCGGGGTTTCATCCACATAAACTCCCGTGGGGATGCCGAGCCCTGTCCGTTTTCTCCTCACTCCGGTATTAACGTGCAAGAGGTCGGGGTGGCAGGTGCCTTGCAATCGGAACTGTTCCGTGCGCTGCGCGAGGGCGGGTTGCTGACGAACGAAGATGGCGGTGGCTGCGTGCTCTTCAAGCGGGATGCCCAGGTACTTGAGTTGATGAACGCAGGGCAGATGCGCTCACGACACGCTCGCTGAACGATATCAAAATCCGAAAACCAAGACTCTTGAACACATGTGTCGGCGCAATGCTATAATCCCCCATGGAATAGGACGTGCCGCACGACAACAGCGTTGGAGGAGCTTATGGCTACGACGTGTACCGTCGAGGAGCTCAAGGCACATCCCGAGGCTATACTCGACGAAGTGCGTTCCACCAGGACGCCCACCTACATCGACCAAAAGGGAACGGCAAGCGTTCTGCTGCTTGATGCCGACGTCTATCTCACGCAGGTGCAGGCCCTCAACGAATTCATGAGGATCTACACGGACGATACGTCTGGCAGGCCGACGGACCTCGCCATGCAAGCGGCGATCGCAGCTGCCGAAGAGGAAGCCAAGGCTAAAAAGAAGGAAACGGCCAAGAAGACGAAGAAAAAGGCCTAAGGTCGCCCGTATCCGGCTCGGTCTCAGACGGCGAGCCTGACAAAACCGGATTCCTGTCATACCCTGAAACGCGCCGACAGACGAGTCGGCGCGTTTTTTATTGCCTTGACCTGCTGCTCAGCTCCGTGAGCACAAGCGTGACACGATTTTCTCCGAAGCTGACAGGAAGCTTCGCCTACCGATTTTCATGCTGTCACAAAAGTGATACGGAAATGTAAGCCGCTTTTCTATATATGATTACAATAGTGATACAAATTTATAGAAATCCTCAAGCGTCAAACATCATCCTTTCCGCAGGACGATTTCACAACAATCAACGCGTTTAACTGGCATTTTGTCAGTTCTACGGAAAAAAAGCAAAAAGGATATTGAGAAATTCTAGATAATGTGCATATCATGATGATGTGAATTTCTAGAGGCTCCGTTCACGGTGGAGGGAAAACAGATTTGAACATATTGTGAATCTATCTGCATAGCGATGCAGGCGCTTTAGCCATCTTACGGCACCTCCTATTCCAAGGCCTGCGCTCGTAAGCAGATGAGTCATTGTAAGAGGAAGGAGAGCCTATGGGAAGCAAGTTTGTCATAGCGGACCCGCGTAAGTGCGTCGGCTGCAGAGCGTGCATGGCTGCCTGTCTTGTCAAGCATTATGTACCTGGCGATGTGCCGATTGCGCGTCTGAACGTGGTCCGCGCCGGCGACCGAACTGCACCGATCGTTTGCCACCACTGTGAAAACGCCCCGTGTGCAGCTTCGTGTCCCACCGGTGCCCTGTACATTGATGGGGACCGTGTCGGCGTGCGCATACAGCGCTGCATTGGTTGTCGCAGCTGCGTTGTTGCGTGTCCGTACGGTGCGGTCAACGTGGTCGAGCGCTACGATTCGGCGGCCGTGGGGGATTTGACCGTCGGCGCGAGCCCGAAGGCAGCCGTCATCAAATGCGACCGCTGCTACGACCGCGAACTAGGACCTTGTTGCGTCGAGGCCTGCACTTCGCTGGCGATCCGTCTCGTCGACCAAGACGAGATCGAGGCAAGCCAGAAGAAGCGTCGGTCGGAGGATGCCGCCTCATTAGCGCAGTGAGGTTCTGAAGGCGGAACTCGGTACCTCTTAGTCGAGAGAGGAGGAGCGCATGGAAAAACATATGGTTGTATGTCCTTACTGCGGGACGGGATGCAAGTTCAACCTCCTGGTCGAAAACGATCTGGTCGTCGGAGCGGAGCCGCTCAACGGTCTGACGAATGAAGGTTTCCTTTGTTTGAAGGGCTGGTTCGGCTACGACTTCATCAACGACACGAGGATTCTGACACCACGCATCCTGCATCCGATGATGCGCGAATCGAAAGACAAACCGCTCAAACGTGTTACCTGGGACGAAGCTCTTGATTTCGTGGCAAAAAAGCTGCTGGAGGTCAAAGAGAAGTACGGTCCCGACGCCATTATGACAACGGGTTCGTCACGTGGAACAGGCAACGAATCCAACTTGGTGATGCAGCGCTTCGCACGAGCCTGCATCGGTACGAACAACATTGACAACTGTGCACGAACTTGACACGGCCCTACTGTCGTCGGTCTGATTGACACACTCGGGTCTGGTTCAATGAGTTGCGGGGTACCTGGTATGGAGGATGCCGGGTGTCTCTTCTTGTTCGGGTACAACCCGAACACATCACATCCGCTGGTTGCGCGCCGTGTGGTAAAGGCGAAGGAGAAGGGAGCCAAGATCATCGTGGCCGATCCACGATTCATCGAGACTGCCCGCATCGCCGACCTGTACATGCCGCTGCGCAACGGCACAAACGTCGCATTTCTCAATTCATTTGCCAACACCATCGTCAACGAAGGTCTCATCGATGAGGACTTCATCAACGAGCATACGCTCGGCTTCGATGAATGGTGGCAGACGATTGAGAAGTACACTCCCGAAAGCACACAGTCCATCACGGGTATCGACCCGGGCATGATGCGCGAAGCAGCCCACATGTATGCGACGGCCGAGCCGTCGTCCATTATCTGCTGGGGCATGGGTGTGTGCCAGCATCGCCAAAACGTCGAGGCGGTCCACACCTGCGCGGCCATCGCCTGCGTCACGCATCAAATCGGCAAGCCGAACTCCGGCGTGGCCCCGGTCCGCGGACAGAACAACGTGCAGGGCGCCTGCGACATGGGCGCGCTGCCGAACTTCTTCCCCGGCTACCAGAAGGTCACCGATCCGGACGTTCGCCAGAAGTTCGCCGACAACTGGAACGTCCCGGTCGAACAGCTCTCCGGCGAGGTCGGCTTCAAGGTCTCCGACGTGGGGCACCTCATCGACGAGGGCAAGGTACACGCCTTCTACAACTTCGGCGAGGACCCGCTCCAGACGGAGCCGGATGCCAAGCACCTCGAGGAACAGTTCAGCAAACTCGATCTCTTTGTCTGCCAGGACATCTTCATGACGCAGAGCTGCGAGAAGGCCGATGTGATCTTACCGGCTACCAGCTGGGGCGAACACGAAGGCGTCTTTACCGCCTGCGACCGCACCTTCCAACGCTTCACGGCGGCGGTCCCGCCCAAAGGAGAATGCAAGCATGACTGGCAGATCATCTGCGAGCTGGCCCAGCGCATGGGTTATGACATGCACTACGAGAACACGCAGGAGATCTGGGACAAGGAATGCCGCGAGATGTGGAGCGGCGCCTACGGCGCGACCTACGAGAAGATGGAAGGTGTCGGCCATGCCCAGTGGCCTTGCCCGACGCTCGACCATCCCGGGACGCCCGATCTGTTCTTGAACGGCGCGTTCACCACGCCGGAAGGCAAAGCCCATCTGATCGCCCACGACTACGAGGATCCGTCCGAGATGCCCGACGACGAGTATCCGCTCGTCCTGTGCACGGTGCGCGAGGTCGGACATTATTCCTGCCGTTCGATGACCGGCAACTGCGACCAGCTGTCCAACCTGGCCGAGGAGCCCGGGTTCGTACACATCAACCCGGACGATGCCTTGAAGCGCGGGATCAACAACGACGATCTCGTGTGGGTCTACTCCCGCCGCGGGAAGATCATCACCCGTGCGTTCGTGGACGACCGAGCCAACGAGGGCGCGGTCTACATGACCTATCAGTGGTGGGTCGGTAAATGCAACGATCTCACCATCCACCGGGTCGACTCACGCTCGCACACCCCGGAGGACAAGTTCTGTGCCGTCGACGTCGAGCTCGTCGACGACCAGACCTGGGCTGAACAGCATGCTGAGGAACTGTACATGAGACTGAAGCAGCGCCTGGCCGACGAAGCCGGCGCCCAATATGAGTATGAGATGGACCTTGCGTAAGGCACGAAGGGCCCATCCTTGAAATGGCCGTTTCGTCTAAGAGAAAGGAGTGTGGATGAACCGCTTCATAGCAATACAACCGAGCCGTTGTGTCGCCTGTGGCACGTGTCGGGCCGCTTGCAGCGAAGGGCACAAGCGTGCAGGGCTGCAAAAGGAACCGCGTCTGGCGCTGTACGAAAGCCGTGACGTGGTCGCGTCCCTGACGTGCCATCACTGCGAAGGCGCGCCGTGTCTGTTGGCCTGTCCGGTCAATGCCATACGGCACGATCCGGACGGCTGCGTCCGGATAGACGAAGCACACTGCATCGGTTGCAAGCTCTGCGCCGTATCGTGTCCGTTCGGCGCCATCCACATGGCAGGGACGCCCGTCGCCGGCGTCGCCGGTGTCGAATATTCGACGCCGACCTTCCCTGCTTCACTCGATCCGATTCTGCAGTGGGAGGTGGGCGTCTACTCCGCAGCGGTCAAATGCGACCTCTGCGCCTATGACAACTGTCAGCCACACTGCGTGCGCGCCTGCATAACCGAAGCGTTGCGCTTGGTCGAAGCCGATGAGGAACTCAGCGACGACGAGACCTACGAAAAGCGCAGCCGCGCGCTCGAAGCCGGACTTGTCATGCTGGAGGATTTCGATCCGGAAGGCTCGGAAGACAACCCGGAGGAAAACCAAGAGGGAGGTGATGAGGCATGAATCTTCTCCTGATCTCGGCCGTCTTCTCCATTGTCGGCGCGGTCCTTGCCATCTGCACGTACAAGGCCGCAAACGTCGCAAAGTTCTTCGGCTGCATTTTCGGCATCCTAGCTGCCTGTGCCGCCATCGGGGCAGGCATCGTCGGCATCACCGGAGCGCAAAGCATGAGCGTGGCCACGCCGTTTGCGTTCGCGAGCTTCTCGCTGAGGATCGCCCCGCTTTCCGGGTTGCTGCTCATCGTCATCAACGTGTTGGCGCTCATGGCCTGGATCTACGGGCTGTCCTACTTCGACGAATACAAAAAGCGCGGCGTCGGCGCCATCGGGATGTTCATGAACTTCTTCATCATCTCGATGAACATGGTCCTGACCGTCGACAACGCGTTCTGGTTCCTCGTGTTCTTCGAGTTGATGTCGCTCACCTCGTACTTCCTGGTCATCACCGAGCAGAACAAGCAGTCGGTGCATGGTGGCTTCCTCTACCTTGTCATGGCGCACGTCGGCTTCTTGATGATCATGATCGCCTTCCTGATCATGGCTGCCACTACGGGCAGCTTCGAATTCGAGGTGTTCCGCAACACCGAATTCTCCCCGGCCATCGCCTCGATCGTCTTCCTGCTGGGCTTTGCGGGCTTCGGCTGCAAAGCCGGCATGTTTCCCTTCCATTCATGGTTGCCGCAGGCACATCCGGCAGCGCCGTCCAACGTCTCGTCGCTCATGTCAGGCGGCATGATCAAGATCGGCGTCTTTGGTATGATCCTGGTCGGTCTCGACCTGCTCGGTTCATGCGACTGCCAGCTGTGGTGGGGTCTGACCATCCTGACGATCGGTGCGATCTCGTCCGTCCTCGGCGTCGCCTACGCCTTGGACGAGCATGACATCAAAAAACTACTCGCCTACCACTCTGTCGAAAACATCGGCATTATCTTGCTGGGCGTCGGTATCGGCTTCATAGGCGTCGCCATCGACCAGCCGGTACTGGCGGGCCTCGGCATGATGGCCGGCCTGTTCCACCTGGTCAACCACGCGATGTTCAAGGGGCTGCTCTTCCTCGGCGCCGGCTCGGTGCTCTACAGCACCGGTACGCGCAACATGAATATCCTGGGCGGCCTTACGAAGGTCATGCCGGTGACGAGCGTCTGCTTCCTGATCGGCAGTCTGGCCATCTCGGCCATCCCGCCGCTGAACGGCTTCGTCTCCGAATGGTTCACCTATCAGTCGCTGTTCACAGCGGCGATGGACAACGGTCCGCTCATCATCGTGTTCTGCGCCATCGCGGCCGTCGCGCTTGCTATCACGGGTGCCCTGGCGGTCACCTGCTTCGTCAAAGCCTACGGCGTCACCTTCCTCGGCGCACCGCGTTCCGAAGGTGCGCGTAAGGCTCGCGAGGTGCCCGGCTCGATGTTGGTGAGCATGATCGTTCTGGCTGTCGTCTGCGTCTGCCTCGGCGTCGGGGCACCGTGGATCACCCCCTACATCGAGGGCATCGCGACATCGGTGACCCAGGGTGCTCCCATCGTGGTCGCCGGCGCCGTCGAAAGCGTCAACCCGGCTTTGGGGTCGGCTATTTCAACGCCGTTGCTGGCGTGCTTGCTCATCGTCTGCATACTGCTCCCGCTGGCGTTCCGAGCGGCCTTCCGCTCGGGTGGCATGGCACGCGATCGCGATCCGTGGGCGTGCGGCTACCTGCCCACCGCCGACATGCCGGTCATCGCGACGACTTTCGGCTCGGACGTCAAGATGTTCCTCTCGCCGCTCTATACGGCGCGTGATGCCATCGTCTCGACATCGGCAGGATTCAGCGCCGCATTCCAGAAGACGGTACGAGGTACGGACAAAGCGCAGTCTTGGGGCGATCGGTTCTTGGTCGACCCGATTGCGGCACTTGTCTCGCTTACGTCCCGTGCGGTTGCCAGGATCGAAGGAGGCAACCACCGCGTCTACATTCTCTACATCGTAGGAGCGCTGGTCATCTTCCTCATCCTGGCCGTCTTGCTGTAAGGAGGTGTGAGCTATGGAAATCGTCATTGCAATCGTTCAAGCCCTGCTCGTCCTCCTGCTTGCACCGTTGATCTCGGGCATGTCGCGCAAGATCCGCGCCAAGATGCACACCCGCCAAGGGCCGCCGCTGCTGCAGGACTACTACGACATCGGCAAGCTCTTCAAGCGCCAGGATGTGCACACAAGCGACTCGAGCCTCATCCACCGGATAATGCCGCCGCTGTACATGGGCTGCATGCTCGTGCTGGCAGCCGGCATGCCGATGGTCACGCGTCTGTGCCCGGTGCCGCTTATCGGGGACATGATTCTGATCATCTATCTGTTGGCCCTGCCGCGCTTCTTCTTCAGCCTTGCGTCGGTCGACTCCGGCGCTTCGTACTCAGGTATCGGCGGCGCGCGTGAGCTGGTTCTCGGCGTCCTCGTCGAACCAGCCATGATGCTCTCGCTGTTCGTGGTCGCCCTTGCAACCGGCACAACGAACGTCGGCGACATGGGAGCGGCCATTGCCAGCGGCAATGTGACCGTCATCGTCGCGATCGTCATCGCCGGCATCGCATTCCTGTGCTCCGTCTACGTCGAACTCGGTAAGTTGCCGTTCGACCTGGCCGAAGCAGAGCAGGAACTCATGGAAGGTCCGCTCTCCGAATATTCCGGACCTTCGCTCGGCATGCTGAAGATGTCGATGTCGATGAAACAGATCATCATGGTTTCCTGGCTGTGCGCGGTCTTCATCCCGTGGGGCAGCGCAGCTACGATCGCAGCCCTTCCGCTGCTGCTCGGCCTGGTGTTCTGGCTCGTCAAGATATTCGTGATCTTCTTTATCGTTTCGATCGTAGAAAACCTCGTCGCACGTGTCCGCTTCAAGCTTGCGGGACATCAGACCTGGGCGTTCGTCGGCATCGCCGCCGTCGCTTTGGTGTTCTGCCTGATAGGCCTATAGGAGGAGGTGTGTAATATGGGACCCATTTCCATACTTGCTCTAACGGCCATCATCATCCCGTTTGTAGGGGCACTGTTCATTGCGGTTCTTCCGCGGGTCGCCGGACGTGCCATCTGCATCACGGCGGCGGCCATCTCGACGGCGGCCACCATCGTCGTCTGGATCCTGCTTGCCGTCGCAGGCGATGGAACGACCGTCTATCTCGACCTTGTCTCCTTCGGTCAGACGGCGGTCATAACCCTCGTCTTCGACAAGATGAGCGTGATGCTGGCGGCCGCCTTCGTCGCCATCGGCCTTTTGATTTCGATCTATTCGGTCGGGTATCTCAATGCGGCCAACCGCGAGCATCCCGACGAGCCGCGCCGTCGCTTCTATGCGTACTTCGCGGCTTTCATCGGCGCGATGGCCGGCCTGGTCTATTCCGACACGCTCATCGCGCAGTTGCTCTTCTTCGAGATCACCGGCGCTTGCTCGTGGGGCCTCATCAGCTACTACGGGACGGAGACCGCACAGAAGGCGGCGACCAAGGCGCTCATCGTCACCCACATCGCTTCGCTCGGTCTCTACATCGGCGCCGGCCTCCTCTTCTGGCAGACCGGAACCTTTGCGACCGAGGCGCTGGCGGATCTGAGCAACCTCTGGAAGATCGTCGTCCTCATCTGCATCATAGTCGCAGCTTGGGGCAAATCGGCACAGCTGCCGTTTTACATGTGGCTGCCATCGGCGATGGAGGCGCCGACGCCGGTCTCGGCCTACCTGCATGGTGCATCCATGGTCAAGGTCGGCGTTGCCATCCTGGCCCGTGCGCTCGTATCAGCCGGGGCCATACCCGAGCCGGTCGGCTGGGTCATCATCATCGGCGCCATCGCCACGATGCTCTTCAGCTTCTTCATGTATCTGCCACAGCGCGATATGAAGCGGCTGCTCGCCTTCTCGACGATCTCGCAGCTGTCCTATATCTTCTTGGCGTTCGGCTTCTTCGTGTTCGGCAGCGACCTTGCCCTATCCGGCGGCATACAGCACATCTTCAACCACGCGTTTGCCAAGACGCTGCTCTTCCTTGTCGCCGGCGCGTTCAGCTTCGCCATCGGCACGAGGATGCTGCCGAAGATAAAAGGCGTGCTGAAAAAGTATCCGATATTGGCGGTCGCCTTCGTCTGCGGTGCACTTGCCATCGCCGGCTGTCCGCCCTTCAGCGGCTTCTTCTCGAAGTTCCAGATCTTCGCGGGAAGCTTCGCGGCGGCAGACGGCAACTGGCTGTTGCTGCTCATAGTCATAGTCGGGTTGGTCGAAACGGCGGCCTGCTTCATCTGGTTCCTCAGATGGATCGGATCCGTCGTCCCCGGCAATCCTTCTACGGAAGTTGCCAAAGGCCAGGCGATCCCCAAGTCGATGGTCGCAGTCTTTGTCGTATTGATTGTCATGACGGTGTGCTCGAGTTTCCTCGCCGCCTCGTGGATGGCTTAGGAGGCATGTCATGGACGGATATACAATAGTCAACATTCTCGGGGCCCTGCTTATCATCAGCAGTTTGTTGGTCGTGCTGCTCCATGGCCTCAGAAGGACTGCCATCATCTACGGCATACAGGCGTTCATCTTAGTCTGCATCTTCGTGACGCTGGGCTTCACGACGTCTTCGACCGAGCTGTTCACCTGGGCGGGGACCGCGTTCATCACCAAGGTGATCCTGGTGCCGGGCGTGATGCTCTTCGCCTATTCCCGGCTCTTGAAGCTCGGCAAGCCGCCTGAAGAGCCTCCGGCGTCGATCCGGCCGATGACGGCCATCATCCTGGCCGCCGTCGAGTTGCTGATCTGCTTCGCGGCGGTGTGGGGCATCAACCTGCCGACGGCAGAGGCCGTCAGGCCGGCCCTGGCGATATCGCTGGCCCACTTCTTCATCGGCCTGACGTGCATCGTCTCGCAGCGCAACATCTTCAAGCAGATCTTCGGGTACTGCCTCATGGAAAACGGCTCGCACCTGACCCTCGCCCTGCTGGCGCCGACCGCGCCCGAACTGGTCGAGATCGGCGTTGCGACCGATGCCATCTTCGCCGTCGTCATCATGGCGTTCCTGGCATACCGCATCTACAAGACGACCAAGTCGTTGGATTCCGACGACTTGAAAGAATTAAAGGGTTAGGAGGACGATCATGGAAGCTTCAACCCTTATCATCCTCCTGATGATCATACCGTTGTTTGCGGGCGTGTTTATGGCATGCTTCCCGTCAAAGCACATACCGCAGGCGTTTTATGAGACGGTGCATTTCCTGTCGGTGCTGGCGGTCGCCCTTTTGGCCGTGTACCTCGTCGTCATCGTCATGACGTCCGGCAACGCGGTGATGGCGCTCGGAAACTGGTTCCGCCTCGATTCGCTCGGGAGTATCTTCGTCGCCCTCATCGGCGTCGTCGGCTTCCTGACCGGCTGGTACTCGCTTTCCTACATCCGTCACGATGTGGCGGAGGGCAAGATGACGCCCGGCCAGGTCAAGCGCTATTACGTGTTCTTCAATCTCTTCATCTTCACGATGCTTCTTGCGGCGCTGTCCAACAACATCATCATGATGTGGGCCTCCATCGAGGCGACGACTCTGGCGACCGTCTTCCTCGTCGGTGCCTACGACACGAAGACAGCGCTCGAAGCTGCCTGGAAGTACATCATCGTTTGCACCTGCGGCGTCGCCTTCGGCCTGTACGGCACGGTACTCGTCTATGCGAACGCCGCGGCGGTCATGCCCGATCCGACCCAAGCGGTGTTTTGGACCGAGTTGCTGCCGAACGCGAGCAGCTTCGACGCGATGCTCATACAGATCGCCTTCGTATTCGCGGCGGTCGGCTTCGGCACCAAGGCAGGACTCTTCCCGATGCACACCTGGTTGCCGGATGCGCACTCCGAAGCACCGAGCCCGGTCTCCGGTCTGCTTTCCGGCGTGTTGCTCAAGTGCGCCATCCTCGTCGTCATCCGCTTCTACATTCTGGCGATCCAGACCATCGGGACGTTTTTCCCGCAGCTCATCATGCTGATACTGGGCATCGCTTCGATCGTGGTGGCGGTCTTCGGTGTGTTCTCTCAGGACGACATCAAGCGCAAGCTGGCTTACAGTTCCTGTGAGAACATCGGCGTTGTCGCCCTCTGCCTCGGCTTCGGCGGACCGCTCGGCATCGCAGCCGCGCTCCTGCACTGCATCCTGCACGGCATTACCAAGTCCTTCCTCTTCTGCCTGTCCGGCAACCTGCTCATGAAGTACGGCACGCGTGATCTGCGCAAGATCCGCGGCGTCATCCAGGTCGCGCCGGCGACGGCCGTGCTCTTCATCATCGGCCTGCTCGCCATCTCGGCCTTCCCGCCGTTTGCGATGTTCGTCTCCGAAGTGCTGGCGTTCATCTCCGGCGTCGTGACGGGCTATCTGTGGGTCGTCATTATCATGGGCATCGTCCTGACGGTCGTCATCGCCGCCTTCGTCCGGGTTGCGACCGGCTCGATCCTCAGCAAACCTTCCGAGGACAGCAAGCTCGAGAAGAAGGATGTGGGTCCTGCTGCCCTGATTCCTGAAATCATCATGGCCTGCGTCGTCATCTGGTTCGGTGTCGCGATGCCGCAGCCGATCATCAGCGGCGTCGAGGAGGCGACTTCCATCGTCATGCAGGTCGACGATACCGAAGAGATGTACGACACGCCCTTGTTCGAGGACATATTCGGGCACAGCGGTGGTTCGTCCACAGATGAGATCCGGCAGTAGAAGGAGCGTGATGTGCATATGGCTATAGATTCAAAACTTCGCACCTGCGAAACGCACGTCCTGGCCGTACAGGAGAAGTTCCCCTACCAGATCAAGGAGACACAGTGGGTCAGCGAGGACCAGGTCTGCATCACGGTTGACGGAGATTCGGCTCCCGATATCATCGCGTTTCTCTACTACGAGCGCGGCGGCTGGATGCCGTTCATGGCTGGCAACGACGAACGCCAGCTGAACGGACACTTCGCCCTCTACTACCTGCTTTCGATGGAAGAGGAGGATCCCGGCTACATCCACGTGCGTGTGGAGGTCGAACGCGAGACCGGCGAGTTCAAGGCGGTCTCTCCCAAGGTCCCGGCGGCGGTCTGGAGCGAGCGCGAAGTCCAAGACATGTTCGGCCTGAAGGCCGTCGGCATCATCGACGATCGCAACCTCTGTCTGCCCGATGACTGGCCGATGGATGTGCATCCGCTGCGCAAGGATTCGATGGACTACCGCTATCGTCCGATGCCGACGCGTGAGCTCGAAGATTACGAGTTCTTAAAGGACACGGGCGACCACGAGACGACCACCGTCCCGATGGGGCCCCTCCACATCACCTCCGACGAGCCAGGCCACTTCCGTCTCTATGTCGAAGGCGAGAATATCATCGACGCCGACTACCGCATGTTCTTCGTCCATCGTGGTATGGAGAAATGCGCCGAATCGCGCATGAACTACGATTCGGTTCCGTTCCTGGCCGAGCGCATCTGCGGCATCTGCGGCTTTGCGCATTCCACGGCCTATGCGCAGTCCATCGAGGCGGCGCAGGGCATCGAGGTCCCGCTGCGCGCTCAGGTCATCCGCGCGATCATCCTCGAGACCGAACGTCTGCACTCGCATCTGCTCAACCTCGGTCTGGTCTGCCACTTCTCCGGCTTTGACACGGGTTTCCAGCATTTCTTCCGGGTACGTGAGCAGTCCATGGACCTGGCCGAGATGCTGACGGGCGCCCGCAAGACCTACGGCCTCAACCTCATCGGCGGCGTGCGTCGTGACATCTTGGCCGAGCAGAAGCTCGAGACACTCAAGTATCTCGACAATCTGGCTGCCGACGCGCAACGCCTGGTGGACGAACTCGTTTCGACGCCCAACTTCATCAACCGTGCCAAGGGCATCGGCATCCTCGACCCGAAGGTCGCACGCGACTACAGCCCCGTCGGCCCGACGGTCCGCGGCAGCGGCTTCGCCCGTGATGTGCGCTGGGTCCACCCGTTTGCCGGCTACAAGTCCATCGCCGACAAACATGAGCCGATCACGCAGGATTCCTGCGATGTGCTCGGCCGCACCCTCGTGCGCATCGGCGAGTTCACCGACAGCATCCACATCATCCAGGAACTCCTCGAAACCGATCTGCCCGAAGGTCCGATCTTAAACGACCGGTGGACCTACGTGCCGCATCGCTATGCGCTCGCGGCGACCGAGGCACCGCGTGGCGAGGACATGCACTGGTCGATGATCGGCGACAACCAGAAGTGCTACCGCTGGCGTGCCAAAGCCTCGACCTACAGCAACTGGCCGGTCCTACGCAGTATGTTCAGAGGGAACACCCTGTCGGATGCGGCCCTCATCGTTGGCAGCCTCGATCCGTGCTATTCCTGCACCGAACGGGTGACCGTCGTCGATGTCAAGAAGAACAAGGAACAGACGCTGACCAGACAGCAACTCGAAGATTACTGCTGTGATCGCAGACACAGCCCGCTGGAAATCTGAGGAGGTTGTGATGTTAAAAACACTCAGAGAGATCCTGCGAACGGGCAACGCCACCGCTGGCTATCCCTTCGAGCCGCTCGAACGCCCGACGGACGCGCGTGGCAAGCCCGAGCACGATCCGGTCGCCTGCATCGGTTGTGCGGCCTGTGCGGTCGCCTGTCCGCCCAACGCCATCCAGATGAAGATCGATGTCGAGGCCGGCACGACGACCTGGTCGATCAACTACGGACGCTGCGTCTACTGCGGACGCTGTGAGGAGATCTGCCCGCTTGGCGCGATCACGCTCAGCAAGGAGTTCGAGCTCGCCGTCATGGACAAGAACGACCTCGAGGAGACCTCCACCTACAAGCTGCAGGCCTGTGCCGAATGCGGACGCTACTATGCGACCGCCAAGGAGGTCGACTACGCGACGCGCCTTCTCTCACAGAACAATGGAGGCCTCGAAGCTCAGCAGGCTGCGGACCTGACCGGCTATTGTCCGGCCTGCAAGCAGAAGGCCGACGCGTATCGCGCCAAACGGCGCGACGAGACGATGCGCTACCGAAAACCGATTACTTCGGGAGGTGAGCCTGGATGATTATCGATCATGAAGTTCCCGAGAATCTCCAGTATCAGCTGGAACCCAAGGTGCTCGACGAGGCTGTGACCAATGCGAAGCTCGCCCTGCTCAACGACATCAAACGTTCGATCTACCTCTACCGCATCGACTGCGGTGGCTGCAACGGCTGCGAGATCGAGATCTTCTCGACCATCACGCCGGTCTTCGATGCCGAACGCTTCGGCATCCTGAACACGCCGAGCCCCCGTCATGCCGACATCCTCGTCTACACCGGTGCCGTCACGCGCACCATGCGTATGCCGGCCATCCGTGCTTACGAAGGCGCCCCCGATCCCAAGCTCGTCGTGGCCTACGGCGCTTGCGGCTGCACCGGCGGCGTCTTCCACGACAACTACTGCGTTTGGGGCGGCGCCGACAAGCTCTTCCCGGTCGACGTCTACATCCCGGGCTGCCCGCCCTCTCCGGCGCAGACCGTCTACGGCTTTGCCATCGCGCTCGGTCTGCTCGGGCAGAAACTCCACCACACCGAAACCATGGAGGAGGAAGGCGAGCAGGCACCGCTGCGCTTTGCGGACATCCCCTACAAGGTGCGCACCGCAATCGAGCGTGAGGCGCGCCTGATGTCGGGCTATCGCTACGGCCGGGACATCGCCGACGAGTTCTTGGAGGCGCTCGAGGGCGAGGACGCCGATGTCTACGCCAACATCTCGAACCTCATCTCCCAGCAGACCGACCCGCGCCGTGTCGAGATCTACACGGACCTGCGCAAGCGTCTGCAGGAGATGGTGGTCGGCCCGGAGCAGGAGCAGGAGCTCCTGATGCGTGGGCTGTCCAAGGTCGTCGGTGCCGAAGGTCTGGGCGAACAGCCGACCGACGAGGAGAATCCGGCCCTGTCCATTCTGCAGGAGGCCTCTCTCGGCGATGCCCTCAAGTAGCAAGACACCGACAGCCTATCGGGGCAACGCGCCTGTATCGGAGCACGACTGCGAGCAGGACGAAGCGGAGGTCGTCTTCTATCAGCTGACGAAGAAGTTCGTCGACGACAGCGACTCCATCCCCGAGGCCTCCCAAGAGGTGTTCTACTACGCGCTTTCGGTGGGACACCACACCGGTGTCATCGACTGCTTCGAGGAAAAGCTGCGCTGTCCGAAGGCGACCTTCGAGCGTGTCGTCGAATGCTTCGAGGAAGGCAGCGATGCCCGCTATAAGCTCGAAGGCATCCTGCGGAGCGGTGAGATACAGATCGACAAGCAGCATCTGGAGACCCTGCTTCCCGCTATCGACGAGGTCGAGGAAAAGCTGGATGCGGAGCAGGAGGGGCATGCGGAGGAGCGTGCCTGGATCAGGACGTTTCACGAGATGCTCGACCTTCTTGCACAAGACAGTGCCGCTTACGTGATGGGAAGGATGCGTGAGAAATGAGTGGCAAACTGGTATTTACCGTGGGGGCGGTGTTGCGTGGCGATGACGCTGGAGGAGCGTTGTTGGCCAAACTGATGGAGGACGATCCGATCGAGGGTTGGGACGTCATCGACGGCGGGCAGACGCCCGAAGACGAACTCTCGGTCATCCGCCGCAAAGAACCCGATATATTGCTGCTGGTGGATGCCGCCGACATGGGCGAAGAGCCGGGAACCATCAAGACGGTGGACCGCAATGCGGTGTCAACCGACTTCATGATCACGACCCATTCGCTCCCCATCACGTTCTTGCTCGACGAGTTGGAAAGCTGCTGCGGCAGGGTCGTCTTTTTGGGCATACAGCCGGCACAGACCGAATTCATGGGCGCCCTGACACCGGAGGTCGATGCGGCGGTCCATCGCATCTATGATTGGTTAAAAGCAGGAAGCGAGTTTCTCTACACCGGTGAGTGTTCGGTCAATCCGCTTGCTGCAGAGGAAGAGCCGCTTCCGGAAGAAGAGCCGGAGCTCGAAGAAGCGGAGTGAGGAGGTACGATATGGCAGTAGAAAAGGAAGATTTAGCAGGGCTCGCCCCCGATGCGTTGGCACCGGCAGCAACCGAAGCGAAAGCGGAGGCGACGGCCGTCAACAAGGGCAACATGAAGGCGGGAAGGTGCTTCGTGTCGGCGATGCTGGCCGGTTTCTTCATCGCGCTTGGCGCGACCTTCTTCATGCTGTTTTTGGGCGATTCGACTATGCCCTTTGCGGTGCAGCGTCTGGTCGGAGGCTTGTGCTTCTGTCTCGGTCTCGAACTGGTCCTGTGCTGCGGCGCCGAACTGTTCACCGGCAACTGCCTCATGGTCTGCGGCGCGATGTCGCGTCAGGTCAGCTGGGGCAAGGTCTTCAAGAACTGGGGCATCGTCTTTGTCGGTAACTTCTGCGGCGCACTGGTCGCCGTCGCGCTGATCACGCTTGCGCAGGTCTGCGCCATGAACAGCGGTGCGGTCGGCGATACGATGGTCAGTGTGGCCGTGAGCAAGGTGACCCCGAGTTGGGTCACACTCTTCGGCAAAGGCATCATGTGCAACATCCTCGTCTGCCTGGCCGTGTGGATCGGCTTTGCAGGACGCACCATCGCCGACAAGGTTCTCGGCATCCTCTTACCGATCTCAGCCTTCGTTGCCTGTGGCTTCGAGCACTGTGTTGCCAACATGTTCTTCCTGCCCAACGGCTTCGTTCTCAAGCTGATGGGCTACGGTGCAGATGTGGCGAACGTCGATGCGCTCAACATCGGATCGATTTTCTACAATCTCAGTGCTGCAACGCTCGGCAACATCGTCGGCGGCGCCGTCGTCGTCGGTCTTGCCTACTGGTTCATCTACCACAAGAAGCAGGAGAAGAAGCAGGAGCAGAACGAGGGGTAGGATACGCCCGAACAAGTCGTAACCCGCGCTGAACTCCCTCACTCACATGTGAATGCGCGCGGCTATGGAGGCTCAGGCACCGGCGACTTCGGTCGTCGGTGCCTGTTGCTATTGGCGGGATTTGAGCACTACGGATACGGCAGGGTGCGTTTCATGAGCGGCTTGTCGAAGCTCATGACGTGCTCTTTTTTGAGGGTGTTACGGGCGACGAAGAGGCAATCGACGTAGTCGAGCATGCTCGTGCCGAAGAGGTTGTTGGCGTAGCGGACCGTGTCGTCTTCGACGACGTAGATGTCGTCGAGGACCTCGTTGAGGACAGCGCCGATCTGGCTGCGTGGCACGCGGTAGACGTCACGGAGCGTGACGGCGCAGCGGGCGAAGATCTCCGGGTAGGTGTAGGCCTCGCCTGATTCGATGACGGAGCAGGCCTGCTGGAAGGTACGTGGCTCGTCCTCGAGCAGGTAGCGCAGGATGACGGTTTCATCTATTAAGGTCTGCATATTTATCACTCAGCGAACGAATCCAGGCCTCGCGTTCCGTCTCACGCAGTTCCTTGTGGGCGTAGGCATGAAGAAGACCCTTCGCCTTCATATGTCCCTTGCTCGCCGAACTGATGCTGTGAAACGGCAGGCCGTTGTATTTGATGCTTTGGTTGATGAAAACCCGGACGGCCTCAGAAAGGCTGGTGCCGGCGTTGCGGTAGATCTGCTCTGCCAGCTCCTTTTCCTCGGGATCGACCCGCACGTGCAGAATCGCATCTTTACTCATGGGTGCCTCCTCGTTGCCTCGAACACATCTCGATTGTAATACAATCGATCGCACCCTTTTTTGACAAGATGAGGAAATAGACAAGACAGGTCGGAAAGATTGTGTGACGAACGGAACGGAGAGCAGGATGCAGGAAGTGTACCTGGACAATGCGGCGACGACGAAGCCGTATCCCGAGGTCGTCGAGGCGGTCACCGCAGCGATGGAAGACGGCTTCGGAAACGCTTCGACGCTGTACAAGCGGGGTCGGCACGCGCGTGAACGCCTTGAGGAGAGCCGTGCGGTCCTGGCCGATGCGCTCGGGGTCGAACCCGAGGAGGTCTACTTCACATCCGGCGGAACGGAGTCGAACAACCTCGCCATCGTCGGCTCCTGCCGCTGCTGTCGCGAGGAACGCGACGGCATCGTCTGCTCGACGCTCGAACACCCCTCGGTCACCAAGACGGTGCGGGGGCTCAGGCGCGAAGGCTGGCCGGTAAGCTACGTACGCGTCCCGCACGGCGACTACGATTTCGACGTCCTGGCCTCCTCCCTCGACGAGAACACCGCCCTCATCACCTGTATGTATGTACAAAACGAGCTCGGCTACATCTTTCCGTTGGAACAGATCGTCGACTATCGCGACCGCTATGCCCCGCAGGCGCTCGTCCATACGGATGCGGTGCAGGCCTTCGGCAAGGTCGCGTTCTTTCCGCATGAGCTCGGGGTCGACCTGGCGAGCCTGAGCGGCCACAAGATTGGAGGACCGCAGGGCATCGGCGCCCTGTTCGTCAAGAAGGACACGTCGATGTTCACGACCGCCTTCGGCGGCGGACAGGAACAGGGCCTGCGCAGCGGCACCGAGGCGCTGCCGCTCATCATCGGTTTTGCCAAGGCGGTCGAGATCTCCTGTGGACGCCGTGCGGAAAAGGAACGCGAGGTCGCGGGTCTCAGGCGCCGCCTCGAGGAGGGCATACGCGCTCTACGTTCGGACGTGGTCGTCAACTCACGCGAGGACGGCTCGCCCTACCTGTTCAACTTCTCCCTTCCCGACATCAACAGCGACGACGCGCTGGCATACCTGAGCGAGCGTGACGTCTTCCTGTCGAAGACCTCGGCCTGCGAGTCGCTGCATCCGGGCGTGCCGCCGGAGGACTGGCGCAAGAAGCATCCGCTCGTCGTGCAACTCGCGGGAGTCAAAGAAGAGCTCGTCACCTCGACGTTCCGCGTCTCGTTCTCCCAGCAGAGCACCGAGGGCGACGTGGACGGCTTCCTAGCCGTCCTGCAGGATTATTTTTCCAGAGTATAATCGACGTGGGGGAGGATGGAGACGATATGTACGATACAGATGAGACAGCCGACGCGGCGTCTTTAGGCGACATCAACAAGGAGATCCGCATCATCGTTACCTTTTGTACGACGACCGATGCGATGGCGTTCAAGGAGATCTGCGAGGAGCGCGACATCCCCGGGCATATGATGCCCATCCCGAGCAATCTGACGGCCGGTTGCGGGCAGGTCTGGTCCGCACCTCTGACGGCGCGTAAAACCGTGATGGAGCTGCTGGAAGATCCCGAGATCGACTACTGCGAGCGGACGCTCTGCGAGGTTTAGACCTGCGGGTTAGCTCCGCAGCTCGCCGACGATCCGCGTCATCGCGTCGATGGCGACGTCGATCTCGTCGGCGGTATTGAAATACGAGAAACTGAATCGTACGGCGCCCTGATCCGCCGTGCCGAGCGCCTCGTGCATGAGGGGCGCGCAGTGTGCACCCGCCCGGGTGCAGATCTCCCATTCGGTGTTCAGACGGTCGCTGATGAGGCCGGCGTCCACGTCGTCGACGTCGATGGCGACGATAGGGGTCTGCCCGGCAGCGCTGCCGCCGCCGAGGATGCGCAGACCGTCGAGGTCGGCGATGCCTTCCCTGAAGCGATCCGCCAAGTCGCGATCGTGCTCGGCGATGGCCTCGATTCCCGTGTCCTGGATGAAGGTGATGCCGGCGGCGAGCCCGGCGATCCCGTGCCCGTTGAGGGTGCCGGCCTCCAGGCGTTCGGGCATGAAGGCGGGCTGTTCTTTGTCGAAGCTGTGCACGCCCGTGCCGCCGACCTTGAACGGCGGGATTTCGACGCCCTCGGCGACACAGAGCCCGCCGGTTCCCTGGGGGCCGAAGAGGCTCTTGTGCCCGGTGAAGGTCAAGACGTCGATGCCGAGGGCGGCCTGGTCGATAGCCATGAAGCCGGCGGTCTGTGCCGTGTCGAGGACGACGAGGGCACCTCGCTCGTGGGCGAGGGCTGTCAGCGTTGCGACGTCGTAGATGTCACCGGTGAGGTTGGAGGCGTGCGTCAGGACGACGAGGCGCGTGTCGGGACGCAGGAGCGCTTCGAAGGCGTCTGTATCGAGCGAGCCGTCCGCACGGATGGGGGCGATGTCGAGTTCGGCGCCGTCGGCCTGTGCGCGATAGAGCGGGCGGAGTACCGAGTTGTGCGAGGCGGCGGTGGTGACGGCATGCTGGCCGGCACCGAGCAGCCCGGAGATGGCGATGTTGAGGGCCTCGGTGATGTTGGAGGTGAAGGCGACGCGCGAGGCGGAAGGCGCGTTGAAGAGGTCGGCGACGGCCGATCGCGCCTCGTAGACGCCCATGCCGGCCGCAAGCGACGCGCCATGCACCCCGCGGCCGACCCCGCCGAAGCTGTCGAGCGCGGCAGAGATCGCCTCGGCCACCTGCGGCGGCTTCGGGCAGGTCGTTGCGGCGTTGTCGAAGTAGATCATCCGGGCTTCCTTAGGCCAGCGCGTCCAGGATGCTTTGGGTGTCGACGACGCGGCTGTCGAAGCAGCGGGTGAAGTAGTCGAGGCCGTCTTCCTGCGTGCCGATGAGGAAGGTGCCGCAGGCATCACCGGCGACGATCGTCTTGAAGCCGCGGTAGTAGGCGCCGGCCAGGGTCTGCAGCACGCAGATGTTGGTGTCGCAGCCGCAGACTACCAGGGTGGTGATGTCGAGTTCGTGCAGGGTCAGCTCGAGGTCGGTGTCAAAGAAGGCGTCGTAGCGGCGCTTGGGGACGACGTAGTCGCTGTCACAGACCTCGAAGGCGGCAAGCGGTTGGGCCGCCTCGGTACCCTTGATGCCGTGGTCTCCCCACAGCTCCAACTCACGGTCGCAGCCCGGTAGGTGGGCGTCGTCGCAGAAGAAGACGGGCACCTGCTTGGCGCGTGCCGCTTTGACGAGGCGTACGGCGGCCTCGGCCATGTCCTCCAGGCCGGGCGTGACGCCTTCGCTTCCGCCCAGGATGTCGATGACGAGGACGGCGGTCTGAGACCAGTCGATGTCGCTGCTTTGCTGCCAGGGGGTGTTTTGTGCTTGTGGGAGATAGGCCATGATGTTCATTCTCCATTTATGTCATATACGCTGGTCGTAATGCGTAATTGTAGCGTATAATACCGCCTGTATTGGGGGGCTGGCATGGAGATGGATGGGCCCTGGTGGACCCCACGGCCTTCAAAGCCGCTGTGAGGCGCGCAGAACGTCTTGGGTGTGTTCGATTCGCACGCATCTCCGCCAATTTTCACCCAGCTTCTTTTCTTGTATCCCTTAGGAATTCAAACGACGCAGGTCGCCTTCGCGGCGCGTGATCTGCCTGCCATCGAAGTACTCCAAAAGCGGAATCGCATACTTCCTGCTCGTCTGCATCGCCTCTTTGAGCTCGGCGGCGCTAGCCGTCGCCCCGTCTGCCAGACGTGCGCGCACCGCCGCTTCAAGCTGCGCAAGTGCCGTGCAGTCGATGTAGAAGCTCTGGCCGATCTGCTGTATACGGCCTTCGTCTTCGAGGTGGCCGAGGGCACGGTAGGCCAGCGAGCTGTCCAGGCCGCTCTCGCCGATCAGGTCTTCGGTCATCGGGGGCGTGACACCCGCCTCGCTTAAAATGGCGGCCAGCTTGTCGACGGCCTCGGCCTCGAGCTGTTGGGTGGCACCGGATGCCGAGGGGTGGCTGATGAGGCCGCGTGCCGTGACGGTCGCCTTGCCGTCGGAGGCCGCCTGGGCGACGAGGGCGTCGAAGCAGGCGGCATCGGCCTGGGGGAAGCAGCGTCGCCGCAGGGCCTCCTTGGTGATGCCGACCTCGGTCGGCTCGGCTTCGTGGAAGTCCAAAAGCGCGCGTTCGATCCGCGCGTCCGCCTTCTGTATGAAGGAGGCGCTCGTGTAGTAGTTGGATTCCGGCAAAGGTTTGGCGACGCCGTCTTGTTGCAGGGCCTCCAGTTCCCGTGTGGCGCTTGCCTCGTCCAGTCCCGAAAGGGCTGCGAGGCGCGGAGCGTCGACGGGGAGGGTGGCAAGCTCGAAGGCGGCACGGGCGACGTTCGCCTCGTCCCCTGCGCGCAGGGCGTCGAGCAGGGCCTTGTCGGAGTCGGTGAGGTTGGTCGTGCGCCGGGGATGCGCGCGTAGGACCGTGCCGCCGCCGATGACGTGGACGGGCGAGAAGGAGCGGATGACGAAACGGTCCTGCCAGGCGATCGGCAGGTCCTCGTCGAGGCGGATCTGGGCGTAGGCGCCCTGGCCCCTCTCCAGCGTCTTTTGGCGGTTCATGAGCAGGACACGGCCGATGACCTCCCGCGTTCCGTGGGCCACATGGACCCGCATACCGCTTTCGAGCGGGCGGTCCCATTCGGGGGCGCCGAGGTAGGTGAGGTAGGCATCGAAGCGATCGCTCGCCTCCGGTGCGTCGGGTGCGGCGATGAAGTCGCCGGGCGAGATCTCGTCGGTGCCGATCTGGTTGAGGTTCAAGGCGACGCGGTGGCCGGGCTGTGCGGCCTCTACCTCCTCGCCGTGGACCTGGACGCTGCGGATACGGCTGCGCTTTCCGCCTGGCAGGACCTTGATCTCCTCGCCGGCTGCGGCGATACCGCTCCAGAGGGTGCCGGTGACGACGGTGCCGGCTCCCTTGATGGTGAAGACGCGGTCGACCGGCAGGCGGATATCTCCGCGGCGCGTCCGGCGGGTGGTTTTTTCGACGGCATCGGCCAGGACGTCTTTCAACTCGTCGAGGCCTTGGCCGGTCACCGACGAGACGGCGACGATGGGAGCGTCCTTATACGGGGTGGTGGCCAGGCATGCGGCCACGTCGTTTTTGACGAGTTTGAGCCAGTCGTCGTCGACGAGGTCGGCCTTGGTGAGGGCGACCACGCAGCGGTCGATGCCGAGCAGTTCGAGCACGGCGAGGTGCTCGCGCGTCTGGGGCATGATGCCGTCGTCGGCGGCGATGCAGAGCAGGGCGAGGTCGATGCCGCTCGCCCCGGCGATCATCTGGCGGACGAAGCGCTCGTGTCCGGGGACGTCGACGACGCCCACCGAAAGGCCGTCGCCCAGATCGAGACGGGCGAATCCGAGCTCGATGGTGATGCCGCGTTGCTTTTCGGCGTCCAAACGGTCCGGGTCGACCCCGGTCAAGGCTTTGACCAGGGCGGACTTTCCGTGATCGATGTGTCCGGCGGTACCGAGGACGAGCGAAGGGGCACTCTCGCTCATGCGTCTGCTTCCTTCTGTTTCTCTTGGGATGTCTTCGATTGGGTCGAGCGCTTCAGGCTGTCGAAATAGGTGGCCAGCGCCTGGGCGATCTCGTCGCAGTCTTCATCGGCGACGAGCGTGCGGACGTCGAAGAGCAGCGTTTCGTTTTTGATGCGGCCGATGACGGGGACCTCGCGCTGGTTGACTATGAAGCGCTCGCAGTCGAGGGCATCGCCCTTGTTGAACTCGACGCAGACGGCGAAGCTTGCGATGTCGCAGGTGGGAAGCGCACCGCCGCCGCAGCGCGCGACTTCGTCGACGACGGAGACCTTGGCGGAGCGTTGGGGGATGGCCTCCTTGATGGCAGATGCCAGGGCCTCGGCGCGGGGCTTGAGGTCTGCGGCCGGGGTCGAGAGCATGGACAGCGTGGGGACCGTCTTGAGGACCTCGTCCGGATCGAGGTAGAGACGCAGCGTGGCCTCGAGGGCGGCGATCGTCATCTTGTCGAGGCGCAGCGCCCGCGCGAGCGGGTTTTCCTTGAGGCGGTCGATGTAGCATTTCTTGCCGACGATGATGCCGGCCTGTGGACCGCCGAGGAGCTTATCGCCCGAAAACGAGACGAGGTCGCAGCCCGCACGCAGCGAGTCGGTGACCGTCGGCTCGGCGGCGTCGCCGAAGCAGTCGAGATGGATGAGCGTGCCCGATCCCTGGTCCTCGTAGACGAGCAGCTCGCCTGCGTCCGCCTCGTCTGCGGCCTTGCGGCGGGCGATCTCTTCATCGGCGAGTTTGCGCAGGTCGTGGGTGTTGACCGTCTCGGTGAAGCCGACGAGGCGGTAGTTGGACGGGTGTACTTTCAAGAGCATGGCGACCTCGGGACCGAGTGCCTTCTCGTAGTCGCTCAGACGGGTCTTGTTCGTCGTGCCGACCTCGACCATCCGGGCCTGCGAGAGCGCCATGATGTCGGGGATGCGGAAGGACCCGCCGATCTCGACGAGTTCGCCACGCGAGACGATCGCCTCGCGGCCGGCGGCGAATTCGGACAGGACCATCATGACGGCGGCGGCGTTGTTGTTGACGGCCAGGGCGGCCTCCGCGCCGGTCAGGCTGCAGATGAGCTGCTCGTAGTGGACGTGGCGGCTGCCGCGCGTGAGGGCCTCGGTGTCGTATTCGAGCGTCGAGTAGTTGCGGGCGGCTTCGCAGGCCGCATCGACGGCCGTGTCGGCCAGGACGCTGCGGCCGAGGTTGGTGTGGACGATGACGCCGGAGGCGTTGATGAC
>JAJQAN010000061.1 GCA_021203765.1 Coriobacteriaceae bacterium | reverse complement strand
GTCCTAAACCGCTAGACGACGGGAGCATTCACAAGCCCGAACATTATACACAATCCGTGCAGGGTGAAAAGGCTTACAGGACCTTGCCGATCAGCCGTTCCATGCTGTCGGCGCCCGCCTCCATGCCACGGTCGACGGCCTCCATCGAGACCTCGTCCTCGATGCCGGCGGCCATGTTGGAGATGAGCGAGATGCCGAGCACGCGCATGCCGATCTGACGCGCGGCGATGACCTCCTGCACGGTGGACATGCCGACGGCGTCGGCCCCGAGCGTGCGGAAGGCTTCGATCTCGGCGGGCGTCTCGAAGGAAGGGCCGGTACAGCCGAGGTAGATGCCGTGGTGCAGCGTGATGCCGGCCTCGACGGCGGCGCGTTCGGCCTGTTCGCGCAGGGCGGCATCGTAGGCGCCGGTCATGTCGTAGAAGCGCGGCCCGACGTCGGGGTCCTCTGCTCCGATGCCGGGGTTCATCATCTGAAAGTTGATGTGGTCGTCGATGAGCATGAGGTCGCCGACGGCGTAGTTTTTGTTGACGGCGCCGGCGGCGTTGGTGACGATGAGGGTGTCCGCGCCGAGGCGGTGCATGAGGTGGACGCCGAAGGCAATCTCGTCGGCGCCGTAGCCCTCGTAGGCGTGCAGTCGGCCCTGCATGCAGACGACCTCGCTTTGATGCAGCCGGCCGCAGACGAAGCATCCGACATGACCCGGCGCGGTGGAGGTCGGCATAGGGGGGAGCTCCCCGTAGGGCACGCAGATGCCGTCTTCGATCGAGGCAGCCAGGCCTCCCAGGCCCGAGCCGAGGATGAGGGCGATGCGCGGGCGGCAATCGGGCGCTGCCTTGCGCAGGGCGGCTTCGGCCTCGTCGAGGTTGTCCTTTGTGATGATGCCGGGCATGTCGCTCCCATCCGTCGATGCCATCGGCGCTAGACGATGCGCCTGCGGGTTTCGCGCTCTGCTATTTTAACCAAGATGCGCTCCCGACGGCTGCTGAATCCCAAGAGCCCGTTTGGCGCATGCTATGCTGATGACATGGACGTGCCGGAGCACATACGGGCAAACATCCTCCCCGGGACCGACGACGATATCGTCGCGGCCTACGCCACGCTGGCCGATCGCGCACGCGATGCCTCCTTCGGGCTGGTCGAAGAGGAGTTCGTCTTCCTCGACACCGAGACGACAGGGCTCGATCCCAAGAAGGACGAGCTGATCGAGATCGCGGCGGTTATCGGCCGCGGCCCCGACATCGTCGACAGCTTCCAGACCTTCGTCGACCCGGGGCGTCCCATCCCCGAAGAGATCGCCGAGCTGACCGGCATCGCCGACGCCGATGTCGAAGGCGCACCCGATCCCGATGCGGCGGTCGCGCAGTTCGCGGACTTCGCCGACGGTCGGGACATCGTCGCGCACAACGCCTCCTTCGACCGCTCCTTCATCATGCGCCACGTCGGCCGGCACACGCTCGAGGGGAGCTGGCTCGACTCGCTCGCCCTCTCGCGCATCGCGCTGCCGCGCCTGAAGGGACATCGGCTCGCGGACCTCTCCGCCATGTTCGAGGTGGAGATCGAATCGCACCACCGCGCACTCGACGACGTCGAGGCGCTCGCGCGGATCTGGCGCATCCTGCTGACCGCCTTAAGCGACCTGCCTGCTGGCATCTGCGATCAAATCGCGCGGCTTTCCCCGCTTACCGACTGGTCGCTGCGCCCCATCTTCAAGCAGGTCGCCGGGCTGAACCCCGGCAAAGACTTCTCGCTCAAGGCCTGCCGGAACAGGCGGGTGAGGCAGGGCACGCTGCGCAGCAAGGCCGACGCGGTGGACGTGCTGGTGCAGGCGCCCGAGGACGAGACGCTCGAGCAGGCATTTTCGGACACAGGCATCGCGGGGGACATGTATGAGGCCTACGAGCCGCGCGGCGAGCAGATCGAGATGGCCAAGGAGGTCGCCGACGCCTTCGGAGGCTCGAAGGTCTGTGCCATCGAGGCCGGCACCGGGGTCGGAAAATCCCTGGCCTATCTGGTGCCCGCGGCACTCATCGCCCGCAAGAACGAGATCACCGTCGGGGTGGCGACCAAGACCAACGCGTTGATGGACCAGCTGGTCTATCACGAGCTGCCCCGGCTTTCGCAGGCATTGGTAGAGGAGAACCCCGACGGCCTGTTTTCAAGCGGCCCCTTGGACTACGTCGCCTTGAAGGGATACGAGCACTATCCTTGCCTGCGCAAGCTCGAACGCCTCGTGCTCGATGCCGACGAGGAGCGCCCGGTCGAGGAGATAGAGATTCTCGCCGCCCTCTACACCTATGTGGCGCAGAGCAGCTTCGGGGACCTGGACGCTCTCAACCTGCACTGGCAGCAGTCGATCCGCTACCAGATCGAGGCCTCCGCCAACGACTGCCTCAAGACGAAGTGCCGCTTCTATCCGACCCTGTGTTTTCTGCACGGGGCCCGCCGCCGGGCGAACAGCGCCGACATCGTCGTCACCAACCATGCGCTGCTCTTCCGGGACATGGAGGCCGACGGGACGATCCTGCCGCCCATCCGCCACTGGATCGTGGACGAGGCCCACGGCGCGGAGGAGGAGGCGCGCCGGCAGCTCTCCGCCGTGATTTCCGCGCACGACCTCGATGCGCTCCTGCAGCGCTTCACCGCATCGCGCAGCGGCATCATCGCCGTCATCCGCCGCAAGGCCGACGAGCTGGAGGGGGCAAGCCCGCTCTACGCCCCGGTCGCCGAGATCGAGGAGCAGATCGACCAGATCACGCCGATCGCCGAGTCGTTTTTCTCCTACGTGAAGGACCTCGGGGCGCAGGCGAAGGACGCGCGGGGCGGCAGCTACCAGCACAGCACGCTCTGGGTCAGCCCCGAGCTGCGCGAGACGGCCGCCTGGTCGATCCTGTCCAAGACGGGGCACAGCCTCGCCTCCAAGCTCGACGAGTTGATACGGCAGATGCGCCATCTGGTGACCCTGCTCGAGCAGTTCGAGGACGCCTTCACCGTCCAGGCCGCCGACATCGCCAACAGCCTCTCCTCGCTGCAGGACATGCTCGAGGCGCTGCTGATGGTCCTGGACGGCGAGAACGAGAACTACGTCTACGCGGTGGAGCTGAGCAGCAAGGCAGACGAGGTCGCCGAACGCCTGAGCGCCCTCAAGCTCGACATCGGCTCCTCGCTCGCCAACAAGTTCTACCCCAACGCCCTCGGCGTCGTCTACACCTCGGCCACGCTCACAGCCGGCGGCGAGGAGCCCTTCGCGCACTTCGAGCATGTCTGCGGCCTCGACCGCCTCGACGAGCCCGCGCGTACCCGCGCTCTGCCCTCGAGCTACGACTTCGAGCACCGGATGAAGGTCTTCTTGCCGCGCGGCATCGCGGCGCCGAACCAGACGGGACGCACCCAGGAGCTGACCGAACTCATCCTCGAGGTGCATCGGGCCCTGCACGGCTCGGTCCTGACGCTGTTCACCAACCGCCAGGAGATGGAGGAGATGTACCGCACGGTCAAGCCCGTCCTGCGCGAGGAGGGAATCGAGCTCATCGCACAGCACCGCAGCAGCAGCACCAAGAACCTGCGGGAACGCTTCGTGGAAGACGAGAGCCTCTCCCTGTTTGCGGTCAAGTCGTTTTGGGAGGGCTTCGACGCGCCGGGAGCGACCCTGCGCTGCGTCATCATCCCCAAGCTGCCCTTCGGCCGGCCGAACGACCCGCTCGCACAGGAGCGGGACCGACGCGAGAGCAACGCCTGGAGCCGTTATGCCCTGCCGGAGGCCGTCATGGAGCTCAAGCAGGCGGCGGGACGGCTGATACGCTCCACCTCAGACAGCGGCTACCTTGTGCTCGCCGACGGCCGGCTCCAGACCAGGGCGTACGGCACGGTCTTCCTCAACGCCCTGCCGACGGACAACATCGAATGCACCGATCTCGAGGATATCTGCCGCCAGATGCGCGAGGCGCCCGACGGACCGGCATAGTCCCTCCTCGTCCGCGAATCGTTACGGTACCTGCACGGGCGCGGTCGTATAATGTGCCCCATGCGTATTCAAGCACATACTGAACGGGGGTAGCCGGTGGGCGCCGCGTCCGACATCTACTACGGAGCCTATTGCAAGACCGAGGCGAAGACCTCGGACATGTCGAGCCGCCTGGGCGGCAACGCGGTCATCGTCGGCAACGAGGTGCCGATGAGCACCGAGACGATCGTCACCGAGCGCGGCAAGGAGATCCCCCAGGTGACGGTCGGCATCGACGAGGAACAGCCGATCGGCTGTCTGCCGCAGGGCGTCGGCAGCAAGGTCGCCCTCCTGCAGGGCAAGGGCTGGGAATGCCACGCGTATCCGTCGGTCATCGGCTACAACCAAAACGACCAGAAGTTCTGGTGCGAGGTCGCCGTCGTCTGTTACAGTACGGACCACAAAAAGGAGTTCGACGCCTTCTGTAAGAAGCTGACGCAGCGCCTCGGCAAGGGCGACCATCCCGACATCGACCTGTCGAACAAGCTCGTCGACCGGGTGATCAGCTCCGGCGGGACCTGGTGTGAGATGCGCACCCTCCCGCTTCCCAAGCTCGAGAAGGGCAATGTCTATTACAAGAAGCACCGCAGTGCCGCCGATCGTGCCGCCAACGCGGCCGTCCGCAATCCCCGGGGCTGCTACATCGCCATAGCGGTGGTCGTCGTCGTGATCATCATCGCCGCCTTGATCATCTACCTGACCGTCTTCAGGCATTAGGGGAGCGACACGATGCTTTCCGAACGCCTCCTCTCCCGCGCCGTCCGTACCATGAACGGGCACTATCTGGATCTGCAGACGCCCGATTCCACGATGCTGCCGCCGCCCGAGCCCGGCAAGGCCTACATGCTCTATATGCACATACCGTTTTGCGAGCGTCTCTGCCCGTACTGCTCGTTCAACCGCTTCCCCTTCCAGGAGGCGACGGCGCGGCGCTACTTCAATGATCTGCGTGACGAGATGCGAATGGTCGCCGATCTCGGCTACGACTTCGAGTCGCTCTACATCGGGGGCGGCACCCCCACCATCCTGATCGACGAGCTCGTCGCCACCATCGACCTGGCCCGTGAAATGTTCTCCATCGACGAAGTCAGCAGCGAGACGAACCCCAACCACCTGACCGACGCCTACATCGAGGCGCTTTCCGGCAAGGTGCAGCGCCTGTCGGTCGGCGTGCAGAGCTTCGACGACGGTCTGCTGCAGCAGATGGACCGCTACGACAAGTACGGCGACGCCGAGACGATCGCGGCACGGGTCCGCGAGGTGGCCGACGCGAAGGCCTTCACCTCGCTCAACGTCGACATGATCTTCAACTTCCCCGCACAGACCGAAGAGATCCTCCGCCACGACCTCGAGGTCATCTGCCAGACGCATACCAACCAGACGACCTTCTATCCGCTCATGGCCTCCCCCAGCGTCGAGCGTTCCCTCAAGGAGACCGTCGGCGAGGTCGACTACGCCCGCGAACAGCGCTTCTACGAGATCATCTGCGAGGGGCTGACGGGAGGGGACAAGCCGCCGTTCACCTTTGGCAGCGCCTGGACCTTCAACACCAGCGACGAGGCGATGATCGACGAGTACATCGTCGACTACGAGGAATACCCGGCCCTCGGCAGCGGCGGCATGACGTTTCTGCAGCGCAGCCTCTACATCAACTCGTTCAGCCTGCGCGAGTACCACGAGCGCATCGCGTCGGGGGCGATGTCGATCATGGGACAGAAGAAGTTCTCCCAGCGCGACCACATGCGCTACCGCTTCATGATGCAGCTCTTCGGGCTGCGGCTCGACAAGCGGCAGTGGGAGGCCGACTTCGGCTGCAGCGTCGCGGGCGGCCTGCCCGCCGAATACGTCTTCATGAAGGCGATCGGCGCCTTCGACATCGACGATGCCGAGCAGATCACCCTGACCCCCAAGGGGCGCTACCTGCTGGTGGCGATGATGCGGCAGTTCTTCGTCGGCGTGAACGGCGTGCGCGACCAGGCCCGTGCCGCACTGCCCGAAGACGAGCGAGAACTGCTCTTCGGCGCCGGCGTGCCCTGCAAATAAGCCCCGTTCGCACCCCTCTGTGCCCCGCCGCTCGTTTTGTGCTGCTTGCCCCGTGGCGTTGTATACGAAGCGCGCTTTGTGCGATTATGGAATTCCCCTTTTCAAGTTGCTAAGGAGTCACGATGATCGAGCGTTACACCCGTCCCGAGATGGGCAAGATCTGGTCGCTGGAAAACAAGTTCGCAATCTGGCAGGAGATCGAGGTGCTCGCCTGCGAGGCGCAGGCCGAGATCGGCGAGTGCGGCATCACGAAGGAGGAGGCCGCCTGGATCCGCGAACACGCCGACTTCACGGTCGACGAGGTCGACGAGATCGAAGCGGTCACCAACCACGACGTCATCGCGTTCACCACCTGCCTGGCGCGCTACATCGACGCCGACGTCCCCGAAGGCGACCCCAAGCCGAGCCGCTGGGTCCACTTCGGCATGACGTCGTCGGATCTGGGCGACACCGCTCTGTGCTACCAGATCACGCAGGCCCTCGACATCGTCATCGAGGACGTCCGCAGCCTCGGGCGCATCTGCAAGCGCCGTGCGATGGAGGAGCAGGACACCGTCTGCGTCGGGCGTACGCACGGCATCCACGCCGAGCCGATGACGATCGGCATGAAGTTCGCCTCGTGGACCTGGGCGCTCAAGCGCGCCGAACAGCGCCTGCTCGACGCCCGCAAGGTCATCGCGGTCGGCGCCATCAGCGGCGCGGTCGGCTCGTACTCCAACATCGATCCGCGGGTGGAGGCCTACGTCTGCGAGCATCTCGGGCTCGAGCCCGACCCGCTTTCGACCCAGGTCATAAGCCGTGACCGCCATGCCCAGGTGCTCTCCGCCCTGGCCTGCGGCGCGGCCACGCTCGAGCAGATTGCCACCGAGGTCCGCGCGCTGCAGAAGACCGACACGCTCGAGGCCGAAGAGCCCTTCGCGCAAGGGCAGAAGGGTTCGTCGGCGATGCCGCACAAGCGCAATCCCATCACCGCCGAACGCGTCTGCGGCCTGGCCCGCGTCATCAAGGCCAACGCGCAGGTCGGCTTCGACGACGTGGCGCTCTGGCACGAGCGCGACATCTCGCATTCCGGCGCCGAACGCGTCGTTATGCCGGACAGCTTCACCGCCTTCGACTACATCTGCTCGAAGATGGAGTGGATCTTGGACGGGCTCGTCTTATACCCGGCCAACTCGGCAGCCAACCTCGACCGCACGCGCGGGCTCATCTTCTCCTCCAAAGTCCTGCTCGCGCTCGTCGAATCGGGCATCACGCGCGAGGACGCCTATGCGATCGTGCAGCGCGACGCGATGAAGGTCTGGGACGACATACAGCAGGCCGGCGACGGCCCGACCTACCGCGAGACGCTCGAGGCTGACCCCGACTGCACGCTCACAAAAGAACAGCTCGACCACATCTTCGACCCCCGGGGTTTCCTGCAGCGCAAAGATGTTATCTTCGAGAGGTTGCAGGCGGTCAAATTCTGATCCGCGCACACCGTATGCCGCGGGACTTCCGTTGAAGGAGGCTGACCATGGACGAACACGAACCCCAATACACCTACGAGACCGATCCGGCCGTGTGCAGCCAGGCGATCCAGTTCGACCTCGACGACGACGCCCACATCCACAACACCCGCTTCTTCGGCGGCTGCAACGGCAACCTCAACGGGATCTCGAAGCTCATAGAGGACATGCCCGCCGAGCAGGTCATCGAGCTTTTGGAGGGCACCCCCTGCGGCAGACGCCCCACCTCGTGTCCCGACCAGCTCGCCCACGCCCTGCGCGAGGCGCTGGAAAAACGCGCCGCGCAGGACTGAAGGCGCACGGGCGGCGATATCCCGAAACCGATGACGATGGCACCAGACGACGGACATATCTCGAGACGCGAGTTCTTCTCGCTGCCGGTCAAGGCGGCGGCGGCAGGGGCGGTCGCGGCCTCGGTCGCGGGTGCATCTGTGACGCTCGAGGGTTGCGGCGAGGACGACACCCCCTCCGGCGAGCTGGAGGTCATCGACGTCCCCGAGGACAACGTCGTCACCCTCGACGCCTTCAAGCAGATCGACAAGGAGAAGGACTACTGCACGGTCACCAGGCTGGCGACCTTGCCGGCCGGCACGATGCTGTATGCCACCTCCGACATGGTGGCGGCCGCGCTCTGCACGGGGGATACCGCCTCACCGCTTTCCACCGCGGGCCTCTTCAGCCTGACGAGCGGCACGTTGACCCCCGTCCTCGACCAGGCCGTCGGCCATGACGAGGGCTACAGCATCTTCGACGTGCGCGCGAGCAACAAGATCTTCGTGTGGGTCGAGAGCAACTACCTCACGAGCGACTGGCGGGTCTACTGCGCAAGCCTGCGCGGAGCGACCGGCATCGGCACCCCCGTCCTCGTCGACGAGGGGGACGCCGAATACGACCCGCCCGAGATCGCGGCGGTCGGCGAGCGTGCCTACTGGATCGTCGAGCCGGCGACCTCCGGCACCAAGACGCAGGAGGGCTCCTACCTGAAGACGGCCTCCGACGTGGGCGCCACGGCCGAGATCATCACCTCGCGCGGGAGATTCAACGGCGGCCTGCAGGTCAGCAACGGCATCGTCTGCGCCATGCCGCGCGCCTCCTCCTCCGGCACCGTCTACTACCGTCTGGCGGCGGTCGAAGGCGCGACCGGGTCTTTGGTCGACTCCATCGTCATGCCTCGCTCGTTCGCTCCGGGCACGGCCATCTACATGGACGGCAACTTCGCCTTCACCATCGAGGCGGGCTACGACTACGGCGGCGGCATCGCAAACGTCGGTACCTACTACCCCCTCGACGGCACCACCTGGCTGCGCCTGGTACGCACGCCGATCACGGCCCCGGGTCTGTGTCGGGACTGGCTTTTCTCCAAGTCCGGTTCGCGCACGGTCTTCGTCGACCGCGCCAACGAGCGCTACTTCACCGTCAACCCGCCCGACAACTCCGAGGACTACGGCGACTACCACATCCAGGTGGGCGAGACCGACGCGGTCTACACCTATGCGACCGTGACCAGCACGGATTCCGACGACACGTCCCGCTCGGTCGTCGTCCGCAAGATAGAGCCGGTCTACATCAGCTGAGACCATAAGAAAACCGCCAAAGTGTTACTGTTGTGGCAGTGAGCGTGAATACAGATGATGGTATGCTGTTCACATAAGGCTTCAGCCGAAATCGTCCGAACGAGAGAAGAGGAGGAAGAGAGGTGACAGACGTGGAAACGAGCACGGGAACGCGACGCATTCTCCTGGTAGAGGATGAAAAGCCCATCAGCGATGCGGTCGCGGCTTATCTCGAACGCGAAAACTATTGGGTTACCGCCGCCATGGACGGGCAGGAAGCCGTCAACGAGTTTTCCAAGCATCATTTCGACCTGGTCATTCTCGATCTCATGCTTCCCAAGATCCCAGGCGAAAAGGTCTGCCGCATCATCCGTGAGTCATCCGATGTGCCCATCATCATGCTCACGGCAAAAGGCGAGGTCGAAGACCGCATCGTCGGTCTGGAGCTCGGGGCGGACGACTATCTCATCAAGCCCTTCAGCCCGCGCGAGCTGGTCGCCCGCGTGCGCGCGCTGTTGCGTCGTGCCCACATCGACTCCAAGCCGCAGCGCGAGGTGCTGGAATTCAACGAGCTCACCATCGACCTCAGCGGCCACCGTGTACTCATCTCGGGCGAGGAAATCGACCTCACCGCCAGCGAGTTCAAGCTGCTCACCACCCTGGCCAGCTACCCCGGCCGGGTCTATTCCCGTATGGAGCTGGTCGAAAAGGTGCTCGGTTACGACTTCGAAGGCTACGAGCGCACCATCGACTCGCATGTCAAAAACCTCCGCGCCAAGCTCGGCGACGACCCGCGCAACCCCAAGTGGCTCTTCACGGTCCACGGTGTCGGCTACCGTTTCGACAGCCCCAAGGTCGAGGCCAAAGACGCTGCGGACTAGCATGCCATGAACAACAAGAACGATACCCGTCCCTCACGCCGACAGCTTCCGTTTTCGGTCTATGTGACGGGTACGTTCATGTTGATCGCGGTGATGACCGCGCTGATCACGGCCAGCGTAGTGGCCATCGTCTGGAACAACAACCGCTTCCGGCTCTTCACCGAACAGGACATCTTCATCGCCTTGGTCATCGCCGGGGCGGTGGCCATCCTGCTCGCAGGCGGCGTCGGCATCTTCTTCGCAAGCAGCATCGTCAATCCCATCCGCAGCATCTCCAAGACCGCCGATGCCATCAAAAACGGCAACCTCTCCGCACGCACCGAGCTCAGCGGCGACGACGAGCTCTCCCGGCTCGGCGAGACCTTCGACGACATGGCCGAATCCATCGAGCGCGACCGCGACCTCGAACGACAGCTGATCGGTGACGTCGCCCACGAACTCCGCACCCCGCTCATGGCGGTGCAGGCGACGGCGGAGGCGATCGAGGACGGCATCTTTCCCGCCGACGACGAGCATCTGCAGACGCTGTCGACCGAAACGCGCCGGCTGGGCCGGCTCGTCGAGGAGCTGCTCCATCTCAACCGCCTGGAAAACGGCACCATCGAGCCCCAGATGGCGCTGGTCGACCTCAGCGAGATGATTGATTCTCTGTCCATCGCCAACGAGGCCTATGTCGAGTCGGCCGAGCTCACGCTCGACGCTGACATCGAGGTGGGCATCTCCGTCATGGGCGATCAGGACCTGTTACACCAGGCGGTCACCAACCTGCTTTCCAACGCGGTCCGCTACACGTCGGCCGGCGGGCACGTCAAAATCTCACTTTCGCATGCCGGCGGCTACGCCATCATCTCGGTGACCGACGACGGCATCGGCATCGCCGAAGACGATTTGAA
>JAJQAN010000019.1:39533-110959 GCA_021203765.1 Coriobacteriaceae bacterium | reverse complement strand
GTTGGTGACCGTGCCGGAGGTGGTCGCCGTGACCGTCAGTTTGTCGCTTTGCTCCTTGGCCGCCTCGTAGGTGGCCTGCGCGTCGTCGCGGGTCGTGCGCGCGGTGGTCGCCGCCGCTTTGGCGATGTCGTAAGCATACTGGGCGGACTCGACAGAGGCCTCGTAGGAGGTGACATCGGCCGACGTGCTGCTGTTCTTGCCGCTCTTTTTACTGCTCTTTTTGGAGGAGGTGGACTTTTTGCTCTTGGAGCCGCCGGACGTACTCGCGTCGGCGTCCGTGTCGGCATCCGCGTCGGGATCGTCGGCCTCCTCCTCATCGCTCGACTTGGACTTCTTTTTTGCATCCGAGAGCTGCTGCTTCGCGTCCTGCAGCTTGGTCTTGGCCTCCTTCTGCGTGCCCAGAGCAGTTCCATAGCTTTCCTGGGCGTCCTTGTAGGCGGTCTGCGCGCTTTTCTCGTCGTTGGTGATGGTGTCGTTTTTGATGGTGAAGAGGACATCGCCTTCGACGACCTCGTCACCTTCCTCGACGTAGACCTTCTTGATCTTGCCGTCGACTTCGGGCGAGATGGATTCGCTTTGCGCCGCCTGGAGAATACCCTGGGCCTCCAGGGTGTCGGCATATTTGGAGGAGACGAGCTCGGTCAAGTCCCGCTCGACGGCGGTGTCGTCTGAATGATCGACGGTCAAGGCTCGGGCAAGCAGGTAGGAGCCGCCGCCGAAGATGACGATGGCGGCGACGATGATGCCGACGATGCCCCAGGCCATCTGCCGGTTAGTGATTCCTCTGCGATGTCCGTCCGAATCGGGCACGTATCCTCCTTCTTGCTCGTCTCCGAAACATACAGGCTAACAGTTTAACGCGAAGCACAGGCGAGTGCAGTCATGAGTTCGCTTGGATGCGCCCGCAAAAACGAGGGCTCGGGCACGTGCACACACGCCTTATGAGGTCGCGCCGGCCGCCGTCGCGGAACGGTTTTGAGCGGGCGTCGTGGCGCTGGTCGTCGTGGTCGTCGAGTTCGTCGAAGAGCCGGTCGAAGGCGCCGTCTGTTCCCCGGTGCCGTAGTCAGGCTCCTGCGTCGAGTCGTACTCGTAGGTGTCGGTTCCACCGGAGCTGTCGTAGTCGGGTTGCTGGGTGGAACTGTTGCTGTACGGGGTGGAGTAGTACATGCTGTTGTACCTGCTGTTGTTGCTGCGCAGTACGGAGCAGCCGCCGAAGAGCAGGCTGATGACCAGATTGATGGCGATGAGCGCCACAATCCAACGCAGACAGCCCATGCCACCGGTCCTCGTAGTCGTGCGGGTCGTTCGGTACTGCTGCCCGGTCTGCTGCGAGGAGGCCTGTCGGGCGGAACTCTGGGTCTGCTGCGACCAGCCCCGGAACATATCCCCGAACGGGTCGTAGTAGCCGCCGGACCCGCTCGCCGTCTGGCCGCTCGGGCGGTACGTGTAGCCGCCGTACGGACTCGATGTCTGGGTTCGCGGCTGCTGTCGGGCCCGCGGACCGTAGGGCGTGCCGTTGATGATGGAGTCGTAGGCGGCGTTGACCTCCGACATCTTCTTGGCCGCCTCTTCGTCGTCCGGATTCAGGTCGGGATGGTATTTTTTGGCCAGCTTGCGGTATGCCTTGGTGACCTCATCCTTGGAGGCGCTGCTGTCAAGGCCGAGAACTTTATATGGATCCGTTTCATTCATACTGCGGTCATCTTAACGGAAAATCCTGTCAGTATCCTGAACATGACGTGTCATCTTGGCAACAGGCCGCCTGCAGGTCTTCGGTAAATTCCTCACCTCGGGCACCTTTGCCCACTATTTCGAGGTCACGCACCCCATCCGACCCGACGGAGATGGCGATTTCGACGTGATCTTCCGGAAGGGCCTCCGCGAAACGGTCGCCCCACTCGATCAGGCTGATGGCGCCGGCGTCGAGCAGGCCGAAAAAGTCGATGTCGTTCAGTTGGTCGGCCGTCTCGAGACGGTAGAGGTCGAAGTGCAACAGGGAGGAGCCGGGCCCCGTGTACTCGGTGACGATCGGAAAGGTCGGCGAGGTGACCTCCTCGTCGATGCCGAGGCCCTGCGCGAAGCCCTTGGCGAACTGTGTCTTGCCTGCGCCGAGCTCCCCGACGAGCGCGATGACGTCGTCGGGACGCGCGCAGGCGGCCGCCTGAGCGCCGAAGGCGATCATATCTTGTGGGGAGGCGAGCTGTATCCGCACGATGGTGGTCCTTTCGCAGGGTCGCGTTCAGTCCTGCTGGTCGGCAGCTGCCGCACGCGCGCGCTCGGCATCGGTGTCAAGCAGGAGTTTCAGCAGGTCGAAATCGGCTTCGAGCGCCGCCACCTTGCTCGAGTCGTAGATAGCGGCCGCCGGATGGAAGGTCGGTATGACACGGAACGGACCGGTCGTGTGCACCTTGCCACGCAGGTGGGTGATGCCCGTCTCGGTCTGGAGGACGAACTTTGTCGCGAAGTTGCCGAGCGTGACGAGGACGGTGGGATGGACCGATTTGATCTGCTCGCGCAGCCACGGCGTACAGGCCTCTATCTCGTCGGTGTGGGGATCGCGGTTGTTCGGCGGGCGGCACTTCAGGATGTTGGCGATGTAGATGTCCTCGCGCGCCAGGCCGATGCGTTCGAGCAGGGTGTTCAACAGCTTGCCGGCCGCACCGACGAACGGCTCGCCCTGCAGATCCTCGTTCTTGCCCGGACCCTCGCCGATCAACATGATCTGCGCGTGGGGGTTGCCGACCCCGAACACCAGGTTGGTGCGCGTCTGCCCGAGGGCGCAGCGTTGGCAGTCCGAAGCCTGCGCCTCGATGTCGGCAAGAGGACTAGACATAGATCCGCGGCAGACGCAGGGCGAGCAGGCAGACGACCTCGTGGGCGACGGTGTTCAGGTGCGCCGCCATGGACGCGGCCGTCGTCTCGTAAGAACCCTGCCGTCCGATGATGACGACCTCGTCTCCGACCTGGGCCCCTCCTTCCTCGCCGTAGAGCGAGTGTCCCTGCGGGATCTCGATCATCATCTGGTCCATGCAGATGGTGCCGACCTGACGGCATGGGCGCCCGTTACAGAGCACCTCGATCTTGTTCGAGAGTTCGCGACGCAGGCCGTCGGCATAGCCGATCGGAATCGTCGCGATCTGCACCGGGCTTGCCACCCGGTAGGTCATCCCATAGCTAACGCCCTCACCCATCTGCGGTTCCTTGATGAAGCTGATGCGCGCCTTGAGGGACAGGGCAGGCTTCAGTTCGGGGAAGACGTCGAGGTCGGGATTGGGGCTCAGCCCGTAGAGGGCGACCCCGAGGCGGCACATGTCGTAGTGCACCTGCGGGTAGCGGAAGATGGCGGCCGAGTTGGCGGCATGCACGATACCGGGGTTGATGCCGGCCTCCTTCAGCAGGGAGAGCGCCTTTTCGAAGCGGTCGACCTGGATGCGGAAATCCCAGTCGCTCGGCAGGTCCGCCGTCGCGAAGTGCGTGAAGGTCCCTTCGTATTTGAGACCGCGGTGGAAGCTGATCGCCTGGATGAACTCCACCACGTCGAGGTAAAAGACGCCGATGCGGTTCATGCCGCTGTCGACGGCCAGATGAAACGGCGCCACCTTGCCCTGCGCGTCGGCCGCCTCGCCGAGTGCGAGAGCGAATTCCACCGTGCAGACCGTCACGATCAGGTCGTAGGACAGGATGTAGGGAATAGCGGAAACCGGCGGCTCTGACAAGACGAGGATGGAGGCGTCGATGCCGGCCTCGCGCAGTTCGACCCCCTCTTCGACCGTGGCGACGGCCAGGCGGTCCGCTCCGGCCTGCAGCGCCCGTTGCGCGACCCGCACGGCACCATGCCCGTAGGCATCTGCCTTGACGACCGCCATCAGCAGTTTGTTGTTGCCGATGGCCTCACGTGCGCATTTCAGGTTGTATTCGATGGCGGAGAGGTCGATTTCGACCCAGGCGTTGCGGGGCAAGGTCGCCTTGGTGAACTCCTCCGGTAGGTGATCCGCGGCGCAGGCGGCTTCGGTGTATTCGCGTCCGAAGTTCAGTTGCTCCTCGTCGCTGTTTTCGAAAGGTTCCTGCGAGGCGGTATCGTCGTCGTCCGGCACGAAGGGATCGGATCCGAAATAGTTGACTTCTTTGGCTGCCACGGATACCTCACCCCTTCAAGCCAAGGATCGCCGGACCGACGCTCTCGATCACATCTTCCGGCATGACGGATACGTCGGAAAGCCGTTCGGCCGCAAGCGAAGCGGCACGGGCGTGCAGAAACACGCCGAGCGAAGCCGCATCGACGGCGGACAGCCCCTGGGAAAGCAACGCGCCGACCATGCCGGCCAAGACGTCGCCGGTGCCGGCCTTTGCCAAGGCGGCGGTCCCGTCGAAGAAACCGATGGGAGCCTGTGCGGAGTCTATGATATAGCTGTCCGCGCCCTTCATGATAACCGTAGCGGCGAACGTGCGAGCAAGCTCCTCTCCATCCGCAACTGAATCGTCAAGCGGACGGCCGAGCAGGCGCTCCGCCTCCTTCGCATGCGGGGTCAGAACCCGTACCTGTGAAGGACAGGACCTGAGCAGATCGGGGTCTGCTGCGGTGACGTTGAGAGCGTCGGCGTCTAAGAGAACCGGTGCCTCGATGCACCCGATCAATTCCGCGCAAAACGCCTCCACCGCCGGCGTATCCGTCCAGCCCGGACCGCAGACGATCGCATCAGCGCGGGAGAGATACGGCTCGATGTCCGCGAGAGATTCGAGGCAGAAGGTGCCTGCTTCCTCGGCGCATGCCGTGACGGGAACCGAGGCGAGGTGTGCACGTGCCGCCTCCGCTGCGCTTGCCGGGGTGCACAGCCGGACGTAGCCGGCCCCGCAGCGGCTTGCCGCGCTACACAGGGCGGCGGCTCCCGGATAGGAAGCGCTGCCGGCGATGATAAGGCAGACGCCCCGGTCATATTTGTTGGTGTCGGGCCGCGGGTGCGGTACGAGGGCGGCGTAGTCCTGCTCGCTGCGTTCGACGGCCCGTGTGCTATCCATCAGTCTTCGCCTTGGGATTCCGTGTCGGTCGCCGGCTCTTCTGCCTGCGCTTCCAGGTGTTGCGAGCGTTCCTCGAGGTCGTCGAGCATGCCGCGCAGCTCCTTGAAGGCATCGGCCAGCTCCTGCTTCTGGTCGCGCTTTTCTTCGGGCGGTTCGACCTCGGTCGCTTCGGTCGCCGCCAAGGCATTGGCGACCGCCGTCTCGTGCGTGTAGGAAAGTGAAAGGTGGATCTCGGTCACATCCTGCTCTTCGGCGATCTGGGCAACGCGACCGGAAAGGAGCGGATGCGGGCGGCCCTGCTCGTCGTTTTCGACCTCGACATCGGTGAAGCCGATGCCGGCGCCGAAGCCGCAGCCGAGCGCCTTGAGGACGGCTTCCTTGGCGGCAAAGCGCAGCGCATAGTGCGTCGCGGGGTTGACCTTGGACTCGCAGTAGTCCCGTTCGGCATCCGAGAACACCCGCGTCTTGAAGCGGGGCGAACGCTCGAGGATGCGGCGCATGCGCTCGACCTCGACGATGTCGACGCCCAGACCGGCGACGTTTGCTTGAACTTCCCGACCGGGCATCTTCACTCCACCGTCACAGACTTGGCGAGGTTGCGGGGTTGGTCGACATCGCAGCCGCGGGCCTTGGCGACGAAGCGGGCAAGCAACTGCAGCGGCACCGAAGCGGTGATAGCGGAGAAACTATCGTCGATGGGCGGGATGTAGATGACGTGTTCGGCGATCTTGGTGATCTCGGTGTCGCCTTCGGTGGCCACCGCGATGACATGGGCACCGCGGGCCAGGACCTCCTCGATGTTGCTGATGGTCTTTTCGCGTGTGGGCGACTGGGTGACGACGGCGACGACCGGGACGTCCTCGTCGATAAGTGCGATGGGACCGTGCTTGAGTTCGCCGGCGGCGTACGCCTCGGCATGCAGATATGAGATCTCCTTGAGCTTGAGCGCCCCTTCGTTGCAGACGGTCGCGCCGATGCCGCGACCGACGTACATGGCCGAGTGGGCATGCTCGAGGACCGTTGCGGCCTCCTCGATCGCCGAAGTGTCCGCCAGGATTTTTTCGATCTGGGGCGAGGTCTTGCAGAGCTCGTGGTAGAGCCCGTCGATCTCTTCCTCGCTCAGGCGCCCCCGCTCCTGGGCCAAGAAAAGCGCGATGAGCGTCAGGCAGACGATCTGGGCCAGAAACGACTTGGTAGCCGCCACCGAGATTTCCATGTTCGCCTTGACGTAGAGGGTGCCGTCGGATTCGCGTGTGATACGGCTGCCCATGCAGTTGGTGACGGCGAAGACCTTGGCACCGGCCTCGCGTGCGAGGCGGACGGCGGCCAGGGTGTCGGCGGTCTCCCCCGACTGGGACACGGCGATGACGAGGGTCGTGGAGGTGATGATGGGATCGCGGTAGCGGAACTCGCTGGCGACCTCCACGGAGGTGGGGATGCGGGCCCACTTTTCGATGAGCTCGCGGGCGACGAGACCGGCGTGGTAGCTCGTGCCACAGGCGATGATACAGACCCGATCGATCGCGGCCAACTCCTCCGACGTGAGGGTGAGGTCCTCCAAGACGATCCGTCCGTCACGCAGATGGCCCGCCAGCGTGTCGCGTACGACACGGGGCTGTTCGTGGATCTCCTTGAGCATGAAGTCGGGATAGCCGGCACGTTCGGCCGCCTGCTCGTCCCAGTCGATGTGGGTCGTCTCCGGGTGGACCTCATGTCCCGGCGCGTCGTAGTAGCGGATGCCATCCGAGCTCAGGACGGCGATCTGGCCGTCCTCCAAAAAGACGACATCGCGGGTGAAGTTCATGACGGCGACCATGTCGCTTGCGACCATGGAAGCCGAGCCGTCCGTGCCGACGACGATGGGGCTGTCCTTGCGGGCGACCACGATCTGATCGGGCTGGTCGGCGCAGATGGCAGCCAGGCCGTAGGCGCCTTGCAGGCGGTCGACGGCCTTGAACATGGCTTCGGCCAGATCGCCTTCGTAATACTGTTCGAGCAGGTGGGCGACCGTCTCGGTGTCGGTCTCGCTTGCAAAGACGTGCCCTTGGGACTTCAACTCTTCACGCAGGTCGGCATAGTTTTCGATGATGCCGTTGTGGACGACGGCTATCCTGCCGTTGCAGTCACGATGGGGATGGGCGTTTTCCTCGCTGGGACGGCCATGAGTCGCCCAACGGGTATGTGCGATACCACAGCACGAGGGCAGATCCATGGAGTCGACGACGGAGGCGAGTTCGGCGACCTTGCCGACTCGATGCACAACCTGCAGATCGTCGGTGCCGTCGGTCAGCGCGATGCCGGCCGAGTCGTAGCCACGGTACTCAAGCTTGGCGAGACCTTCCATCAATATATCTTTGGCCGGTGTGATGCCGACGTATCCGACGATTCCGCACATGGAACCCTCCTTGCACGTTGCGGGCTTCGATTCTAGCAAAGAGGAAAATCAGGTGCAGCCGACGCGGCGAAAGCGCAGTAAATCAACAGGCGTCCTGTGCATGCCCTTCGAGCTGTTCCCACAGGTGGTCGCGGTGCTCCTCGAGGAGGACGAAGTCCGTCTCCTGCAGATGTGAGAAGCGGGACTGTGCACCGAGATAGGTTCGGATGTCGGAGAACTCCTTCGGCCTGCGGCTGATGCTCCAGGTGTCATCGACGACCTCGGCCAGATACCACAGACCGCAGTCGACCGCCTCTTTGGCAAGCTCGACCGTCACATCGGTCTCGGTCCCCCAGCCGGTCGGACACGGGGCCAGCACATGCAGGTAGCGCGGCCCCCGTATGTGGCTTGCCCGCTCGACCTTGGTCGCAAAGTCGTCCAGATAGCCGATGCTCGCCGTGGCCGCATAGGGGACGCCCATGGCCGCCACGATCTGCAGCATGTCCTTCTTCTGGGTGCGCGTGGCTTTGCCTTCGGCATCGATCGGCGTCGTGGTCGTCACCGCACCATACGGCGTGAGCGAACTCTTCTGGATGCCGGTGTTCATGTAGGCCTCGTTGTCGTAGCAGATGTAGAGGACGTCATCGCCCCGGTCGATCGCCCCGGAAAGCGCCTGGATGCCGATGTCCGCCGTGCCGCCGTCACCGGCGAAGCCGACCACGCAGGCATCCTCACCAAGACGCTCCATGCCGGCAGCCACCCCGCTCATCAGCGACGCCGTGCCGCCGAACATCGATATCATCGCGTTGGTTCCGAAGGCGAGCTGCGGGAAATTGAAGCCGACGGCGCTCATACAGCCGGCCGGCAGGATGGCGATGGCGCGATCCCCCAGCACCTTGAGGGCCGTGCGCACGGCGAGGCTGGCACCGCAGCCGGCACAGGCCTTGTGCCCGTAAAACGGCTCGTCTTCGCTCATCAGATCGAGTGCCCGTGCCATGTCCTACGCCCCCATCCCGAGAAAGTGAAGCGTATCCGTATCGCCCCTTTGCAGGGTCGTAAAAATCGTCTCGATGTCTGCCGCGTTGATGTCGCGTCCGCCCAGGCCACCGATGAAGTTGTAGGCCTCCAGGTCGAGATGTGCACCTTGCAACGCAGTGCTGACATCGGCGAAGACCGTGCCCGTGTGCCCGAAGGAGATGTCCTTTTCCAGCACCGCGACGGCCTTGGCATCATCAAGGGCCTCCACCAGCGCCTCTGTGGGAAACGGCCGCAGATAGCGCAGGCGCAGACACCCCACCTTGGTACCGGCTTCCCGCAACCGGTCGACCACGTCATGAACGAGCCCGGCCACCGTGCCGAGCGTGATGATGACGAACTCGGCATCGTCGCAGCGGTACGGGTCCACGACCCCCGGATACCGGCGCCCGAAGACCTCCGCGAACTCCTCTTCGGCCTGCGGCAGGACGTCGAAGACCTGCATCATGCGCTCGTGTTCGCGGTATTTGAAGATGTCGTTGGTGTCCGGCCCGGCCGAAAAGCCGATGCTGACCGGATGCTCGAGATCGAAGCGGTTGGTGGTCTGGTACGGCGGCAGGAAGCGGTCGGCATCCTCCTGTGTCGGCACCTCGACCGTCTCGTAAGTATGGGTGAGCGCGAAGCCGTCGAGATTCACCATGAATGGCGTCATGACGCGTTCGTCCTCGGCGATGCGGTAGGCCATCAGGGCGAGATCGAGCGCCTCCTGGGCATCGACGGCATAGGCCTGTATCCAGCCGTGGTCGAGAAGCGAGAGCGCATCGCGCTGGTCGCCGTAGATGTTCCACGGCAGCGCCGTGGAACGGTTCGCGTTCATCATGACGATGGGAAAGCCACCGCCGGAGGCATAGGTCAGGCCTTCCGCCATGTAGAGCAGCCCCTGCGATGAGGTCGCGGTAAAGGTGCGCACACCCGTCGTGCTGGCACCGATCGCCGCCGACAGCGCCGAATGCTCCGATTCGACGTGCAGGTAGGTCGCATCGAGCGAGCCGTCGGCAACCATCTCGCTCAGGCGCTCGACGACGACGGTCTGCGGGGTGATGGGATAGGCGCTGATGACGTCAGGACGGGCAAGGCGTACCCCTTCTGCGAAGGCCTCGTCCCCGGAGAGGAATTCCGTGCTCATCGCGGCTCCTCCTCCATCGTCAGCGCCCCGACCTTGCACTGCTTCGCGCAGATGCCGCAGCCCTTGCAGAAGTCGTAGTCAATTAAAACGGCTCCGCGGGATCCGACCTCGGCCGCCTCGTCAGGGGCGATCGCCCCGTCGGGACAGTACAGATAACAGTTCAGACAGCCCACGCAGGCCTCGGTATCAAGGACCGGCCGATAGCTGCGCCAGTCCCCGTTGCCGCCGACCAGATACCCCGCCTCGAAGGTCGGAAACTGCGGGCAAGTCTCCTGATCGAAGGTTTTCTGTTCACGGATGTACGGCTTCACAGCAGCTCGTCCTTCTGGGCGAAGACACGGCGTACCAACTCGATGTTTTTGGGACGGATGCGCTCGTTCATGGTCGCCTCGATGCCCCGCTCGAGATCCGAGCAGTCCAACGAGGTCAGGCGGGTGGCGAGCAGGGCGAGCAGGGCCGTGTTGACGATTTCGCGCCCCAGGACCTCGCGTGCCAGATCGGTGATCCGCTCGTTGACAAGCAGGAACTCCCCTTCCGGCTTGAGCAGGTCGGCGACGCCCGCATCGTTGAGGGTCTCGTCCAGACAGACGACGAAGTCCGCCTGCACGATACTGCTGCGATCGTTGATGGGGGCGTCGGAAAGCTTCGTGTAGGCGCGCACCGGGGCGCCGCGACGCTCCGGTCCGAAGGACGGAAACGCCAGCGCGTGGTGGTCCGGAGCGCCCAGGGCATAGGCGGCGCCGAGCAGCTTGGCGGCGCTGAAGGCACCCTGCCCTCCGCGGCCGAGCCAGATTATTTTCTGCGTCGTTGCCATGCCAGATGCATCTCCGATGCCGCCCGTCTTGCCTTTCGGCAATTATAACGGGGATTGCAGGACAAACAAAAAGGGCTCCCCCCAGGGAGCCCCTCTTCAAGCCATGTGGTCCGCTGCCGCTCAGGCAGTCGGGATGACGTGTACCTTACGCTTGGCACCGTGGGTGTACTTGACGGTACCGTCGGCCTTCGCGAACAGCGTGTCATCCTTGCCGCGGCCGACGTTTTCGCCCGGATGGAAGTGGGTGCCCCGCTGACGGACGAGGATCTCGCCTTCGTTGACGTGCTGGCCGGCAAAACGCTTGCAGCCAAGGCGCTTGGAATGCGAGTCGCGCCCGTTGCGGCTTGAGCCGAGCCCTTTCTTGTGTGACATATACCCTGCGCCTCCCCGTTCGTTACGCGTTCTTGAGCAGATCGATGATGTCGGCCTTGCGGGCGCTGGAGGGAACCTTGACGCCCTTTTCCTTGGCCAGGTCTTTGAGCTGGGCGACCGTCATCTTGCTGAGGTCGTCGGAGCTGTCCGTCTTGGCGGCCGGCTTCTTGGCCGGCTCTTCCTTGGCCGCCGGCTTGGAAGCCGTCTCCTTTTTGGCGGCGGTCGTCTTGCTGGCCGCCGGCTTGGAAGCCGTCTTCGCGGGTTCCTTCTTCGCCGCCGGCTTGCTGGCCGTCGATTTGGACACCGTCTTGGCCGGCTCTTTCTTGGCACTTGATTTGGCAGCCGGCTTTGCAGCCGTCTCCTTCTTGGCCGTGGAAGACTGCTTGCTGCTCGAAGATGTGCCGTCGCCGATCTGGGTGATTTCGATGCGGGTCAACTGCTGACGATGCCCGCGCAGACGCCGATAACCCTTGCGACGCTTGAATTTGAAAACGATGACCTTGTCACCGCGGTGTTGCTCGACGATCTTTGCCGTGACCTTCGTCTTGGCAAGCTTGTCGGCATCGGTGATGACGGTATCTCCGTCGTGCAGGAACAGGACATCGAGGCTGACCTTGTCGCCGGGTTTGCCGGGAAGCTTCTCGACGTCGAAGACGTCCCCCTGCTCGACGGTATACTGCTTACCGCCGGTCTTGACGATTGCATACATCCTGGTTTGCCTTTCACTCAATGAAACAAAACTCCTGCGCCCGAGCGAAAACAGACGCGAACGAGCATATTAGCAGAACAGCAGCGTACCGCGCAAGAAAAATCCTACGATTCCTCGCGCATGGCAAGGCGCGTGCAGGAGCGTAAAGACGGCGCGTCGGCGCAGTCCGCGAAGGCGGCTGCGATGAAGCGGTCGGGGCGCAACGCACCGCTGGCCTGGTTGCGGGTTGTAAAACGCAGCGCGACATCGCTTCCCTCCTGCTCGATCTGCAGGTCCCCGACCAGCCGTCCGTCGAAGTCGACCCGGCGCATTTGCTTCTTGCGTATGACCTCGATGTAACCGCGCTCGAGCAGGGCGTCGAAGGCCGCACGCACCGTCCCGGCATCCGCATCGGCGAGCAGCGCCTCCCAGTCGAAGAGCGGATAGGCGACCGTCACCGAAGACGCATCGAGCGAGATATAGGCGCAGTCCGTGACCTGCAGGTCGTCGGTGCCTGCCTCCTGCAGGCGACGCATGGCCTCGTCCGGATTCAGATATTCGCGTAGGCGCAGGTCGAGCAGCTCCATCTCCGAGCCGATCCCGACCGGCAGAGCCGGGCCGAAGGCGACCTTCATGTGGGGGTTGAAACCTTCACTGATCGCATAGGGCAGCCGCGCCCGCCGGATGCAGCGCTCCATGCTGCGCACCGTCTCCAGATGTGACAGGAAGACGAGACGGCCACGCTTGACGTAGCGTATGCGCAGAAGGAATCCTTCAGCCATGGCGCTCCCCCTGCAAGACGTTTTGAGCTGCCAGGGTCTGACAGGCGCCGCAGCCGCTGCAGGCGCCGAACGTGCAGTCCGAGGTCGTCTCACCACGGCGCGCCTTCTCCCGCTCGCTCCGTAAGAACTGCTCGCTCACCCCGCAGGAGATATGGCTCCAGGGCAGGGGTTCGTCATCGGCGAATTCATGGGTCGCGAGGTCGAAGACCGAAAGCCCGACCTCTTGACCGGCATCGAGCCAAGCCTGGAAATCGAATTGCTCGGTCCAAGCATCGAAGCGGGCGCCGTGTCGCCAGGCGGCCTCGATCAGCGAAGCGCAATCACGCCCGCCGCGTGCCAGAGCCGCCTCGACGAAGGAGACCTCGGGGCTGTGCCAGTGCAGGTCGACGCCCCGCCGCGGCATGCTGTCGCGCAGGACCTCGATACGATGTTCGATCTCGTCTTGGGGAATCTGTCCCTCCCACTGGAACGGGGTGCAGGGTTTGGGGATGAACAGCGCCGTCGACACGCTCATCCGCACGTGGCCGCGCTGCTCGTCGGGGACCGCATCCTTGGCGGCCGCGTACACTCGGCGGCAAAGCTCGCCGATACCGGCCACGTCCTCGTCGGTCTCCCCCGGCAGGCCGATCATGAAGTAGAGCTTCAGCCTGCGCCAACCCGCCTCAAACGCCGTGGTGACCGCAGCCATCAGGTCGTCTTCGGTCACACCCTTGTTGATGATGTCACGCAGACGCTGGGTCCCGGCCTCCGGCGCGAGCGTCAGGCCTCCCTTGCGCTCGCCGGCCACCAGCTGCGCCAGCTCCACGCCGAACGCGTCCACCCGCAGGCTCGGCAGCGAGATGCCGGTGCCGGTGCCACTCGTCGCAGCCTGCAGATCGTGTAGGACCTCCGCGATACACGAATAGTCGGTGCTCGAAAGGGAGGTCAAAGACACCTCGTCGTAACCGGTACAGGCAAGTCCCTGCAATGCCGCCTCGACAATCGATTCGGGGCTGCGTTCGCGCACCGGCCGATACATCATCCCGGCCTGGCAGAAGCGACAGCCGCGCGCACAGCCGCGCATGATTTCGATGCTCAGGCGGTCATGCACCAGCTCAGAATAGGGCACGATCGGCGTCGGGAGGGCATCGGTCGCGTCGAAATCCCGCATCAGGCGCTTGTAGACGATCGGCGGAACGTCGTCGGAGACCGGCCGCACACAAAGCCGGCCTGCTCCTTCACCGGCGGACGCAACCCCTCCATCGCAGGGTTCGTACAACGACGGAACATAGACTCCGTCGATTCGTGCCAGCTCGTGCAGGATCTCGGCACGGCTTGCGCCGGCGTCGCGCAGCTCACGGTGGCGTAACGCCGCCTCCAGATCGACTTCCTCGCCCTCCCCGATGAAGAAGGCATCGAAGAAGGCGGCGAACGGTTCGGGGTTGTAGGCACAGGGGCCGCCACCGAAGACGAGCGGATCGTCCTCTCCCCGCTCGGCGGCATGTAAAGGTATGCGGGCCAGATCGAGGGCCTCGAGCACGTTGGTGGCCGCCATCTCGTGCGGCAGGGTGATGCCGATGAAGTCGAACTCGTTCAGCGGCGCATAGGACTCGAGCGAGACGAGCGGCAGATCATATTCGCGCATCAGCTCGATCATGTCGACCCAGGGCAGATAGGCCCGCTCGCACAGGATCTGCTCCGAGGAGTTCAACGTGTCGCAGAGGATGGCAATGGCCTGGTTGGTCTGCCCGATCTCGTAGGAATCGGGATACATGAACACCGCATGGTAGTCCGCATCGGGTTTGGAGGCGGGGTCGAGCGCCCCGCGTTCATGTCCGAGATAGCGTGACGGCTTGGCGACCCGCGAGATGAGCGGCGCGTAGCGCGGCCACAGATCGGTCATGGCAGCAGCACCGAATCTTCGTCTATATCTGTATCCGGATCGAGGTCCAGGTCTTCTTGCAGATCTTCGAAATCTTCGGGATGCTCCCGTAGGTTTTCGTAGATCTCGGTCGCCTTGTCGCTGACCCCGGAAAGCGCATCCTCTAGTCCCGACACGACGCCGCCGTCTTCGAAATAGGCGGCGGCAAGGCGCCCCATGGCAAGCGTCCCGGAATAGGCGATAGCGGCTTTGGCCGCCCAACCGAAGGCAGGGAGCAGACCGCTGACCTGGCGTGCGGCGGTGCGCAGCCCGAAGGCCCCGGCCACGACGGCGGCGATTTCCTTGATACGGCGCCTGTCCAGCTCCTGGCCGTAGATCGACGCGAGCTGCAGAACCATCTTCGCCTGGTTGAGCGTCATGACCGGCATGTCCGCGCCCGGCACGAAGAAAACCACTCCGACGGCCGCATTCTGAATGGAGGTGGACTGCACCATCTCCATCGCCAGGGCGTGGCGCAAAAACGGAAAATCGTCCGCCAGGGAGAGGCGCTTGGCCGGCGCGTTCTTGATGATCCACTGTGCGAGGGCATCGAGACGTGGCTGCTCGTCCTGCAGATCGACCAGGACGATGTCACCGACGGGGATGCCCTGCTCGTCTGCGGCCTCCCTGTCCGTTCTGCCAGACACGGTGGGAAGCGAGGGAGGCTCCGCGGAGAAGTACGTCTCGCCCTCCGAAATCGCCAGCACCGTCGGAATTCCCATCTGGCGTGCGGCATGGGCGACGTTGCCCAAGAGCAGGGATTCCCCGGCGATGATGACGCACAGGTCGCAAGGAAGCGGGATTTCGGGAACCGTATCCTCGAGCACGATCCGCTCGACGAACACATCGACACCCGTTTCGGGAAAGGCTTCCAAGACCGTGTCGATCAACGCATCGCTTGCCGTCGCATCGACGACGATGTCGAGGTAGACAGGCAGTTCGCGCTCTTCTCCGATGTTCGTCGCCGTTTCGAACAGCTCCTGTATGTTGATCGGCATCCTAGGCATTTTGCAGAACCTTCCGTTCGTTTCTCCGTGGCCGACGGCTTCCCCGATGCGTCCAGATGGACAAGAGTAAGCCGACGCAGATGAAGGTCGTCAGCATGAACGAGGAGCCGTAGCTCATAAAGGGCAGGGGGATGCCGGTGATGGGCATCACGCCGAGGTCCATACCGATGTTGATGACGACCTGGAAGAACCACATCCCCATGACACCGGCCGCGATCAAGGACCCAAAGCGGGTCCCGGAGCGGAAGCCGATCCACAGGGCTAGTGCGAGCAGCCCGAGGTAGAGCAGCAGCAGGATGATAGCGCCGAGGAAGCCGGTCTGCTCGGCAAAGACACAGAAGATGAAGTCGGTCGCGGCTTCCGGAAGGAAGCCGCCGGTCGCCTGGGTCGCGTTCCCCCAGCCCTTGCCGGTCAGCTCCCCGCTTCCGATGGCGATCATCGCCTGGTTGAGGTTGTAGGCATCGTCGGAATAGTCCGCGTTGTCAGGGTCGGCGAAGACGAGCAGACGCGACATCTGGTAGTCCTGGATGATCTGCACTTCGCCCCCCGTCCAGGTGCTCAGGATGGAATTTGCCATGAGCAGGGCCGCCACCAACAGCACGAAGATCATGAGCGACAGGACGAACCAGCGGGGCGATCCGCCGCCGATGAAGAGGATGACGAAGCCGGAGAAGAGGATGACGAGCGACGTGCCCAGGTCGTTGATTGCAATGAAGATGAACGGCACCGCGACGACGGCGACGCATTTCAAAAAATCCAAACCGGAGGTGATCGTGCCCTCGTAGCGCGCGACGAAGGAGGCGATCATCAGGATGGAGACCGGCTTCATGAACTCGTCGGGTTGGAGCGAGAGGGAGCCGACCTGGATCCACAGGGTCGAGCCGTTGACCTCGACGCCGAGGCCGGGGATCATCGGCAGCAAAAACAGGATGACGTCGATCACGAGCAGCGGCACGAACAGACGGGCGAAGACGCGGTAGTCGAAGACCCAGAACAGGATCATCAGCAGGACGCCGATGCCGACGCCAAAAGCCTGGCGGGTGAACGAATAATCCGAATCGGTCAGGGTGACGGAGTAGACCGTCATCAGCCCGAGGGCGACCAAGAGGGCGACGACGATGAGCAGCGGCAGGTTGATGACGGAGAAGAAGTGGCCGACCGCACCGAGGCGCGGACCGACGGTCGTCGTCTGCGGGTTCCTCCTCTGTGTCGGGCTCGCGTCACGTGCCACGGCTCAGCGCTCCGAGGTTCTGGTGCCGGACACGTGCTTCGGCGACTTGCCCAGGGCCTTTGCAAGGACCGAACGGACCGCCGGGGCAGCGGTCGTCGCACCCGAGCCGCCCTGCTCGATGCAGCAGGCGCAGACGTACTTCGGATTGCTCGAGGGTGCGTAGCCGACATACCAGGCGTAGTTGTCCTTGCCGGCCACCTCTGCCGTGCCGGTCTTGCCGCTGGTGGCGACACCCAGGTCCTCGAAGACGCGCTTGACCGTCCCGTCGACGACCACGTCGCGAAAACCGCTCCGCATGGTCTTGATGTTCTTCTGGGAAAACTTCGGCTTGAAAGTGTTGCCGTGGAAGGACGAGCCCTTGACGACGACTTCCTTGCCATCCTCTGCCAAGACCTGGCGCAGGAGGACCGGCTTGGGCACCTTGCCGGTGGCGAGCCCCGCATAGCCGCAGCAGAGCTGCAGCGGGGTGACGAGCAGGTCGCCCTGCCCGATGACGAGGTTGGAGAGGTCACCCGGCTGCCACGGCTGGTTTTCGGGAGCGTCGACGTTGTAGGCTTCCTTCCACGCCGGCGTGGGGACACGCCCGGCCATCTCGCCGGGTAACTCGATGCCCGTCCTCGATCCGAAGCCCCAGCTTTCGACGTATTCCTGCAGGGCGGTCTTGTCCTTCTTGTAGTGGTAGAACTTCTTGGCGATCTCGTAGAAGACGGTGTCGCAGGACTCGACGATGCCCTTGTGGAAGCCGATGGTGCCGTGGCCGTAGGTGTTCCAGCACTTCTGCGGCCATTCCTTGCCGAAGCCGGTCCACGTGCCGTTGCAGGTCCAAATCGCCGAATTGCTCGCAAAGCCGTATTCCAGGCCGGCCAGCCCGGTAAAGCCCTTGAAGGTCGAGGCTGCTGGATACAGCCCGGCGATGCAGCGGTTGCTCAGGGGATAGCCGGAATCCTCGTCATTGAGAGCTTCCCAGTCGTCCGCCGAGATGCCGCCGATGAAGTTGGCTGGGTCGTAGGTCGGCGATGAGGCCATGGCCAAGACTTCGCCGTTGCGGGCGTTCATACACACGATCGCACCGGAGGAGGCCTTGTAGTATTTGGCCGCCGCCGCGTCGATATACGCCTGCTCCAGGGCCTGCTCGGCGACCTTCTGCAGCTTGACGTCGATGGTGAGCTTTATGTCGTTGCCCTGGACCGAATCGACCGAGTCGACCGTGCCGACCACCTCGCCCGCCGCGTTGATCTCGACGCTCTGGACGCCGTGGTCGCCTTGGAGGTAAGACTCGAAGGCCTGCTCGGCCCCATCTTTGCCGACGACATCGCCGGATTCATACGACATGCCTTCGGTCGTCGAGGAAAGTTCGTCTTCGGAAATCGTGCCGGTGTAGCCCAGGACGTGCGCGGCAAGCGTGCCATGCGGATACGTGCGGACCGTCTGTACTTCGATCCTGACCCCCTCGAAGGCGGTCGGGTGTTCGGCGATGTAGGCGACGGCGCGCTCGTCGACGTCTATGGCGATTTCACGGTCGGCCTGCGCCCCGGAGCTTTCCGAGGCCGCCAGCGAGCGCACCGATTCGCGCGGGATACCTAAGACGTTGGAGAGGCGGCGGATGACCTGTTCGTCGTTTTGCACCTTCGAGTCGACCAGCACTGCAAACGACGAGCGGTTTCCGACCAGCTCAACTCCGTTACGATCATATATGCGCCCGCGCGGCGCACGCGTCGAATAGGTGGTGATGCGGTTTTCCTCCGCCCGTGCGGAATAGGATTCGCCTGACAGCACCTGCATCGACCAGAGCCGGGCAAACAGCCCGCCGAGCGCGACGACCGCAAGCCCCATGAACATGACGAAGCGTCGCCGTATGGTCGCCTCACCCTTGGAGGCGTCCTCATCCAGGGTCTCGGTTCCCGATGGAGCGTTCTTATCGCCGGAGCCTCCGAGGGAAAGGGAGGAGGACTGCGAGCGACGACCACGCGCCACAAGCACGATCAGGCAGATCGCCGCTATGAACAGCAAGACGATGATTGCTGCTGCGACCGCATCGGTCATGGATATCCTCACCTCCCTCGGAACAAAGACGAATCAACGGATATGCCGACTACTTCATCTTCGGCATGGTCAGGTTGCCGACCTGGTCGTCGGTGGGCCGGTCCTCTTGGATCACCAGGCATATGGTCGCCAAGGCGATGCAGCCGAAGATCAGCGAATAGAGCGCCTCTGGCAGAATCAGGCGGACGAGCGAGGCGGCAAACGAGGCATCGGCGGCGCTCGTCAGAATGATGACCAGGCCGTAGAACAGCTCATGGAACAGCGCGACGCAGATGACGACCACGCACATGACGAGCGGATGCCGCGACTCGGAAGCCGAGGCGAAGAGGCCGACACCGACACCGATGATGGTGAAGGACAGCGCCATCGCCCCGATCGTCGAATCCCCGGCGAGGTCCCCGAACAGACCGATTACGAAGCCGAAGATGCTGCCGACGGTCGGCCCGGAATACATCGCGACGACGATCAAGGGTATGAGTAGGAAGTTCGGTGTACAACCGGCGATGGCGATGTTGGGCGCAATCGCAACCTGCAACAGGATGCAGACGACCGTGGTGATGATGTAGACGTAGTACTTGTTCACGGCTCATCACTTCCGTTTGTGTCCGTCGTGTCCGTCGTGCCCGTCGTGTCCGTCGAATCCTCCTCGTCTTCGTAGGGGGAGACGTACCGGTAGGGGACCGACTCGTCCGAAGACGAGCCTGTATCGGTCGTTGCTGTCGAGCTCCCCGATCCGGACGAGCCGCCCGTCGGGAGCTCCGTGTCCGCCGCAGTGGATTCGCTGCCGATCAAGGCCGAAGTCATGCTGTCGATCAGATCCTCGTCGATGAGGGTGTCCACCTCCGTCTCGTCCCCCGTCAACACCAAGACCTCACGACAGAACGTAAAATCGCTCACCGGCGTGACGGTGATGCTGTAGTACAGCTTGGAGGGGTCGACTTCGATCGCCGAAGCGGTACCGATCAGAATACCCTGCGGGTAGACGCCGCCTTCGCCAGAAGAGATGATGTAGTCGCCGACGCCGACCGCCTCGTCAACCGAGATGTAGTCCAGCGTCAGGGTGCCATCGTACGAGCCGCTCAGAATGCCGGTCGCCCGGGTACCCTGCACCATCGCCGCCACGGAGCTGTTCGCGTCGCTGATCAGGCGGACGGTACTCGTCGACGGCGTAACCGTCTCCACCTGGCCGTATAGCCCGTTCGAACTCATGACGCCCATCCCTTGGCTGATGCCGTCAGAGGAGCCCTTGTCGATGGTGGCGGTCCGATCCCAGCCGCTTGTCGTCAGCGTGATGGTCGCCGGCACCGTCTCAAGCCCGTACAAATCGGAAAAGTTGAAGAGCGATATCAGTCGCTGGTTTTGCTGACGGTATTCCTCGAGCTCGGTGACCAAAGCCCTCAGTTGCTCGTTTTCCTGTTCGAGCGACGACAGGTCCTCCGCGTCATACGTCGGGGTATCCAGGGCGGTGTTCAGCGAGTTAAAGGGGGTCGCCACGAACTGGCAGAGCGACGCGAGGGGGCGGGTGGCCGCCTGGACCCCCGAACGGGTCGCAGAAAAGAAGCCGCCAGCACCGGCACGGGTTGCGACCGTGATGAGAACGATGGCGACGACGATGAGGACAACGGGGACAATCCAAAGCCCCGGGCGTCTGGTCCCCCCGCCCTGATTGCTAAAGGTTAGGCCTGGCATAGGCGCTTACCCTTGCTGTTGCAGATATGATTGAGAGAGGTATTCGGGAGATTCGAGAACCGCGGCACAGCCCAAGACGACGTTTGTCAAAGCCGTCTCCGAGACATGGACCGGCACGCCGATGTCGTGGCGGAGGCGCTCGTCAAGACCGCGGAGCAGACCGCCGCCGCCGGTGAGAACAACGCCGTATTCCATGAGGTCGCTTGCCAGGTCGGGCGGCGTTTCGTCCAAGGTGTCCTTAACGGCTTGGACCATCTTGGAGATGGGGTCGTCCAGCGCCATGCGGATGTCTTCTGATTCGACACGAAGCGTCCGTGGCAGCCCGCTCAAAAGATCGCGGCCGCGGACTTCGACATCGACTTCTTCGGCCAAGGGTGCGGCAGAGCCGATGCTGATCTTGAGCTCTTCAGCAGTCCGTTCGCCGATCGCCAGATTGAAATGGGATTTCGCATATTGGACGATCGCGGAATCGAAGGCGTCGCCTGCGATGCGGATGGATGTTGCATTGACGATGCCACCAAGACTGATGACGGCGACCTCCGTCGTGCCGCCGCCGATGTCGATAACCATCGACCCGGTTGGTGATTCGACGGGAAGATCGGCACCGATGGCGGCCGCCATCGGCTCTTCGATGAGGAACGCCTGCCGAGCGCCGGCGGTGATGGTCGCCTCGAACACAGCGCGCTTTTCAACCGAGGTGACGCCGCTGGGAACACAGACGACGACACGCGGCTTGGAATGCCACGGCATACGCCTCCGCCCGCCTGCCGCCTTGTTGATGAAGTAGCGGAGCATTGCCTCGGTCACCTCGAAGTCGGCGATGACGCCGTCCTTGAGGGGACGCATGGCGACGATGCTGCCAGGCGTGCGCCCGAGCATCTCCTTTGCTTCGGTGCCGACGGCCAGAACACGCTGCTGCTGTTGCTGGTTTTCGATAGCAACAACAGACGGCTCGTTGATGACGATACCCTGACCTTTGACGGACACGAGCGTATTTGCCGTGCCGAGGTCGATAGCCATATCGCTGCCGAAACCGCCGAAAAGCGTATCTCCTAGCGGCATTGCTGCTCCTTCATCTCGAAAACAATACCTGAAAATGGACAATTACCAGTTAAGTTTACCATGAAACGAGATAGGACGATGTCCGCCATAAAAGCAACAAGACCTCCCAGCAGGTGCAAGAAGGCCTTGTTTCGATGCGGGATGTGTTTGGTTCTAGCCGAAGAAGACGCCGATTTCGCGCTCGGCGGAAGCGACCGAATCGCTGCCATGGATGACATTTTCGTCCATCGTCAGCCCGAAGTCGCCCCGGATGGTGCCCGGGGCCGCCTCGGCGGGGTCGGTCGCGCCCATGAGCTTGCGGACCGTGGCGACGGCGTTTTCGCCGGAAACGACCATCTTGACGACCGGTCCGCTGGTGATGTAGGCGATGAGGCCGTCATAGAAGGGCTTGCCCTCGTGCTCGGCGTAGTTTTCCTTGGCTTCTGCCTCGCTGACCTGGGAAAGCTCCATACGTTCGATGGTCAGGCCGACGCGTTCGAAACGTCCGACGATGTCGCCGATGTGCTTGTTGGCGACTCCGTCCGGCTTGATCATGGTGTAGGTCTTCTCGATCATGACTGCTCCTTTCTGTCAGGCCGGCGCACCCTGCTTGATCGGGATGGCGGGCCTGTTGGACAAGTGACTACTGTTGGCTCGGGAAGTACAGCTCGACGTATTCGACCTGCCAGCCGATGCCGTCGCGGCCAAGAACGAAGTCGTAGTAGATGTTCCCGCCCGCCTCGAGTTGTGCCTGTACGTAGACGGCGGATTCCGTCGTCGAACGTTTGACAGCAACGACCTCGTAGGATGACACATCTTCGAGCATGCTGAGCTGCGAGGCGCGGGTCGCCTCGTCGACTTCGCTGTCCCAGTACGGGGTGGTATCGCCGTCGTCGACGGCAGCGGACATAAAGTCGTCGACGACGTCCTCCTGCAGCGGGTAGCCGTACCCTAAGAAGAACGCCGCAGCGGCGGCGGCCAGCAGGACGATGACGACGATAAGCACGACGATGACGATCTTGAGCCCGACGCCGCGCTTCTTGCGCTCCGTACGCGCCTCTTCACGCCCGGCGCTGTCGATCTGCTGTTCGGACAGATCGAAGAAGTCCGTGCTTTCCGGGGAGGGCAGGGAGGCCTCTTCGGGTGCGGCAACGGGTTCGTTGACGATGGATGCCCCTGGCTCCTGGTAGCTGTACGTCTCCAAAGGCTGCGTCTCGTTGCCGGTGAAGGTTTCCTGGGGTGCCGGAGCGGGAGCCGCAGCGGTATCGACACTGGGAAACTCCGCGGTCGGGGCCTGTGACGGATCGGCCGGCGCCGCTTGGGCGTCGGTGACCCCGGCGACGGCACCCGCGACGGCGGCCCCGGCACCGAACGCCGGAAGCGCTTCGTCGCTGAGGGCCTGACGTGCCGTGTTGTTGCGGGTTTCTACCTCATGGATCGAACGGGCGATCTCGTAGTCGTGCTGGACGGCCGAAGAAAGCTCGTAACCGAACGATTCGGCCTCCTCGAACATTTCGAGCGCCTCGTCGACACGTCCTTCGGCAAGATAGGCCTGGCCGAGGTTCGCCTTGGTCTTGCAGCAGGAAATCGGGTCGAGGTTAAAGTCGAGAGCGGACTCGTACGCGATGGCAGCATCGGCCGGACGGTCGAGCTGCATAAAGCAGACACCGAGGTTGACCAGCGCCTTTGCAGGCTTCGGATTTTCCGGGTCAAGTGCCGCCTCGCGGAAGGATGCGCCCGCCTCGACGGTATCGCCGAGTCGCAGATACGCGGCCCCGCGACCGGAATATGCCTTGTACGGCGTCTTGTAGGTGTCATAGGAGAGGGCCTCGTCAAATGCCTGCACGGCGGCTTCGTACTGCCTGGTGTTGAGCAGAGCGGTACCCAGATTGGCATTGAGGGCGGCTTTCGCATCTTCCGGAGCGCAGTTCAGGGCTCGGCGGTAATAGTCGGCACCTTGGGCGCTGTCGCCCTTTTTGATGTAGCAGTTGCCGATGAGGTGATAGAGCTTGCTGATGTCGGCGGCGCCCATCTGGTCCAAATCGCAGGTACAGAGGATGAACCCTTCGAGCGCAGCGTCGTAATCGCCGGCCTTGTATGAACTTCGTGCCTGCTGGAAAGCCTCGGTGTTCAACGTTACCGTCCCTCGTTCATGCTCGCCGCGTCAGGCACTTACGCGTTCTCGATGGTGATCTTTTCGATCAGGTCTCCTGCCCGCAACTGGCCGATGACGTCAAGCCCCTCGATGGTGTCGCCGAAGACGGTGTAGTCAGAATCGAGGAACGGCTGGGCCCCCAGGCAGAAGTAGAACTGCGAGCCGGCAGAATCCGGCATCTGGGAACGCGCCATGGCAAGGGTGCCATCCGCATGGGTGTTGTTCGGGTTGGTGTCGTATTCATGCTTGATGGAATAACCCGGACCACCGGTTCCGGGGGCGCCGGCAGGACCTGACTTGCCTGCCGCCACATCCTCCTGCGACATCTCGCGCGTGTTCGGGCAACCGCCCTGGATGACGAACCCGGGCACATATCGATGGAACTTCAGGCCATCGTAGAATCCTTTTTGGGCCAGTTCGACGAAGTTGCCGACATGGATCGGCGCATCCTTGCCGTGCAGCTGAACACGGATCGTGCCTTTGTCGGTCTCGATGACGGCGATTTCATCGCCGGTCGGCTGATATTCGGGAGTATAGAGTGCCATAAGAAACATCCTCCGTACATGACTCACCGTCGGTTCGTGGTGCATGAGAGCAATATGCGCTTGATTTTAACAGAATATAAGGACCTGCGCGGTTGTGGCGGCGGCAAAAGTAGAAAGCCCGCAGCCTGTTGATTGAGTGTCTCCACACCGCGGGTCTTCAGCTGTCCTCCGCCTCCGAAACATCGATCTTCAGGGTGATGTTCAGACGGGTCGGTCCGTCGGTCACGGGGAAGGACAGTGTTTGATGCTGAGTCTCGGTATCGCCCAGTTCGACGGTCACCGCTCCGGAGGGGCTCACCGAATCGCGCGGGTTTTCAGCCTCCACAACCGCTTCCTCCCCTTCGCCCCGCACCGGCATCTCTGCCCGTCCCATCCTGAGATCCAGCGTGTCAAACCGCGTGGCCGGCTTGTCCAGCAAACGGATCAGGGCGGTCGTGATCTCCGCACCTGCGCAGTCGTAGATAATGTCGTAGATGTCACAGTAGGTGACCAGAAAATGAAGGATGGGATCCGGCGGCCTGCGCGACGAGGCGACCACAATCAGCCGCACCGACGATTCTGCCGTCTCCGGATCATCCAGGAACCGGCGGATGCCCTCTGTCATCACATCGACGGTGACGAAGTGTGCTTCGTCAAGTATGACGATGCTGCCGCCTGCGATGGATATGTTTGCCAGCGTGTCAAAAAGCGGGAAGCTTTCATTCTGGTCGAACACGAGGTGGGGGTTGCCTTCGAGCGCCGGCCGAAAAAAGTCGGCACGCTCCGGCGTCGTCATGATCGTCACGGAGTCGCCTGAGTGTCGTGTTTTTGGCGTGTCGATGTTGTCTACACCCTCAAAACGGAACCTGAGTCTGTCTGTCCGTCCAAACAGGTGTCGGGACGGCGCACGAGGGCTTATTATAGCTCGCTCTATATAAGCGCCTCTCAAAACATCGGGGAGGCGCTCCGTTTCCATGAAAGGAAGGACGTACCATGGCCGGAAAGCCAGAACGCGCATTCCCGAAGGCGCTCCTGTACGTAAGCGTCTCGAAAGAGGTCTATCGGGATAGCCAGCATCTCTATCACAACCCAATCTGCCCGTTTCGCAGTTTCAGTCAGATGCTAGAGACGATCATGTTTGCGGCGAAGCACGAGTATGTCGAACGCCCTGCCGGAGAATTCGTCAAAATCTGCCGTCAGACGAAGGCGGAGATCGTGCTGAGCAATCCCTCATTGGAGCAACGGCCACAAACGAGGCATATCCAGGCAACCATCGACCGCGAAGCACGGGAATTCCTCGATCTGCTCGCAGCCTATCGAGGGGTCTTTTCCTCACAGGGCGAGGTCGTCGAGATACTGCTCCACCGCGCCGTCAGCCTGAGCTATGACAGCGCTCATCTCGCCTACTATTCAAAGCGTCTGAAACAGGTGATGATCTGCCATCCGACGAGGCGCGATCTGCCTTCAGAATAAGGCTGCGGCGGCAGCGTTAGAAGCGCTGTCGAAATCATAGGTCCTGCGGTGCCCGCCGCCTCATGGAAGGCGTGCATATGGACTATAATGCCATTTGGATGCTCTCGTAACGCAGCAAGCAAAAGGAGTTCGGGTGCAGCAGCCACTCATCCTCAACCGGTATCGCCCGATCGAAACGGTCGGCACCGGCGCCACCGGACAATGTGACATCTGCTGGGACACGAACCTGCAGCGCCGGGTCGCCATCAAACGGATGCCGCTTACCGACAGAGGACAGGACGGGACGATCCCCGGCTTGTCCGAAGCGCGTACCGCCGCTCTCCTCAACCATCCCAACGTCGTCAGCGTCATCGACTTTTCCTCCGCAGACGACGAGGCCTATCTCATCATGGAGGCAATGGAGGGCCCGACCCTCGAAGAGCTCATCGAGTCCCTGGGAGACGAGGTCCTCAGCACCGACATTGTCGCCGACGTCGCCAAAACCGTCGGAGAGGTGCTGGACTTCGCCCACGAAAACCAGGTGCTCCATCTGGACATCAAGCCCGCCAACGTCATGATTGGCCAAAACGGCAGTATCAAGGTAAGTGATTTCGGCATATCGGAACTTGCCGATGCACAGGGCTTCGCGCCGGCCTGTGGCGGCACGATCGGCTATATGCCGCCCGAACAGATCCGCGGGCTCGACCTCGATCAACGCTGCGACGAGTTCGCACTCGCCATGGTCATATACGAGTCCCTGACCGGCGAGAATCCGTTTTGGGCGGACACCGTCGACCGCTCGCTCATGAAGATAACGCGCTTCAAGGTCGACCCGCCTTCGACGTTTCGCGACGACGTGGACGAGGAACTCGACGACGTGCTCCTCTGCGCCATGTCCCCCGACCGTGACGACCGCTACGAAACGGTTCTCGAGTTCTTAGACGAGCTGCTGCCGCTGCTCGGCGACCCCCAACTCGGCGCTCAGCAGCTGCGTGAGCTGACGGGAGGAGACGGGGAGGAGGAAGAACGCCAGGAGGAGGACTATTCCCACGTCGGCCTGTGGGACCGCTTCACTCCCCGCACGCGCAGCATCGCGGGGCGTTGCCTCGGCGCCCTCCTCTGCTGGTGGATCGCCGCCGTCGGCATCGTCGCTTCCGACCTGACGACGACGGGTCTTTCGATGGTCATCGCCTTGGTCGCAGCCGTCGTGGCCGCGATCGTTCCGAGCATCGGGGCCCTGTTTTCGCTCATACTGCTCGGCGTCGGCTTCGTCATCGGCCCGTCCATACCCATCCCGCTCGGCATCATCATCGTCGTGCTGGCCGTCATCTGGTGGCTTTTCTTCGGACGGCACCGCACCGCCGATGTCAACACCTCCTTCATCGCATCGCCGCTCACCCTCATCAACATGACGCCGTTCCAGCCGCTCATCGCCGGCTTTTTCCTGCCGCTCAGAAGGGTCTGCGGAGCCGCGATCATCGGCATCATGCTGAGCATGACCGCTCTCATAACCTTCCCGGCCCTCTTTTCCGGAACCGATTGGATCGGGCATGAACTGACGGTCGTCTTTTACGGCCTTTCACTCGACGTTGGGACGGTGCAAAACTCCGGCGACATCATGCAGTTTTTGCTGACATCCCCCGCATTTTGGGTGTTGGCAGCCGGCTGGTTGCTGAGCGCCATCGTCATGTCGCTGTTCTGCTCGCGCCAGTCGCAGCCCTGGGCGATCGTCGGCGTCGTCGCCGGTTTTGTACTCAGTCTCATCGCGCAAATCGTCGCTCAATGGACCCTTGTGGGAATGTGGACACACCCTGGTTTTTTCTGCGTCCTTTACGACGTTTTGGCCGCTATTATTATGATAATAATTTGTGTTCTGGGAGCCCCCAGCCGTGAAGAAGGAGACTAAGCATGGGCGTGTTCTCACGTTTTGAAAGCAAGGCCGAGAACATGATAGAGGGAGGATCCGGTCGAGGCGGTAGCGGCGGCATCGAACCGGTCAAGCTCGCAAAGCGCGCCGACAAGGAAATGCAGCGTGAAAAGATGATCGGCGTCGGCGTCGAATACGCTCCGACCCTCTATACCGTCCTGCTCTCCGTCGAAGACGACCAACGTATGAGCGGTTACTATCCGACCTTGGCCGGGGAGGTCGAAACCTACCTGACCGGTCGGGCGAGTCAATCCGGCCTCGTTTTCGACTGTCCTCCCCTGGTACGCTTCATGGTCGATGAGGGTCTCAAGCGAGGCCGTTTCGACATCATCGCCGAAAGCGTTTCAGCCGATATCATCGAAGACCTGCGCCGCGAGGAGCGCGTACATTACGGGCTCGAAAAGGGCCCGCAGCAAGGGCAGCCCGCCGCCCAGGCAGCGCCCTCAGCCTCATCCAAGGACCAGGAAGACACCTTCGACCCCTTCGTGCCCTCCGACATGCAAAGCGTGCCCTACAAACCGACCGACGCTCCCGTCCAAGCCGAAGCACAGCCACAAAATCCCGAGCCCGCCGAGCCGGCCGAGCCGGCGCCCGCTCCTGCCCAACCGGCGGCACCCGAGCCTGCACCTGTACAGCCTGCCCAGCCCGTCTCGCAGGCCGCAGTCGCCGCCGCGGCAGCAGGTGCAGCGGCAGCCGCCAGCGCCCCGCAATCCGTGCCGGCACGCCAGCCGCAGGAAACTCCTCCCGCCCAGCCGGCGCCCGCCCAACAGCAGGAAGCGCCCCAGACAGAAGAAGCTGCTGCAAAAACGCAGCTTTTGGGCGGGACGCCCGCCCGCGTTCCGCATGCAGCCCTGGTCGACTACGACTCGAACATGAGCTATCCCATCGAAACCGCCGAAGCCGTCATCGGGCGCGAACGCTCCTGTGACGTCGTCATCGCCAACCCGAGCGTCTCCCGGCAGCACGCCCGCATCACCCGCGCCGCACAGGGCTGGCTCATCACCGACCTCGACTCTTTGAACGGCACCGCAGTCAACTCGCAAATCATCTCAGAGACCTACATCCACAACGGAGATACCATCACACTCGGCAACGCGCGCCTGTTCTTCCAGGAGGACTAGTCGTGGTTGATTTCATCCTTCTTGCAGGGCGCTTGTTGCTCGTCGTATTGCTCTACCTGTTCCTTTTCGCCGTCATGCGGACCGGTGTCGGTCTCGTCAGAGGACAAAACAGAAAAGCCGAAACCTGGACACTGACAGTCGACAAAGGTCCTAAAGAGCTGCGCGGTTTGAAGCTGCAGGTCAACGGTCCGGTCGTCGTCGGTCGCGCCCCGGGAGCGGACATCTTGATTCCGACCGACTTCGTTTCGGGACGCCACGCCCGCTTCCTGCTGATGGGTTCGAACCTGATGGTCGAGGACCTCGATTCGACCAACGGAACCAAGCTCAACGGTCATAACGTCCGCGAGACGGCGACGTGTTCGGCCGGCGACATCGTCACGATCGGCAACGTTGACATCAGAATCGGGCGTTCATGAACCGCGGCAAGAACAAAGCGCCCGGCACAGAATCGCTCGTCTATGCCTGCCGGACGAACGTCGGCTGCGTACGCGAACATAACGAGGACAACTTCGTCATCGAGCCCCCGCTCTTCGTCGTCGCAGACGGCATGGGCGGACACGAGGCCGGCGAGGTCGCCAGCGAAATCGCCGTCAACACGATGCTCGCCAACTGCTCCAAGATCAACGACGGCGGCACCTTGGGCCGCGCGGTCCAGGCAGCGAACCGCGACGTCATCCGCGGCGCCTCGGACGGCACCGGCAAGCCCGGCATGGGCTGCACCATGACGGCGGTCACCATCGTCGACGACAAGCTCACCATCGCCCAGGTCGGCGACTCACGCGCCTACCTCCTGCACGACGGCAAGCTCCAGCAGCTCACCCGTGACCATTCGCTGGTGGCCGACATGGTCGATCAGGGCAGTATCACCCGCGAGGAGGCGCGTGTACACCCGATGCGTTCGGTCATCACGCGTGCCCTTGGTTCGGATCCGAAGATGGAGCCGGACATCTACAATCTCCACATCGCCGAAGGCGACCGACTCCTGCTCTGCTCCGACGGTCTGACCAGCATGGTCGACGACCCGGAGATCGAAGCGATACTCCTGGCACAGCCGGATCCCGAAACCTGCTGCGACAATCTCATCCAGGAGGCGCTGAGTGCGGGAGGGGCAGACAACATAACGGCCCTCGTTGTCGACCGGCTCTCCGCATCCGAAGCCCGTGCGACCAAGGAACGGGCGGAAGGACGGCACCATGTCCCCAAGGCACCGATCATCTTCGTGGTCGCCCTCATCGTCGTGATCGTCGCCGCTGCTCTCGGCATCAACGCCTACGCCCGCAGCTCGTATTATCTGATTGACCAAGACGGCACGGTCGCCATCTATCAAGGCCTTCCCGGCGATTTCGCCGGCGTCATCCGCCTGTCTTGGCTGCAGGAACAGACCGATGTCCCGGTCGATCAGCTTCCCATCTCCACCGCGCAGCGCTTGGAGGAGGGCATCCAGGTCGACTCCCTCGAAGAAGCGCAAAACGTGCTCGCGTCATATCGGGAACAGCTGGCCGAACCTGCCGCTGCGGCAGATGCGGGTTCCGCCCCTTCGACGGAAGACGCCCAGCCAGGACAGCCTGCAACAGACGAAACGGCGCAGACAGACCAACGTTAGACGAGCGTTAGGGAACAGGGATTCATGCAGAACCGTCGGACAACAGAGATGTGGCTTTTGCTGGCAGCGACGCCGGTCCTGCTGCTCCTGTTCGCGATGCTGCTCGTCAACGAAGGCACCCAGATCACCGTGCAGTCCTTCGCCGTCCCCATCGGACTGATTGCGGCCTTCTTCATCGCGCACATCGCCGTTCGCCGGTTCGCGCCCAACGCCGACCCGGCCGTCCTCCCGATCGCCTTTCTGCTCTCCGGCATCGGCATCTGCTTCGTCCTTCGTCTTGATCCGGATAACGCGTACCGGCAGATCATCTGGCTCTTCGTCGGTATCGCGGCCTTGGTCCTCGTCATCGCCCTGGTGCCCTCCATCGAAAAGCTGGGACGCTATAAATACACCTGCCTGCTCATTGCCATCATCCTGCTGATCCTGCCGATGCTGCCGCTCATCGGCGCCGAATACAACGGCTCCCGTATCTGGATCTCGCTCTTCGGCATGTCATTTCAGCCGGGCGAGCTCGCCAAGATCTTCATCGTCTTGTTCCTGGCCGCCTACATGGCGGACAACCGCGAGCTGCTCTCGGTCATGCGGCGCAGCCGCGTCGGCATCAAGCTCCCCGACTTCCGCACGCTCATACCGCTCATCGCCATGTGGGTCTTGGCACTGCTCGTCGTCATCTTCGAAAAGGACCTCGGCAGCGCCCTGCTCCTCTTCGGCATCTTCCTCGTCATCCTCTACGTCTGCACCGGGCGGCTGCTCTACGTCCTCATCGGCATCGTCCTCGTCGCCATCGGAGCCGTCGGCCTCTACTTCATCTTCAGCCATGTCCAGGACCGCGTCTCCGTCTGGCTCGATCCGTTTGCGGATGCGAACGGCAACGGCTACCAGATCGTCCAGTCGCTCTATTCGCTGGCCGACGGAGGCCTGTTCGGAAGCGGCATCGGGCGCGGTGAGCCGACCCTCATCCCCGAGGTCGCGAGCGACTTCATCTTCTCCGCCATCGCCGAGGAGACCGGGCTTTTGGGCGCCTCGGCCGTCATCCTGCTCTTCATGCTCTTCGCGGTGCGTGGATTCCTCATCGCCGCGCGGGCGAAGTCGGATGTCGCCGCCTTCACGGCCGTCGGCCTGACGACCTCCATCTGCCTGCAGGCCTTCATCATCGTCGGCGGGGTCACCGGGCTCATCCCGCTCACCGGCGTGACCCTGCCCTTCATCAGCCAGGGCGGTTCCTCTCTGCTCTCCAGCTTCATCATCGTCGGCCTGCTGCTCTGCGCCGGCAACGAGGGAACCGGTCTGGAGACCGAGATGACGGGGCGCATCCAGGCGGGCGGCGGGCAGGACAGCGGTGTTTTGGGACGCACGGCGCTCGGCCGGCGCCTCACGATCCTCATCACGATCTTCGCCATACTCTTCGCCATCCTCATCGCCAACCTGACCTACGTCCAGGTCATCCGCGCCGAGGAGCTGCAGAACATGCCCGGCAACAACCACACACTCAAGCGGGAGGCCGAAGAGGAGCGCGGTGCCATCCTCACCTCCGACAACGTCGTGTTGGCGGAATCCGAAAAGCAGGACGACGGGACCTACGAGCGTGTCTATCCCGAGGGGTCTTTGGCCTCACAGGCGGTCGGATACTTCTCCCAGCAATACGGCGCCGCCGGGGTCGAAAGCTCGATGAGCGACACCTTGATCGGCACCGAGAACTTCGAGACCTTCGGCGATGCGATACGCGCGTACGCCGGCGTGCAGACCAACTGCAATGACGTCGTCCTGACGCTCGACTCTCAAATCCAGGAGGCCGCCGAAAGCGCCCTGTCAGGGGTTACCGGCGCCTGCACGGTGCTCGACACCGAGACCGGGGCGGTCCTTGCACAGGCCTCGTCTCCGACCTGCAACCTCAACGATGTCGAAAACGTCTTGTCCGGCGACTCGACCGCGGAAAACGGAGCTTTGCTCAACCGGGCGACGCAGACCCTGTACGCCCCGGGTTCGACCTTCAAGAGCGTGACGCTCGCCGCGGCGCTCGACACCAACACCGTCACGCCCGAAAGCACCTTCCAATCGCCTTCTTCGCTTGAAATCGGCGGTGCCGACATCACCAACTACAACAAGTCGAAGCACGGCACCATCACGGTCGAAGAGGCCACGGCGGTGTCCTCGAACACGGTCTTCGCCCAGATCGCCGACGAGTTGGGAGCGCAGAACCTGGTGCGCTATTCCGAGGCCTTCGGCATCAACAACACGATCGCCCAGGACTTCTCGGTCGCAACCTCGCTCATGCCCAACCCGGACGAGATGACCGAGTGGGAGACGGCGTGGGCCGGCGACGGCCAGCCGGTCGGCGACCATGCAAGCCCCTCCGGCCCGCAGGTCACCGTCACCCAGATGGCAGCCGTCATGGCCGGCATAAGCAACGGCGGCGTCGTCATGAAACCCTATCTGATCGACCAGGTCCTCTCCTCTTCGGGAAGCGTCGTCTCCAAGACCTCGCCGTCCATCTACGGGCAGGCCATCTCGAAGGAAACAGCCGAGGAGGAATGCGACATCCTCAAAAACGTCGTCACCAACGGCAGCGGCACCGGCGCGCAGATCTACGGGGCCGACGTCATCGGCAAGACCGGCACGGCCGAAACCGACAACCCGACCGACGACGCCTGGTTCATCGGGACGGCCACCGCAGGAGGTAAGAGCGTCACCATCGCCATCGTCATCGAAGAAGGCGGAAGCGGCGGAGAGGTGGCCGCGCCCAAGGCGGGGGCCGTCCTGGAAGCGGCTTTGGAAGCATTGGGAGCGCTGTAGGGCATGCACGGCAGACTTGGAATATTTTTCAAAAGGCGCTGTTGCCGCAAGCGGGCTGAGGTTTTTTGTTTAGAATAGGCACGGTGTGCTGCCTAAGGCGCGCACCCATCTGACGGGAGTGAACGTGAACGAGCAACGTGTTTTTGCAAACCGTTACAAGGTGACCGAGAAGATCGGTATGGGAGGCATGGCCTCCGTGTACAAGGCCACCGACACCACCCTCGGGCGCACCGTCGCCATCAAGGTCATGCTGCCGCAGTATGCAAGCGATCCGACCTTCGCCGAGCGCTTCCGTCAAGAGGCCCAGGCAGCGGCCAACCTGCAAAACCCCTACATCGTCAACATCTACGACTGGGGCCAGGACAACGACGAGTACTACATCGTCATGGAATATGTCCGCGGCACCGACCTGAAGACCGCCATCGAACAGCGCGGCAAGATCCACCCCCGCAAGGTCGCCGAGATCGCCTCGCAGGCCTGTTCCGCCCTCTCCCTCGCCCACGGCTACGACATCATCCACCGCGACATCAAGTCCGCCAACATCATGGTGCAGGCCGACGGCAACATCAAAGTCATGGACTTCGGCATCGCCGTGGCCGGAAACGCCAACATGACCGAAGGTTCCTGCGTTCTGGGGACGGCACACTACGTTAGTCCCGAACAGGCGCAGGGCAAGCCGCTCGGGCCGACGAGCGATCTGTACTCCCTCGGCGTCGTCATGTACGAGGCCAGCACCGGGCAGCTTCCCTTCGACGGCCCGGATGCCGTCTCGGTGGCAACCAAGCAGGTCAACGAGATGCCGGTCCCGCCGCGGGAGATCAACCCCGATATCGATCCCGCCCTCGAGGCGATCATCTTAAAGGCGATGCAAAAAGATCCGAAGGACCGCTACCAGACCGCCAACGACATGAAGAAGGACCTGGACGCCTACATCGCCGGCGCCCCGGCCCCCGCCGCCGCGACGGTCGTCATGCCCAACAACGGCATCCCCACCATCGACGAGAAGACGACGGTCATGGATCCGGTCGACGACGATGACAAGCAGGATGCCGACAAGGACAAAAAGAAGAGTCGGCGCAACCGGATCATCGTCATCATCATACTCGTCGTCGTCATCGCGGCCATCGCCGTCGGCGTCTCGATCGCCGCATGCTCGTCGAACGCCCAGCAGGTCGTCGTGCCGTCCGTCACCGGCGAGACCCTCGATGATGCAACCAAGACGCTCGAAAACGCCGGACTCAAGGTCGGAACCGTCACCCAGCAGGAAAGCGATTCGGTCGAAGAGGGCAGCGTCATCAGCCAGGACCCGGGTGCCAACGACTCGATCGCAACCGGCTCCTCTGTCGACCTGGTCGTCTCCTCCGGCAAAGGCAACTCCGGCAAGGCCTATGTCCCGAACCTTTTGGGACTGACCGAATCTGAGGCGGAGGCCGCCCTGGCCGAGGTCGGTCTCACCGGCGAAAAGTCGAGCGACTACAACGGAACGTACAGTTCCGGTCAGGTCTGCGACCAATCGCCGGCCGCCCTGACCGAGGTCGACGCCGGCTCGACGGTCAAATACACCGTCAGCCAGGGCGCCAAGGCCGTCAGCGTTCCGAGCGTCATCGGCAACAGCGAAGAATCGGCGGTTTCGACGCTCGAAGGTCTCGGCCTCAACGTCAAGACCACCTCGGGTTATTCCGATAACGTCGGCGTCGGAGAGGTCTGCGACCAGAGCGTCAAGGCCGGAACCGAGGTCAACGAGGGCTCCAACATCACGCTCACGATCTCACAGGGCAGCGACAAGGTCACCGTCCCCGACGTGACCGGAGAGACCAAGGCAGCGGCAAAGGCCGATCTGAAAAACGCCGGGTTCAAACTCGACTGGCAGTATGAGGTGGGAGAAGAAGGCGTCGTCATCCGCACCGATCCCAAGGCCGGGTCGAGCACGAGTCGTGGTGCGACCATCACCGTCTACCTCGGAACCGGCGGCGAGGACACGAGCGGCAGCACGCGTGCCACCGACAACACCGGCACCAACTAAGGGCGCGACCACCTCACTATCCGATTAAGAAAAGGACTTTTTGCAAAAGCCGTCCGGCTTTCGCTACTGGACGTCTTCGAACTTCTCCGCAAAGGACTGCGCGACGTAGTCGTTGACGTCCGATTCGAACTCGTCGAAACGGGCGAGGAACTCCCGTCCTTCCTCGGTCAGAACCGAACCACGCGCACCGTAGCGCTCGATGAATTGTATGTTGAGGCCTTCTTCGACCTTCTTTATCATGCTCCACGCCTTGCTGTATGCCATGTGCAGTTCTTTTGCGGCACGGTTTAAGGAGCCGTATTCCTCGACTCCGTGCAGCAAAACCGCTGCGCCCTTGCCGAAGCTCGGCCCTTTGCGGTCGTTGGCGTCGACGATCATGATCTTTGCCAGGCCCTGGAATTGGTGTTCTGCTGCCATGATTGACTCTCTCTCGTTTACGAACCCCTGAAATAAAGGGTTGCCCCCGAATTTTGAGTTCATCATAACGCTAGAGATAGCACAAATTATCACTTTTTTGAATAATCCTTTGAACAGGCATAAAGCGGCATTTGCCAAGCATCTCGCCTCCGCATTCGCTCAGGTCAAAGAAGACGGCGGAGAGCCCGAGCGGCAGGATTTCAGACGACTTGCCCGTGGGCGAATCCCGCGGAAAGACCGGCGTCACCCGCACGGAAAGTCCTGCTCATTTCTGCTATTATTCTCTACGCGTTTTTGTCCTGGAGAGTTGGCCGAGTTGGCTGAAGGCGCTCGCCTGCTAAGCGAGTATAGGAGAGATCCTCCTATCTGGGGTTCGAATCCCCAACTCTCCGCCAGATAGTTCCAAGCGGCTCGGGTTCCCGGGCCGCTTTTGTATGGGGATGCGCACGCAACGTGCATTTCACCGGTTCAGGAGGCTTACAGGCGATGGCATGTTGGGAGGAACCGGGCTGCAAGCGGGAGATGCTCTTCGACTGCCCGCACGACGCGACCGGCATCTGCCCACGCTCCTGCATGTACACCGTCAACTGCGAAAATCCGCAACACGAACGCGCGAGCGCGATGGAGACGTTTTCCGCAACCGACGTCGATTTTTCAGCGGCACGCAAGGAGAACTGCCATTCCTGCCGCTACTTCTTGGAACATGCCCCCCGCGTCCACCAGGACGAATAGAAGCTGAGGGGTCCGACAGCCGCCTTTAAGCGAATACCTGCGCGACCGCCTGGAGGTTCAGATCGTGGAACTCCGGCTTGACCTGCGCCCTGATAGCCTCCTCGAGCTCCTCGCGCGATATGCCGAGGGCCTCGGCTTTGACGGCGCTTGCGAGCAGGACGACGTTTAAAACCTTCGGATTGCCGAGGGCGCGGCAGATCTCGTCGCCGTCGACGAAGACCACGTGGAGGTCGCCTGCCGTCTGGAGCTCCTCGAGGTAGGCGAGCGCCTCGCTGCCGTCGTAGTCGCTGCCGGCAAGGGCGGCCGTCGGCGGCTGGAGGGCGGCGGTGTTGACGATGACGGTGCCGCCGTCGCGGACGAGGTCGATGCAGCGGACCGCCTCGGCCGGCTCGAAGGCGATGAGGGCGTCGGCCGTATGCTGCGGCACCAGCGGGGAGTTCGGACGCCCGCCGCGCACGTGGCTCGTGACGCTGCCGCCGCGCTGTGCCATGCCGATGGTCTCGGCCGTCTTGACATGCTCGTTGCGATCGAGCAGAACCTGCGCGATCAGACGGGAGGCCAAGACGTTGCCCTGGCCGCCGACGCCGCAGATGACGCAGTTGAGGCCGTGTTCGGTAGAACTACCCATCGTCGCCTCCCCCCACGATGGCATCCATCGGGCAGACCTGCACACAGAGCTCGCAGCCGTAGCACTGACCCTCGTCGATGGCGACCTGTCCGACGCGCTCGACGATGGCGGGGCAGCCGATCTCGCGGATGCAGCTGTGGCAGCCGGTGCAGACGTCGGTATCGATCGTCACCGGTGGATGCTGCGGTTTGGAGACGGCGATGCACGGCGACTTGAAGATGATGACCCGCACGCCGGATTGCCCAAGCGCATCGCTGACGGCCGCGCAGGCCGCGTCCAGGTCGAGCGCATCGACGGTCGTGCACGAGGTGACGCCGATGGCCTCGACGATGGCAGGGATACTCATGGCGGCGCCGTCCACACCCATCATGGTCCTGCCGGTGCCCGGATGGGGCTGATGCCCGGTCATCGCGGTCGTCGAGTTGTCGAGGACGCAGACGATGATGTCGTGGTGGTTGTAGACGGCGTTGATGATGCCGGTGATGCCGCTTGCGAAAAAGGTCGAGTCGCCGATGAAGCTGAAGCAGACCGCGTCGGGGTCGACGGTTTCGATGCCCTGCGCAACGGTGATGTCCGCGCCCATGCACAGGCAGGTGTCGACCATGTCGAGCGGCTGCGCGTTGCCGAGGGTGTAGCAGCCGATGTCGCCGCAGTAGACGGCCTTGCGTCCCTTGGTCGCCTTCTTGACGGCGTAGAAACTGCCGCGGTGCGGGCAGCCCGCACAGAGTACCGGAGGGCGCACGGGCAACTCCGGCGGCTCGGGACGCTTTGGCGGGACGGGCGCCGCATCTTCGGAGGCGATACCGAGCTGGGTCAGGGCCGCCACGACCGCCTCGGTCGACTGCTCCCCGGCCGCGGAGAAGGTGCCGTCGAGCTTACCGTGGATCCCGTGCTGCAGGCCGTGCTGACCGCAGAGGAAGAAGAGTTCGCGTTCGATGACGGGGTCGAGTTCTTCGACGACGAGGACGTCTGAGACCGCGTCGAGAAAATCGCAGGCGAGCCCCTCCGGGAAGGGATAGGGCGTGGAGACCTTGAAGACCGGGAGCGCACAGCCGAGCATCTCGCAGGCCTCCAAGGCGTATTGATAGGAGATGCCGCCGCAGACGAGGCCGTAGGGAAAGGTCGCGGACGCATCGGAGGCGCGCAGCTTGTGCAGGGCGTCGGCATATGCCTGCGTGGCCTTGGCATCGCCGGGGTTCGACAGCTCGATGCGGTTTGCCTGGTAGGAGTCGAATTCCGCCGCCAGGACGGGACGGCGCTCCTCGACCTTCAGGTGGTTGAGATACGACGTGCGCGGGAAGACGACCCAGCGCTGGGTATCCTTGACGAAGCCGCCCGGTACAGGGCGGGCCGTGTTCCAATATTCGTCGGTATCGGAGATCTCCGGATGTTCAAAGCCTCCGTCCGGCTCGCAGTCGGAGGTTCCGCCGCGCGTCTTGACGGTGCCGCAGGCATGGCTCACGCGCGTCGTCGGACGCACGATGACGGGGCAGTGGTGCCGCTCGGATATCTCGAAGGCGTCCTGGATCATGCCGTAGGCCTCGCCGGGGCTTGAAGGGTCGAGGACGGGCACCTTGGCAAACTGCGCGAAGTTGCGCGTGTCCTGTTCGGTCTGGCTGCTGATGGGACCGGGGTCGTCGGCCACGACGAGGACGAGCCCGCCTTCCACGCCGATGTAGGCCAGGGTCATGAGCGGATCGGAGGCGACGTTGAGACCGACCTGCTTCATCGTGACCAGCGAACGCGCTCCGGCATACGAGGCCCCGGCGGCCGCCTCGAGCGCGGCCTTCTCGTTCGTCGACCACTCGACGTGGATGGAGCCGTCATTGTTCTTGGCGACCGTTTCGAGCACCTCCGTCGACGGGGTTCCCGGATAGCCGCTGACGAAGTTCACGCCGGCATGGATGGCGCCCAGTCCGAGTGCTTCGTTTCCCATGAGCAGTTTGACAGGCATCGTCGATCCTTTTCTCGTCCGCTTTTGCACCATGGTATCATCTTGCACGGACAAACACGCACGTCAGGCGCAGACCGGAGGGGCCAGCTGATGGATATCGGATATATCGATACACGCGGGGGGACCGACGCCCCGCTTCCGTTTTCCGAGGCGGTCCTGCAGGGCATCGCCGCAAGTGGCGGCCTCTTCGTCCCGACCGAGCTGCCCCGCCTCTCCCTCGACGACGTCCTCGCTTTGGCACAGCAGCCCTATGCGCAGCGGGCGGCGGAGGTCTACGAGAGGTTCGGCGTCGATTTTGCACGAAAGGACCTCGACCGCCTCATGGGCCAGGCGTACGGGGACAATTTCGACACTCCCGACATCTGTCCCATCACGCCGGTCGGCGAGGACGGTATGTACGTCCTCGAGCTCTGGCATGGGCCGACGAGCGCCTTCAAGGATATGGCGCTGCAGTGCCTGCCGGTCTTCTTCAGCGCGAGCGTCGAGGCGGCCCGCGCCCGTGGCGGCGCCGACAATGACTACCTCATCGCTGTAGCCACGAGCGGGGACACCGGCAAGGCGGCGCTGCAGGGCTTCGCCGACCGTGCGTACACCTCGATCGTCGTCTTCTACCCGTACGGCGGCGTGAGCGACATCCAGCACAAGCAGATGGTGACGCAGGATGGCGACAACGTCTGCGTCTTCGGCGTAAAGGGCAACTTCGACGACTGCCAGACGAGCGTCAAGCAGATGTTCGCCGACGAAGGCTTCGCCGAAAGCCTCCTCGCGCAGCGCAACGTCGCGCTGTCCAGCGCCAACTCCATCAACTGGGGACGCCTGCTCCCGCAGGTCGTCTACTACATCAGCTCCTATGCCCAGATGGTCGCCGACGGACGGCTTGAAGCCGGAGACCTCCTCGACGTCTGCGTGCCGACCGGCAACTTCGGCAACATCCTGGCCTGCTGGTATGCCAAGCAGGTCGGCACCCCCATCGGCCAGATCATCTGCGCGAGCAACACCAACCGGGTCCTGACCGACTTCATCGAGACCGGCGTCTACGACATCTCCGACCGCGAGTTCGTGCTGACCCCGTCACCGTCTATGGACATCCTCGTCTCGAGCAACCTCGAGCGTCAGCTCTTCGAACTGACCGGACGCGACAGCGAGCGCATCCGCACCTGGATGCAGGATCTGACGGAGGCGAAGTGCTTCGAGGTGGATGCGGAGACCCGCACGGCGCTGCAGGACACCTACCGCGCCGGTTCGGTGGACAGCGTCACGTGCCTGCAGACCATCAAGGCGGTCTTCGACGAATACGGCTATCTGCTCGACCCACATTCCGCGGTCGCCTGGAAGGTCGCGGCCGAATACAAGGGAACACGCCCCCTGCTCGTCGCCAGCACGGCGCACTGGGCGAAGTTCGGCGCCAACGTCTACCGCGCCCTCCACGGTATCGACCCGGACGAGCCGCTCCCTGCAGAGGTCGCTGATCTGAGCGGAGCCGGATTGAATCGCGAGATCGCCCGCGAGACCGGTCACGACGACATCCCGCCGGCACTGGACGAGCTCGACGAGAAGGCCGTGCGCTTCACACAGACCGTCCCTGGCAGCAAACTCGGCGTCGAGGCCGCCATCGCGGACTTCCTGCAGGGTTAGCCTTCATTTTTTTGGAAAACCGAAGATCGAAGCAGGAAAGGGGCCGCTTACAGGACCTTGCCCGGATGTCTTGCCGCCTGCAGCCTGCCCCAGGCGACACGCTTGGCATCCTGGTCGACGAGGGCCTGTTCGAAGTTCGGGACCGCCACCAGGGTATAGCCGCAGACCTGGACGCTTTCGTCCGCATCGAGCGGGGCGGCCGGCTTTCCGAATGCGACGCGCAGGGCCTGCTCGGAATCCCCATCTAACGCGACGACCGTCCACGGATCGATTGTGCAGACGAGCCGACCGAGAGCCTGCGCGGGATCCTCTGCCACCAGCTTGTCGAGTGCGACAAAGGCCGCCGCGTCATGGCCGAGCGTGTCCGCAGAAGCCTGCAGAGCGTTGATGACATCTTCGGTTGGTGTGGTTGAAGAGACGACGAGGAAAGTCGCGTCCCCGTCGCCTGAAACGATTGCAGCTGGAGAGGTTACACCCTCAGACAAGCTTGACCTCGGTGCCGTTGTCCTCGTCGTCGCGGTCGATGCAGTCCTGCGCCTCGTCGAGTTCGGCGCGCACGTCGTCGAGCATCCGCTGGATCTCCTGGAGCTTGTCGGCCGAGCGCTCCATCTGCCCGCCGTCGGCCAGGTGGTACATGTTATGGGTCCAGCGACGGGACAGCGAGACGAGGTCGTTGATCTGGGTGACGGTGTCCTTCAACTGCTGGGTGTTGACGCCGTTTGTGCACATAAGCTTCTCCCCTGCTTGTGTTCATGTCCAAGGCGCCGCGGGAAGCGCTGCGCCCATCACTTCGTTTCAAGACCCCTCGTAGTATAGACGTTCTGCGCGCCACCGACACGCTGCATACGAATTTGTAATTTTTCATACCGTAGGCGGCGCGCTCTCGCTCACGGCCAACCGCTATAATGCGTGCGTATGGAAAACATCTTCACCGACATAGAGGACTTCATCCACGGCAACATCCTCAGCACGATTCTCGCCGCCGTGTGCATCATCGTCGTCACCATCCTGCTCGCACACTTCGTCGCCCGCTTCATGAAGCGTATCTTCATGCGGAAGGACGAGAGCGGCAACGACCGCGTCCCCTCCGGGAGCATCTTCATCAACATCGCCCGCGTCGTCATCTGGGTGCTCGGCTTAAGCGTGCTGCTATCGACCTGCTTCGGCATCAACATCACCGCGGCGATCGCCGCCCTCGGCGTCGGCGGCATCGCCGTCTCCCTCGGATTCCAGGACACCCTGTCGAACCTGATAGCCGGCCTGGAGATCAGCCTGACACGCGTCGTTTCCTGCGGGGACAACATCGAAGTCAACGGTATGCGGGGCGTCGTGCAGGACATCACCTGGCGGCATACCTCCATCAAGGACGACCAGGACAACATCATCGTCATCCCGAATTCCGCCATCAACAAGACCGCCTTGGTCAAGGCGCCGCCGCAGACGACCGTGCAGCTCTCTGTCATCATCACGAACAAGAACGAGCCCCTCGACGAGCTCGTCGAACGTATCCGCGATGCGGCGGAGAAAGCCGCGACGAGCATCTGCTCCATCGAGGAGCCGCCCGTCGTCACGCTCAGCGGTATAGACGGAGAGGGCTTCGTGGGAAGCGTCAAGATCGTCTTTTCGGATGAGGAGCATCTGGCCGAGGCCAAAAACGCGGTCATCTGCGCTATCGCGCCGATCGCGCATGCGGACTATCACGGACACAAGCACCGGGTCTGAGACCGACCGACGGTACGCGGATAGAAAACGGGCCGGCTGAAAAGCCGGCCCGTGACAGGATCGATGGTGCGCCATGAGGGATTCGAACCCCCGACAATCTGATTCGTAGTCAGCTCCTCTATCCAACTGAGGTAATGGCGCACGTACAGAGCCCGAATATAATAGCACCTCCCCATGCAAAGTCAAAGGAGCTTGGGCGCTCTTCCAGCACAAACGCTCAGTTCAGAGGCATAAAATCCTCTCCATCGCAGCCCCCGACCCGCGACAAAATTGCTACAATTGCCTGCATGCAAATCGACGGAATCATATTCGACTTCGACGGCACGCTCGCCGATTCCATGTGGGTGTGGGAACAGGTCGATCTGAAGTTTTTGGGCAAGCGCAACCTGCCCTATTCGCGCGAGTACGTCGAGACCATCGCGGTCTTGGGCTTCGAGCAGGGGGCTGACTTCGTCATCGAGGAATTCGGCCTGGACGAGGACCCCGACGACATCATCGAGGAGTGGAAGGAAGACGCCGCCGCGGAATACGCCCAGGAGGTGCTTCTGAAACCCGACGCCTACGAGTTCCTGCAGTACCTGAAAGACAGCGGCTATCCGCTTGCGATCGCCACCTCGTTGCAGCGGCCGCTGCTCGAGCCCTGCCTGCAGAACAACGGCATCTACGACCTCTTCGACACCATCAAGGTCTGCGACGAGCTGGGCTGCCATGGCAAGTCGAACCCGACCGTCTATCTGGAGGCCGCCCGTGCGCTGGGTGCCGAGCCGGAACGGACCCTCGTGTTCGAGGATGTGGCCACCTGCGCCCGCTCGGCAAAGGAGGGCGGGTTTCCGGTCGTCGGCGTCCGCGACGACAACAAGCAGCAGAACCGTGACGAGCTGATGGCGGCAAGCGATTACTTTTTGGAGTCCTACGTCGAAGGACGCCCGCTGATCGAACAGATTCTGCAGGCCTGAGGCCGATCCGCACGAACACATCCGAAGCCGAAACAAAAAAGCCGAGGTCCATCGCCTCGGCTTTTTCAGGTGCTGTGGGAGGCGGCCCGCTCCGGTGCCGCCTGAAGCTTACACGTTAGTCCTTCTTGTCGGCGTCGGCGTCTTTCTTCTCTGCCTTGTCGTCGGCGTCCGCGTCCGCTTTGTCGGCAGCCGTTTCCTCGGCCTTGTCGGCGGCTTCCTCGTCCGCCTCGTCGGCCCCTGCCTCCTTCGCGTCGTCCGTGTCGGTCGCGTCCGTCTTGTCGGCATCCGCGGAGCCCTCGGCCTCCTTGGAGGCCTCCTCCGTTGCCTCTGCATCCTCCGTGGCAGACTCTGCAGCCTTGTCGTCGGCGGCCTTGACCTCCGCGGCGACTTCGGTGTCGCCGGCCTCGTTCAAGACCTCGACGGTCATCTCGGCTTTGATTGTGCGGTAGACGGAGATGGTGACGGGGTGTTCCCCGACCGTCTTGATGGGTGCGGGGGTGTCGATCTTCTTGCGGTCGACGGTCACGCCGATCTGGTCGGCGATGGCCTCGGACAACATGGCACTCGTGATGGACCCGAACAACTGCCCTTCGTCTCCGACCTTGGCGGTGACGGTGATGGTCTTGCCGTCGAGGGCTTCCTTGATGGCATCGGCGTCGGTCGTACGCGCCAGTTCGCGCTTTTCGATGTTGTGGCGGCGGTTTTCCAGCTGCTTCAGTTCGCCCGGCGTCGCCTTGATGGCGATGCCCTGCGGCAGCAGATAGTTGACGGCGAACCCGCGTGCGACATCGATGACGTCGCCTTCGCCGCCGTGGCCTTTCAGTTCCTTCAGCAGGATGACCTTCACGTGCTTCTCCTTACCTTGTGCCCCACTATGGCGGGGACTGCTTACATGTATGTACGCGCCTCGTGTCTGTCGCCTGCCATCAGCAGGCGACAAGCCGACACCGTGTCGAACCGCGAGGGCCGTCCGGTGTCGGTCCGCTTTCGGCCTGCGGGCCTACGAACGATTTTTGCGACGTCCGCCGCTGCCGCCGGTGGCAACCTGGACGGTATAGGGTAAAAGCCCCATCTCGCGAGCGTTCTTGATGGCTGCGGCAAGTTCATGCTGGTGCTGGTTGCACACGCCGGTCGAACGGCGCGGCTTGATCTTGCCACGATCGGTGATGTAGTAACGGAGCTCTTTGGTGTCCTTGTAGTCGATGTAATCGACCTTGTCCGCGCAGAACCGGCAGTACTTGCGCCGGGGGCGATGGGCATGCTCAGGCATTTCTTCCTCCTCGTAGACGGACTGGAAACGTTTTAAAACGGAATGTCCTCGTCGTTGTAGGCAGCCGGCGCCGGCGCTTCGGGGATGTCCTCGGCGGTGCTCGGTTCGGGAACGAAGTCCTCCGACTGGGAGGAGCCGTTGCGGGGAGACATGAACTCGATCTCTTCGACCGTGATGTCGACCTTGCTACGACGCTGACCGCTGTTGCGGTCCTCCCAAGAGCTGTAGTGCAGGCGCCCTTCGACGGAGACTTTGGTGCCTTTGACCAGGAATTTCGATACGGCCTCGGCTCGCTTGCCGAACATCGTGCAGTCGATGAAGTTGGCGTAGTCTTCCCATTCGCCGGTGCTCGCATTGCGGCGACGGTCGTTGACGGCCACGCCGAAGCTCAAAATCGAGGTGCCGCTCTGCGTCTTACGCAGCTCGGCATCACGCGTCAGGTTTCCAGTAAACAGTACTTTGTTGATACTCATAACAACACGTTCCTTTCAGCTGGAGATACGGAATCAATCCGCCTGATCCTCAACTGATGATTGCTCGCGATCTCCGCAACGGGTGATCTTGTAGCGAACGACGAGATCCATGATGTGCAGCACGCGGTCGATTTCGGCGATGGCGGACGGATCGGCGTGGAATTGAATCAGGGTGTAATCGCCGGTCGTCAGCTTGTTGATTTCGTAGGCGAGTTTCTTCTTGCCCCACTCATCGACGTTGTCGACCGTGCCACCTTGATCGGTGATGGCTGCATCGATTCTGCTTCTGACGGATTCTCGGTGCTCGTCGTCAAGAGACGGATTGATAAAATACAGCAGTTCATAAGCCTTCATGTGTTCACCTCCCTCGGGCTAAACGGCTTCGGGACGCGAAGGCTCAGCCCGAAGCAGGAGCATAAAGCCTGAGTATGGTATCACCCTCCTCCCGTTTGTACAAGCGTGGTCGCCGCACCCTTCCTCACACGGGCGGCGGTCCGTTTGATGAGCGGAACGCCCCAATGTATGAAGCAAAACGCAAGGGCCGCCAGCACCGCGATACCGCTTGCGAGAAGGAAGGCACAGATTGCGACGACGGAGACACCCATCTGGACGGCCAGGTCCTCCAGGGCAGCGAAAAAGGCGGAGGCTTGGGCGATGCAGGCGGAGTAGAGACCGGCCAGGGCAGCTCCGGCCCACGCGAGCGGGGAGGCGGCCGTGGCCTCGTCATCCTGCGGAGTCCAGACCACGTCGCCCGACGACACGCTGTCGCCGACAAGCGACTGCTCGGAGGCCTCCCCCGTCGGCTCGCCGGCAGGTGAGGATGCCTCCTGGGCGGAGACCTCGCTTGAGAGCGTCACGTCCGAGACGCTCGACGTTTCCGTGACCTGTTCGGTGGTCGTTACCTCCGATGCCCCTGCGCCCTCCGCGGCCTCCCCCGCGGTGGCGGATGCCGCAGGCGTGCTGAGAAGCGCAACGCTCCCCGCCGTCTGTGCCGCCGTATTGGTATCGGACGCTGCAAGCCCGAACAAGCTCATCGGGTCGTAGTAGGTACTCCCCTTTTTCAACCCCATGTGCAGGTGCGGCGCCGAAGAGGATCGGTCCCCGGACGCCGCCAAAGATCCCAGTTTGCTGCCCTCGGATACCTTTGTGCCCTTGGTGACGCTGGTACTTTGGAAGGGCATGAGGGTGACGGTGCGACCGTCGGACATCTTGATCGACACCGCGTCCATGGTCTGACCTGCGCCGCCGCCCGTGACAAGCGAATCGCCCGAGGGGACCGCTCCGACGAACGAGACCTTTCCGGAGACGGGAGCTTTGATGGTGCTGCCGGCTGTGGCGGCTATGTCCATGCCGCTGTGGACGTATTCCTTGCCGCCTGCCGTATAGGTTGCGTGGAATGCCAGCGAGGAGGAAAGACGAGACTGCGCAAGCGGCCATGCCGCTGCTTCGGCCGAGTCCAATGCAGGTTGAAGAGAGAAGATTGAGAAGAACAGGACGCAGAACAGAAACAGCGCAACGCATCGCGTCAAATGTGTGTGTTTGTCAGCTACAGTCCGGTTTTGACGGCATGCGTACGGTGACTCGGAGAGAAGCGCTTCGTGCACGGGTTGCACGTCTGCTCTGCAGGGATGACGGTAGAGGTGGCTTGTGAGATTCATTCACCCGCTCCTTTCGTCTCGACTCTCCTCCGTGGCTGCTCCATCATGACAGGCGAATCTAAACAAAACGCCCCTCAAAATCGGAACGGAATCCGGACGGAATCGGAACGGTTTCCGGACTTTGCAATTTGGCGGGAACATGGAGTCTGAGCGGTTTGCGAGCGATTTTCGGATTTTAGGAAAAGCGCAGTTCAATCATCGAAAAGGGGTGTTTGCGCACCGGTGTGGAGGGCAGAAATGCCGGGATTTGTCGCGCTTATGCGCGCGCGGCACCTAGTTGTGGACGAGCGAGTGCACCTCTTTGCCGTCCACCAGGCAGCAGCCGGCGTCTTTGTCCACCTGCACACGACCCTCTGCGATCATCTGCAGGACCTTCGGATAGGCCGCATGCTCGGCCTCATGTATGCGCGCTTCCAGCTCGTCGACCGTCTCGTCGGGACGGATCTCGACGACCTGCTGGTAGATGATCGGGCCCTTGTCGTATTCCGCATTCGCGAAATGTATGGTGATGCCGGTCTCCGCATCGTGAGCGTCGTAGGCGTCTTGGATGCCGTGCGCGCCGGGATGACGGGGCAAAAGCGCCGGATGCAGGTTGATGACACGATCGGGGAAGGCGTCGAGCAGGACGGGCGTGACCTTCCGCATGTAGCCGGCCATGACCACGTAGTCCACCCCGCTTTCCCGAAACGCCTCGACTAGGCGCGTATCGACGGCCTCGGGGTCGTCGTAGTCGGCGGGCTCCAGGATCAGGCAGGGGATGTCGGCCCGCTCGGCGCGTTTAATTCCGCCGGCTGTCTGGTTGGAAGAGACCACGAGGGAGATGACGGCATCCAGATCCCCGCGCCCGATGGCGTCGATGATGGCCTGCAGGTTGGTGCCGCTGCCACTGATGAGGACGGCTATGTTGATCGGCCTAGTCATGCGCATACACGACCTTGCCGTCGCCTTCGACAATCGAGCCGATGGTATAGACCGTCTCGCCGTCCGCCGTCAGTTGCGTTTTGAGGGCGTCGGCGTCGGTGGCCGCGCAGATGACGCACATGCCGATGCCCATGTTGAAGGTCGTGAGCGCCTCATGCACGTCGAGGCCGGCCGCCTCGACGACGTAGTCGATGATCGGCGGCACATCCCAGGAACCCAACGAAATCCGAGCATCGCAGGTATCGGGCAGGGCACGGTTGAGGTTTTCGGTGATGCCCCCGCCCGTGATGTGGGCGACCGCATGCAGATCGAGACCTACCTTCCGGGCCTCCAGAATCGACCGGACGTAGATGCGCGTCGGAGCGAGCAGCGCGTCGGCCAAGCTGACACCGCCCAATTCCTTGCGCTTGCGTTGCAGCTCTCGTTTTGACAGGCCGTCGGTGACGGCGCGGCGCACGAGCGAAAAGCCGTTGGAATGTATTCCTGAGGAAGCCAGTCCCAAGACGACGTCGCCGTCGGCGACCCGCTCGGGATCGATCATCTGCGGTCGGTCGACGACACCGACGCAGAAACCGCTGATGTCGTAGTCGGCCTCGTCCATGACACCGGGATGCTCGGCCATCTCGCCACCGATAAGGGCGCAGCCCGCCTGACAGCAGCCCTCCGCGACGCCGTCGACGATCTGCTTCATCTGCTTGCTCTTCAGCTTGCCGGAAGCGATGTAGTCCAAGAAGAAGAGTGGCTCGGCGCCGCAGGTGACGATGTCGTTTGCGCACATGGCGACCAGATCGATGCCGACCGTGTCATGCCGCTCGAGTATCTGGGCCAGCTTGAGTTTGGTGCCGACCCCGTCCGTCCCGCTGACCAGGATGGGGTCTTCCATGTCCTTGAAGGTCGTAGCGCTGAACAGGCCGCCGAAGGAGCCGATGTCGCCGACGACCTCGGGGCGGTGCGTGGAGGAGACCGCCGATCGAATCGCCTCGACGGCACGCGCGCCTTCGTCGATATCGACGCCGGCATCCCTGTAGTCGATCTTGTCGCTCACAGGAACTCCCCGGGTCCGTCCAACTCGTCTGTGTCCCCGAGGGACATCTGCCGCGCGTTGCCGCTGCCGTTTAGCGCCGGCTCGATGCCATCCAGGAAGTTGTCCTTCGCGAGCCGGTCGGGAATGAAGACCGGATAGACGCCGTTGAAACAGGCGGTACAGAAGCCGGTGTCGGTGCAGTCCCGACGGTGTGGGGTTTCGGGGGTCTCTCCGATGGCGCCGGGGTCAAGCACATGCCCGTCCACATCACCGTGCATGCCGATGGAGGAGACCAGGCCGTCAAGCGAGAGATAGGCAAGCGAATCCGCCCCGGTGAACTCCCGTATCTCCTCGACATCCTTGTTCGCCGCGATCAGCTGCTTCTGGCGGTCGGTGTCGATGCCGTAGAAGCACGGCCATTTGATCTCAGGGGAGACGATGCGCAGGTGGACCTCCTTGGCTCCGGCGTTCCGCAGCATCTGGACGAGCTGCTTGGAGGTATTGCCGCGGACGATCGAGTCGTCGATGACGACCAGGCGCCGGCCTTCGATGGCCGCCCGCATCGGATTGAGCTTGAGGCGTATGCCCATCTGACGCAGTTCCTGGGTCGGCTGGATGAAGGTGCGCCCGACATAGCGGTTCTTGACGATGCCCTCCGCATAGGGGATGCCGCTTTCACGCGAGTAGCCGATGGCGGCGGGGATGCCGCTGTCGGGAACGCCCAGGACGACATCGGCATCGCAAGGTGCCTCGAGGGCCAGGTGGCGGCCCATCCACACGCGGGACTGATAGACCGTCACGCCGTCGAAGACGCTGTCCGGGCGCGCGAAGTACACGTGCTCGAAGATGCAGAAGGCCTGCTGCTTGGCCGGCGGAAGCGCCTGCACGGAGGTAAGTCCCCGCTCGTCGACGCGGACGACCTCGCCTGGCGCGACATCGCGCAGGTATTCGGCGCCGACGATGTCGAGGGCGCAGGTCTCGCTGGCCAGGACGTAGCCTTCGTCATCGGGAAAACTTCCGATGACGAGCGGGCGGATGCCGTACGGGTCGCGGAAGGCGTAGAGGGCCGAGCTGGTGGCGAGCACCATGGCGTAGGCCCCGTCGACGAGTTCCATCGTCCTTTGGATGCCTTCGCGCATGTGGCTCGTCTCCTGCGTGAAATAGCCGATGAGCTTGGCCGCGACCTCGGAATCCGCAGTACTCCGAAAGGAGATGCCGCGTTCGATGAGCTCGAGACGCAGACGGTCGGTGTTGACGAGCGTGCCGTTGTGCGCCAGGGCGACGATCTCCTCGCCGATGTTGGAGAGGTGCGGCTGCGAGGCCTCCCAGGAAGAGGAGCCGCCGCTCGTGGAATAGCGGGTGTGTCCGATGGCGACCTGGCCGGTCAGGGCGGCGAAGTCGCTTTCCTTGAAGACCTGCGTGACCAGCCCGAGATCCTTGTTGACCATGACGGTGTCACCGTCGCCAACGGCGATGCCGGCTGATTCCTGTCCGCGGTGCTGGAGTGCCTGCAAGCCGAAATACGTCAGGCGGCCGACCTCTTTGTCGGGGGCGTAGATGCCGAAGACGGCACAGGCTTCTTCGGGGTGATCGTGCTCGTCGGCGACGCCGTCATGCGACCCGTACACATCATCTGGGACCAGTGCGGAATCCACGCGAGCCATCTCCCCCGTCGATGGACTGTCGAAACGCCTTATATGCCGAGGGCCTTCTTCAAAGAGGCCACCCTCCGGCGGGACACCGGGATCTTTTCCTCTTCGCCGTTGAGTGTGAGCAGCAGCGTGCCGCCGCTGACCGGATCGACTTCGCTGACACAGGCGAGATTGACGAGGTAGCGTCTATGGACCCGGAAGAAGCCGAGCGGCTCGAGCCGTGTTTCGAGCTGGGCCAAAGAGACCGTCGACAGAAAGCGGTCGGTGTCGGTGTGCAGGTAGGAGTAGTCGTCCTTGGCCATGATGAAGTGGATCTTGTTGGTGGGGATGAGCAGCTTCTTGCCGCCCTTTTCGATGGGGATGCGCTCGTTTGCCAGCGGCTTGCCGGCAGCGGCGATGTGTTGCTTGACCTTGTCGATGGCCTGTTGCAGACGGTCGGTCTCGACCGGCTTGACCAGGTAGTCGATGGCGTTTACCTCGAAGGCCTTGACCGCATGTTCGCTGTAGGCCGTGACGAAGATGAGGCAGGGAGGACATTGGAGCTTCGAGAGGGCTTCGGCCAGCTGCAGGCCGTCGGCGCCGGGCATGTTCACATCCAAGAACATGACGTCCGCTCCGGTATCCCTGAGCTTTTCGATCGCCTCGCGCACGTTGGTGGCCTCCGCCGCGACCTCGACCTCGCCGGTTTCGTCGAGCATGAAGCGCAGCTCGGAGCGCGCGGGGGCTTCGTCATCAACGATTATGGCTCGTAGCTTGCTCACTCAGAATCCATCCCTTCCGCGTCGATTCTATCATCTATCCTACGAGGCGCCGCCCCGCAAGGCAAGACCGTCGCGTATGCGCACCGTTTTTGCCGAAAGGGGCGCGTGCTTCACACGGCCTCCAAAAGCGCATCGTGCATGGTCAGAAAGACGGTCGTGCCCTCCCCGTACTCCGATTCGATCTGCAGCCCGGACTCCTCCCCGAAGTAGCCCTTCAGGCGTGCCTGCACGTTTTTGAGCGCCAGGCCCATGCCGGAATCGGAACCGCTCTCGACGACCGTGTCGATCAACTCGGGCTTGATGCCGACCCCGTCGTCGTGGACGGATATGACCAGATCGTCGGCGGATTCATAGACCTTGATGCGGATGTCGAGCGGGCCTTCCTCGCGCTTGCCGTGATTGACGGCGTTTTCGACGATCGGCTGGACGATGAAGGCGGGGACGTGTGTCGCATCCAGGCCGTCGGGGGTCTCGACCTCCATGGTGATGCTCTCCTCGCCGAAGCGGGCGCGCTGGAACATCAGGTAGCGCTCGGTCTGTTCGATCTCGGCGGCAAGCTCGATCATGTCGTCGGAGTTTTCGAGCAGGCGGCGATAGTAGACCGCGAACTCCCGTAGCATCTCGCGCGCCTTTTCCGGGTCGGTGCGCGTGTACGAGGCGATGGTGTTGATCGTGTTGAAGAGGAAGTGGGGGTTGATCTGGGCCTGGAGGGCCTTCAGTTCCATGCGCGCGGCAAGTTCGGTCTGCTGTTCGAGAAACCCTAAGGAAAGCTGGGTCGAAAGCAGCTGCGCGAAGCCCTCCGCCAACGCGAGCTGCGTCTCGTCGATGAGCCGGTTGGAGGCGTAGTAGAACTTGAGGGTGCCGATGATGTGGCGGTTGACGACGAGCGGCACGATGATGGCCGCCTGCAGTTTGCCGGTGTCGTGCTTGAATCCCAGGGCCTGGGCCGTGTCCACCAGACGGGTCTTGCCATCGTTAAGCGTGTCGTGGGTGACCTGCGTCTGGATTTCCGTGTTGGGCTGATGGTTTTCCTTGTCGGCTCCGGCAAACCCCAAGACGATCTCCCGGTCGGTGATGGCGACGGCGTTCGCACTGCCGACGGGTAGGAGCAGCTCGCAGACGGCCTGGGCGGACTCCTCGCTCAAGCCCTGCCGCATGAAGGTGACCGTCTCGGAGGCGAGGTGGAGCGTCTGGTCGGACTGGCGGGCCTTGACGTAGTCCGAATCCCCCGACACCCGCAGGGCGACGATGGCCAGGACGACTATGCCGACGATCGCCACCAGCGTGACGACCGGATGTATCGAGGTGGAAAAGAAGACGCTTGCCACGACTACGAGGCTCAGCAGGACGAAGCAGACACACATCAAGACGACGCCGACGACCCGTTTCGGGTCGGTTCCCGTCGACTGTTCCAACGATCCAACTGCCATGGTGCGTGTCTAGTCCTGCGTGGAGGGGGTGTCCGGGGTGGGGGAATCGTTGACCTGCACGGCTGACAGACGCCCGGTGAACGACGGGTTGCCCACCTTCGTCGAACGGACGCCGGAGAACTGCGTCGCCAGGGCGATGTCGTTCCAAAGCGCTCGGACCAGTTGTGGCCATTCGCGCTGGAAGTCGAAGTACTGGGAGCAGTTCTCCCGCGCATAGGCGGCGGCCTCCTTGCGCGTCTGCCGACCAGCACGGAGATATTGGATGTGCTCCCGATGTCCGATCGCGCTGAGATAGGCGGTTCGACGGGCCTTGCTGTCGATCTTTTTGGTGATCCACGGTCCGGGATACGGCTCGAGGGCCTGGGAGGAAATCTGCAGGAGATCGATCTGTGTCTTGGCGAACTCGATCTTGCGGTTTTCGTAGAACCAGCGGTAGACGTCCTTGCGGAACTGCTGGACCTCGTCGCTTTCCGCCTGGTCGGGCAGGCTCTGGACCTGCAGGCAGTTGTCGAACCAGATGTCCAGCCCGTACATGAGCCCGCTTAAGACGTAGTCGAGGTCCTCGCCGCGTACGATCCACGGATCGAAGGGGATGAGGCCGTACGCATCGGCGTGCAGCACCATGCAGCCACCGCAGGCGGATTTTGCCTGCGTGAGGCGCGGACCCTCCATGACCTCCTGTATATACGCGTTGAATTCGACGTTGCTGTTCCACGAACGCCGGTACCACTTGACGTCTTCCGGGGCGGTGTAGTTGCCCTCCTCGTCGAGGAAATAGCCCGTCTTGGCCGTGATGACGCTGCCCTCGGGGGTCTGGGCGCCGATGCCGTAGACCGCGCGTTCGAGAAAATCGGAACCGGGGACGACGAAGCGCTCGTCCAGAAAGACGATCGTGTCGTGCGCGAAGATCGACGCCATGGCGATGCCCAGATTGCGGATGGCGCCTTCGGTTCGCAGGTTGATGCAGTTGACGCTCGATTGGAGGCCGAGTTGTTCGAGGCGGAGGTTGAAATGGTTGAGCTGTGCCTGTCCGATGACGGCGATGTCGAGGCCGGGATAGCCCGCGGCGATGGCGGAGACTTTCTCGTGGGCTTGGTTTTCGGTCCCCGGCGTGGAGACGACCAGCAGGACGATGCGGCCGATGCCGTCGACGCCCTGCAACGAGGCGAGGCAACGCCCGAGCGTGCCGTCTTTGTCGATGGGGGTGGCGTGGTCGTACGAGGTCGTGATGTCGTCTTGAATAGCCTCACGCCGCCCCGACCAGTACGTCGGGATGATGATCACGGGGTTGAGATTCATGCCGGGCATACGCTCCTCGTCCTTTGCTCACAGGCGATAACTAGGGTAACAAACGGACGTATACGCGCCCTCGGTATTCACACAAACGGCAGAGAGGAAACGCAGTGGGGGGGGGCGGGTAATTGCAGGCACAGGCCCTCTCGGGTTACTATCGTTCCCACAGCTGTTCGACGTCTTTGACGGGGCGCCGATTCCGTCACACAGAGGGGGCAGAAATGAGCGATTTGGATATCACGCAGATTCCGAAGCTGGGCTTCGGATGCATGCGTCTGCCGCGGCTGACGCCCGACGACGAAACCGACCTCGACGTCGAGCAGGTCAAGCAAATGGTGGATGCTTTCATAGAGGGCGGCGGCACCTACTTCGACACCGCCTACATATACGGCGGCGGCGCCTCGGAACGCGCCTTGCGGGAGGCCCTGGTGCAACGCCATCCGCGCGATTCCTACACCGTCGCGACCAAATGCCTCGCCTGGTCATGCCCGAACGAACAGGCTGCGAAGGATTGCCTGAACGTCTCACTCGAACGTCTGGGGCTCGACTACGTGGACTTCTACCTCATCCACAACACCGGCGGCAAGCGCACGGCCAAGTTCGACGAATACGGCATGTGGGACTATCTCGTCCAAAAGAAGGAGGAAGGCCTGATCAGGCACATCGGCTTTTCCATGCACGACGGACCGGAGACCCTCGATATGCTTTTAACCGAGCATCCCCAGATGGAGTTCGTCCAGCTGCAGGTCAACTACCTCGACTGGGATGATCCGGTCACACGCTCGCGCGAGTGTATGGAGGTGGCTGCCAAACACGGCAAGCCGGTCGTCATCATGGAGCCGGCCCGTGGCGGCCTTTTGTGCAACCTGCCCGACCGGGTGACGAGCATCCTGAAGGAGGCGGCGCCCGACAGGAGCATCGCCTCGTGGGCATACCGCTTCTGCTACAACCTGCCGAACGTCCTGACCGTGCTCTCCGGCATGTCGACGACCGAGCAGATGAATGAGAACCTCGCCGACTGGCACGCCAACGAACCGTTTACCAAAAGGGAGCGGGCTGCGCTCGAAGCGGCGCTTGCCGAGCTGAAAAACGTCGACCTCGTACCCTGTACGAACTGCGGCTACTGTGCCGAGGCCTGCACGCAGGACATCAAGATTCCCATCACGATGGGCCTTTTGAACCTGGAGGCGATGACGGGGGACCACGAGTTCGTGAAGGACCTCTACTCCTGGCAGACCTCCGAAGGGCGCCCCTCGGACTGCGGCGGATGCGGCGCCTGCGAGGACATGTGTCCGCAGTCGATCGACATCCGCAACCAACTGAAGCGGGCCGTCAGGTTCTACGAAGACTGAGGCCACCCGCCTCCCGGCCATGAAAAGCTCCTATCTCGCCCGCGCCGGCCTCATCGCCGCCATCTATGCGGCTCTCACACTCATAGCGCTCACCCTGTTGCAGGGTCTTGCCTGGGGGCCGGTGCAGTTCCGCGTATCGGAGTGCGTCTGCGTCCTGGCGCTCTTCATGCCCGAGGCCGTGCCGGGCCTGACGGTCGGCTGTGTGCTCGCCAACCTGATCAACATCCCCTTGAGCGGCAGCGGCGTCTACGGGCTCTTCGATGTCTTCTTCGGTGCCCTCGCCACCTTGCTAGCGGCGTGGTGGATGAGACGGATGCGCACGCACCCGCTTGTCGCCTTGCTCGGCCCGGTGCTCTGCAATGCCCTCATCGTGCCCGCCTACCTCCCCGTCGTCTGCGTCGGCATGGGCTTTTACACCATCCCGTTCACGACCATCAGCCTCGACGGCGTCTATCCGCTCATGTACCTGTTCGGCTTTGTGGCGACCGGCATCGGCGAGGCAGTCGTCATGTATGCCCTCGGCCTACCCCTGTATCGGGCTCTTCGCAGGTCCGGCATCGCATCGCTCGGCCGCCCGCAAAAACAAGCAACTGAGCCCTCCAAAAAGGTTTGAGATAGGGAAGGCAGCGGGGCTCTTACCATTAAGGAGATTCAAACAACATCGCAACGCTTCGACGTATTTATCTGCTCGGCATGCTAGGGTGGTGTAGACGCGTTTTTCGCATCGCCTGTAAGATGTTCGGTAACGGATAGACAGGCGACGGGCGTTTGAAAGCGAGGTAGTAGCCATGGGCGTATTCAGGTTCGTTGTCGGCGGAGTCGTCGGTGCAAGTGCAGCACTGCTCCTGACCCCGCGAACCGGCAAAGAAAATCGTGCTGCCCTTATGAAGCGCGTGGACTCCGCCACCGACCGGGGCGGACAGGCCGTCCAGTACGGCCGCGAAGCCATCTACGACAAGGTCCGCACGGTCAACCCGGAAGCCGCCGACGCGGTCAACGATGCGGTCAACTCGGCCTCACAGGGTGTCGGCGATGTCGCGCAGGCGGCCAGTTCCGCAGCCGACGACATTCGTGACCGCATCAACGAGGCACGCGACCGCATCGCAGAACAGGTCACACAGGATCACAACACGGCGCGTCCGGTCGAGGCCGACATCAGCGACGTGGTGGAAGGAGAAGCCGACGGGGCGGTCGATGACGTCACCGACCGTTCTTCGAAAGAGGGTTCATCCGAGTCCTCGGACTAGGCGGACGGAGCATACGCTTCCCCAGGTTGGGAGAACGCCATGTACTCATCCAGGGATCTGTATAACAAGCGTATCTACATAACAAAAAAGAGCAGGAAGAAGACACGGACTCGCCGTTTCGGTCGGCTGCGTCAGCTTGTCCTGCATCCCACCAAGCCGCAGGTCGTCGGTGTCATCGTCAAGCGTCCCGACTTCCTGCTCATGTTCAAGCGTAAAGACCGGTTCGTCGCCTTCGACGCCCTCGGTCCCCACGAAAAGGGACTGCTCATAGACCCCGAGGCAAACGCCGCCCTGGATGCCCAGGCCTGCAAGCGCCTCGGCATCGACCTCGACACCTGCATCGTCTGGGACGGGATGCCCTGCATCACGACGACGGGGCGCGAGCTCGGCATCATCGCCGACATACAGTTCGACGAAGACACCCTGCAGGTTTCCTCGATCGACATATCCTCCGGAGGGGTCGAGCGGGCCATCGTCGGCACCTCGGCCATCGACAGCTCCTTCATCCGGGGCTACAAGGACGGCGCGATCGTCGTCGATGACGAAATCGGCGCCATCGACCCGGTCGGAGGAGCGGCCGCCAAGGCCGGCGAAACGTGGGCAAACGTCAGCCACTCCGCCTCCGTCGCCACCAAAAAGGCCGGGCAGCAGGCCGGCGATGCCATCAACAAGGGCGCCTATCAAACCGGCAAGGCCATCGGCAAGATGAGGGCGTCCAGCAACGAGCGCCAGGCCAAGCGGGAAGCCGCAGAAAAGAAGGCTGCCGCCGAGGGCAAAGAACAGCCGGCGACCACGGTCGACAAAGGCGCACAGGCGGTCGGCAGGCAGATCGGCCGCGCATCGGGCATGTTCAAGTCGTTTCGGGACGAATACAACAAGGCGAAGTCCGACGACTAGGCCCGCACGAAGACCCGCCACCCGGAAAGAGACGCCATGGGTCGAAGACATCACTCACACAAACGCAATGCACGCCGCAGCGGCTCACGCTCGACCCGTTCCAAACACAAGAGCGGCTCGTATCCGCACGGGGTACTCGAACTCAACCGCCGCGGCTACGGATTCGTCGACACCGACGAAGGGACCTTCTTCATCCCGGCAAGCCGCATCGGCGGCGCCATGCACGGCGACCATGTAGAGGTCAGACCCTACCATTACGACCAGCAGGAAGGACAGCGGCGCACCGGGGCGATCTCGCACATCCTCGACCGCGCGACCGAATACGTCGTCGGAAAACTCGAGATCACCGATCCTCTGGCCGTGGTCGTGGCGCAGGATCCGCGCATCCAGCACGACATCTTCGTCACGCTCGACGAATGCCCGCAGGCGCGTAACGGCGACATGGTGCTTGCCCGCATCACGACCTATCCGACACGCCGCATCGCCGCACAGGGCTACATCGTCGAGGTCGTCGGACAGGCGGACACCCCCGGCATGGACGTCGACATCCTCATCCACGGCGCCGGGCTGCCGACCGAATTTTCGCCTCAAGCCCTTGCGGAGGCCGCCGAGATCGAGCCCGCCATCGAGGAGGCCTTGCAGGAGCACGGCAGGCGCGACCTGCGCGAGCGAGAGGTCTTCACAATCGATCCGGAGGATGCCAAGGATTTCGACGACGCGGTCTCGATCGACAGCATCGAGGGGCTGACGCGTCTCGGCGTGCACATCGCCGACGTCACGAGCTACGTCCCCTGGGACGGAAGCATCGACATCTGCGCACGCGACCGTGCGACGAGCGCATACCTGGTCGACCGGGTCCTGCCCATGCTGCCCGAAAAGCTCTGCAACGACGTCTGCTCCCTGCGCCCGGGGCAGGATCGGCGCACGATCACCTGCGATATGTTCTTGGACGAGGACGCGCAAATCGTCCGCTACGAGATCTACCCGAGCATCATCTGCAGCAAGCGCCGCTGCACCTACGAGGAGGTCCAGGAGGTCCTCGACGACCCCGACTCCCGCGATCCGCTGCGTCCCAAGTTCGAACGCCTGCATCGCTTCGCCCGCGCACGCATCGCCATCGGCCATGAGCGGGGAGCACTCGACTTCGACTCGGTCGAAGCCAAGCCCATCCTCGACGAGGACGGGCACCCGACCGACATCGCCCTGCGCCACAAGAGCGACGCGACCTCGCTGATCGAAGAGGCGATGATCGCGGCCAACGAGACGGTCGCGACCCACCTGTACGGCAAAAAGCAGCCCTGCATCTACCGCGTCCATGAGCCGCCGCGCGCGGCCTCGCTCGAGACGCTGCTGCCGGTCTTAAAGGAGCTCGGCTATCCGATCGAGGGGCTCGGGCAGGGAGATCCGAAGGCCTACCAGGCGATACTCGAGGCGGCGGGCAAGCGGGAGGACAAGACGCTCGTGGAGACCATGGTCCTGCGTTCCTTGGAGCAGGCCTACTACAGCGTCGAGCCGCTGGGGCATTTCGGGCTGGGGCTGGAACACTACTGCCACTTTACGAGCCCCATCCGCCGCTATCCCGACCTGATGGTGCACCGCCTCCTGCGCGATGCGCATGCGATGGAAGGGCAGCTCGAATGGTTGGCCGAGCACTCCTCGAAGATGGAGCGCACCGTGGAGGAGGTCGAGCGGGATACGGTCGATTTGAAACTCTGTGAATACATGGGTGACCATGAGGGAGAATGCTTCGAAGGCACCATCGTCACCATATTGGCTTACGGCTTCTTCGTTCGTCTGAAGAACACCGCGGAGGGACTGGTCCGCTTCGATCCGGTGCACGACGAGTACTACCTCTTCGACCCGAAGGTGCAGACGCTGACCGGAGAGGAAACCGGGCGGACCTATCGCCTCGGGCAGACGGTGCAGGTGCAGGTCGAGGCTGTCGAGGTCCGCGAGCGCACCATCAACTTCTCCCTGCTCTCAAACGACTGAAGCCCCGCTCTTCGGAAGGAGTGTGGGAGGTGCTTCCAAAGGGCGGGGCTTTCAGCCTTGCAAGAGAAAAGAGGTACGTGACTTACGCCTCGGAGGCAGCCACCTCCAAAGCGCCTTGCTCAAGCCGCTTGGGGTACGGCCGGAACAACAGTATGAGGAAAACGATGGCTGCGGCAATCGCGACGGCGGTCCACACGCCGAAGGCCCCGGTGGTGAACCACATCCCGAGTTGGTAGATCCACAATGAGACGACGTAGGCGGTCAGGATCTGGAAGCCGATGGTGGCCCAGAACCACTTGGCGGAGTTCATCTCGCGGCGGATGCACCCCATCGCCGCAAAGCAGGGAATGCAGAGCAGGTTGAAGACCATGAGCGACAGGCCGGCAAGCGTGCCGTAGCTAGCCGCCAGGTTGAGCCAGACTTCGTGGCCGTTTTCGGCGACCTCGCCGGCACCGTAGAGGATGCCGAAGGTCGCGACGATGTTCTCCTTGGCGATGAGCCCGGAGATGCTCGCTGCGGCCGCCTGCCAGTCGGCCCATCCGAGCGGATAGAAGAACCAGGCGATAGCGGATCCGAAGATGCCCAGCATCGAGTTGTCCATGTTGTCGACTGCGCACCAGACGCCGTCCTCCCAACCGTAGGTCGAAAGGAACCAGATCAGGATGGCAGCTCCTGCGATGATGGTCCCTGCCTTCTTGATGAAGGCCCACGCGCGCTGCCACATGCTGCGCAGCAGGTCGACTAAGCGCGGCAGACGGTAGTCGGGCAACTCCATCACGAACGGAGCGGTCTTGCCCAAGAACGGCCTGGTCTTCTTCAAGATGACGCCGGCACAGAGGATGACGGCGATGCCGAGGAAGTAGGCGAACGGCGCAACCCACCAGGCCCCGCCGAAGATGGCGCCGGCGAACAGGGCGATGAGGGGCACCTTTGCAGAACAGGGCATCATCGTCGTCGTCATGACCGTCAATCGTCGTGACGACTCGCTCTCGATCGTTCGCGTCGCCAGGATTCCAGGCACACCGCATCCGGTACCGATGATGTAGGGGATGAAGGATTTGCCGGACAGGCCGAAGCGGCGGAAGATGCGGTCGAGTATGAAGGCGACACGCGCCATGTAGCCGCAACCTTCGAGTATGGCCAGCAGGAAGAACAGGATCAAGATCTGCGGCACGAAGCCCAAGACTGCACCGACACCGGCGATGATGCCGTCGATGATGAGAGACTCGAGCCAACCGGCACAGTGGATCCAGTCGAGGAACTGTTCCACGAGCACCGGGATGCCTGGCACCCAGATACCGAAGTCGGCGGGATCGGGCTCGTAGCTTGCCAACACGTCTTCGGCGTCGGTGATCGTCTCCTCGTCGGTCAGGTCGATGAGCTCGCCGTCGAAGACGATGCTCTCCTCGCCCTCTTCGACCCCCGCGGTGATGGCGTCGGCACGATCGTATTCGGCGACCGCCTCGGCGTCATCGGCGTCAGGCAGATACTGATCCAATGTCTCCTGTGCCTCGGCGAGAACCGCAGGTGTGATGGTGACTGTCTCTTCGACATCGCCGTCCTCGTTTTCGATGTCGACCGTCGACTCGCCGTCTTCGGCGGCACCGACGATGGCGTCGGCCCGATCGTAGTCCTCGCAAGCCTCCTCGTAGGCGGCGCCGCCGGTGATGTGCCAGCCATCGCCGAACAAACCGTCGTTGGCCCAGTCGGTCACAAACCCGCCGACGGTGGACACGGCGATGAAATAGATGAGGCCGATGATGACGATGAAGATCGGGAGGGCGAGGATGCGGTTGGTGAGCACCTTGTCGATCTTTGCGGAGGTACTGATGCTCTTGGTGTCCTTTTTCTGGATATCGGAGATGTAGCCGGTGATGTTCTGGTAGCGCTCGTCGGTGATGATGCTTTCGGGGATGTCGTCGAACTCCTGTGTGGCCTCGGCCACGATGCTGCTGACGTCGGGGACGCTGGAAAGCTCGGCAGCCGCCTTCTGATCGTTCTCGAAGAGCTTGATGGTGTAGTAGCGCCTCAGGCTGTCCGGACAGTCGTCGGGCAGCAGAGCACTGATCCGGTCGAGGTATTTTTCGAGCTGCGGGGAAAACCGGGTCGGCTCGGGAAGCTGCTTGTCGGCGGCCGCCTTGACGGCGACGTCCACGACCTCTTCCTTGTTGGTGCCCTTGAGAGCGGAGATTTCGACGACCGGCACCCCGAGTTTCTTGGAAAGTGCATCGCTGTCGATTTGAATCTTGCGCTTTTCCACGACATCCATCATGTTGAGCGCGACGACGACCGGCACTCCGAATTCCATGAGCTGGTTGGTCAGATACAGGTTGCGTTCGAGGTTGGTGGCATCGACGATGTCTATGATGACGTCGGGGTTGCCCTCGGAAAGGTAGGTACGGGCGATAACCTCTTCGCTCGAATACGGGGACAGCGAATAGATACCCGGCAGGTCGACGAAGCGGACCTCCTTGTTGCCGCGCAGGGTCCCTTCCTTGCGATCGATGGTGACACCCGGCCAGTTGCCGACATACTGGTGATTACCGGTCAGCTGGTTAAACAAAGTTGTCTTACCACTGTTTTGATTGCCTACTAAGGCGATAGTCGTCTGCATGAACGTTCTCCAAGCGTCCTAAAAGTCAGCCGCTGCTAACTCGTGGTCAAAAAATATATGCAGGCCGGAGCCTACGCCACCTCGATCAAGGTGGCGTCGGCCTTGCGCAGCGTAAGATCGTAACCGCGTGCGGAAATCTCGACGGGATCCCCGAGCGGTGCGACCTTACGTACGGTTATATCCGTTCCCTTGGTGATACCCATGTCCATGATGCGGCGGCGAAGCGCACCGGTCTCGTTCAAACGCTTGACCGTGCAGCTGTCTCCGACCTGTACGTCCGTGAGTGTCATACCAAAAACCTTTCCAACAATCCTCTGCCGAGGAAAAGTTAACATCTGCTAACTAGGGATGTTAGAGGAGGCTAACTTTCATGTCAAGAAGAAATTTCTTATTTGATTAATCTTTTTTGAGGATAATGAAGCTCTGGGTCGTGAGCTTGCGTTTCAGTCTGCGCCCTTAGAGCGAGAAGGACGGCATCTCCTTGAGCTCTGGCATGAGCTCCTCGTACTGCGCGGTCGTGTCTTCTTCCTGGTGGCTCTCCCGGTAGGCGGCTACGAGCGCATCGCAGATCGCGTCGATGTTGTCCTTTCCCGCATTGAGGGCAGGGACGTAGGTGAACTTCGCATCGGGCGCGGCGTTCTCCAAAAACAGATCACGCATCTCCTCGTTGACATCGACCAGCGTCTCTAAGCAGTCGGCGGAAAAGCCCGGACAGACGACGCAGAGATCGTCGATGCCTTCTTCTGCCCAGCGCACCACCTCGTCCTTCAGGTCCGGACCGAGCCAGCCCTCGCTGCCGAACGGAGACTGATAGACCACCTCGATGTCTCCGGCGGAGATGCCGAGCTCATCGGCGACCATCTTGCGCGTCTCCTCGATCTGCTCGACATACGGATCGTCCTTTTCGACATCCTCGGTGAAGGTCGAGTGGAACGAGAAGACGAGCTTGGAGTGCTCGCCGCCGGGAAATGAGTCCCAGCTGCCCTTGATTGATGCGGCCAGGCCCCGGATGTAGGCGGGCTGGTCGTAGTAGTACGGAATCGAGACGACGTTAGGCTGCCAGCCTTCCTGGCCGAGCTCTGCCAGACAGCTGTAGACCTCCCCGAGGCAGGTGCCGGCACAGACCGTCACGCTTTGCGGGTAGAGCGGAAGAACCAGGATGTCGTCGCAACCTTCGTAATAAAGGGTTTGCAGGGCCTTCATAACCGTCGGCTCGCCGTAACGCATGGCAAACGTGACGCTGAAGTCGTCATCGTTGAACGAGCGGTTGCCGAGCTCTTCGCCGACGGCCTGGAGCTGTTCCTTCAAGATCCTGCGGAAGATGAAGTCGCCGTCTTCCCAGATCTTCTGATAGCGCTCGACGTCGGCCTTGGGACGGCGCCGCAGGATGACGAAGTGCAGCAGAGCCCAGCGTGCCGGCCGGGGCATACGGATGAGGAGCGGATCGGAGAGGAACTCTTTGAGATAGGTCTTGATGGCTTTCGCGTCCGGCTCCTCCGGGGTGCCGGTGTTCATAAGCATGATTCCAATTCGTCCCACAGCCGTACCTCCGCGCTTTCGTGCTGTTGAAGATAGGGTGCGCCTCACAGGAGACGCAGGGGGCAATTATACCCGCTGGCAACCACAGCACAACGTAACGTTTGGGCAACTGGCAGGTAGGTGCCCAAGAGCATCCCGTAAACAAAACGAGCCGGCATCATGCCGGCCCGTGGAACTGGTGGTGGAGATGATGGGACTCGAACCCACGACATCCGGCTTGCAAAGCCGACGCTCTCCCAGCTGAGCTACATCCCCGTATAGATAAAGTCGCGAGAAAAAAATAAACGCCTCGGCGGCGACTCGGCTCACACCGAGGCGTTTATTACCAAAGATGGTGGACCCTAGAAGATTCGAACTTCCGACCTCACGATTATCGGTCGTGCGCTCTAGCCAACTGAGCTAAGGGTCCACAACTCGCAAGGAAGCATAATGCCATAAATGCCGAACTTTGCCTAGACAGGCGGTCGGAAGGCTTTCGACTTTCTGGCGAACAAATCTTCCAGCGAATAATTCTACCATGTTTATTGGGCTTTTGCAGGGATTTTGTACAGAGCCTATTATTCTCAGCTTTATCGCATTCTGTGATAATTGCGTGGTGTTATCTCGTTTTGCGATAAATAGGCCTCGGCGCGGCCTACGATGTCGGCGTTATCGAAAAAGTAGATAAAGAAGGAGTTCCGCATGAGTCCACTCACCAAGACGATCGCGCAGGAGAAAAAAGCGACCAAGCTCGTCCGTCTCGCCCAGCGCAAAAACGGCCCGAAAAGTTACCGACACGGACAGGGTGCCTTGCTCCGCTGCCTGCTTGAAAATGACACTGTCACCCAGCATGACCTGGTCATCGCTTTAGGCTGCAACCGCAGCGAGGTGAAGGGTGTCGTCAAAAAAGCAGTCCGCAACGGATACGTCACCATCGTCGACGATGAAGCCCCGAAGACCTATCGCGTCACTTTGACCGACGAAGGCAGGTCGATTGCAGAAAAGCGCGAGCAGGCCAACGACCGGACCAGCGAACAGATCCTCTCCTGCTTGAGCCCGGAAGAGATCGAGCAGCTCGATGCTATCAACGAAAAGCTCATCGTCTCGCTGAAGGAACAGGGCATCGACGGCAAGAAAAAGGGCCACCGGGCCCAGCGCAGAAACGCAGACCGTTATCACCGCTGCCGTGCACACTAAGCACGCTTCGCTTCGATTGGTTCTTTCCGCGTAGACGTCGGATGCATCCCCGCCACACTCCCTGGCAGCCGCAAAGGGATGCATCCCGACGTACGTGTCGGTAAAGCCCGCTGTCGGGCGCTACTTCAAAAACATATGGACCAGACGGTCGTTGCGCTCCTTGTAGGGCTGATAGCGCATCGGCAGGTCAATCCACGTGTACTTCTTCATGATGCTCTTGATGTGGCTGAAGGTCGCAAAGCTTTCATGCCCATGGTAGCTGCCCATGCCCGAGGCGCCGACGCCGCCGAATCCCATGTGCGGATTGGTCAGGTGCACGATGGTGTCGTTTATGCAGCCGCCGCCAAAGGGTACCTCCTCCACGACGCGGTCTTCGAGTTCCTTATCCTTGGTGAACAGGTAGAGTGCGAGCGGCTTGTCATGCCTGCGGACGAAGTCGAGCGCCTCATCGATATTCTGGTAGGTCAGGATCGGCAGGACCGGCCCGAAGATCTCCTCCTGCATGACGGGATCGGTATCGCTCACCTCGTCGAGCACCGTCGGCGCGATGCGCAGGGTGTCGGCGTCACGCTCCCCTCCCAAGATGACCTCTCCTGCGTCGATGAGGCCGCAGATACGGTCGTAGTGCTTCTGGTTGATAATCTTGCCGTAATCGTCGTTTTCGAGCGGGTTCTCCCCGTACATATTCCTGATGCAGGGCAGAAGTTTTTCGATGAAGGCGCCTTTGATCTGCGCGTCGATGAGTACGTAGTCCGGGGCGACACAGGTCTGCCCGCAGTTGAGGTATTTGCCGAAGGCGATACGCTTGGCGGCGATATCGAGGTTCGCGTCGGCGGCGATGATGCAAGGGCTCTTGCCACCGAGCTCGAGCGTGACCGGCGTCAGCCACCTGCTCGCTTTCTCCAGCACCGTCTTGCCGACCGCCTTGCTCCCGGTGAAGAAGATCATGTCGAACTGCTGCTCGAGCAGTTCGGTGTTTTCCTCCCGGCCGCCGAGGACGCAGCTTACATGGCCGGCCTCGAAGCAGCGATCGATAAGCTCGGAGATGAGTTGCGAGGTGTTCGGCGAGTAGGCCGACGGCTTGACGACGGCGCAGTTGCCCGCCGCGACCGCACCGATGAGCGGTTCCATGGTGAGCATGAAGGGGTAGTTCCACGGCGACATGATGAGCGTCACCCCGTAGGGTTCGGCGACGGTGAAACTTTTCGCATGGAAGTTGGCGAGGCCGGTGGCCACCCGATGCGGCTTGGCCCACGACTTCAGGTGCTTGATCTGATATGACAGCTCCGAAAGCGTCAACCCGATCTCGCACATATATGATTCGTGGTCGGACTTGCCGAGATCGGCTTCGAGCGCGGCGGCGATACGGTATTCGTTGTCGGTGATGACGCGGTGCAGGTGTTTGAGGACGCCGAGCCGGTAGCCGGTGTTGAGTGTCACGCCCGTCTCAAAGAAGTCCCGGTGCGCCTGAACCTGCTCCTCTATCTCCATGTCTGCTCCTTTGCCCTTACGCCTGCACGATGTGGTAGATCTCGGCGAGCTCGTCGGCGTCCATGAGCATGGGCACCGGGTAGAGCGGATTGCTCTCCTTGTCCGCATGCGCCGCCATGCCGGGGATGTCCTCGTCGAGTATCCCTTCGATCTTGTCCGGGATGTCCATGGAGGAGTTCATCTGCCGCACCCAGTCGATGAAGGTCTTCGAGGCCGCTTCATCGCTGGCATCCGCATCGGCGACACCGCTTTGGCGGGCGAGGTCGCCGAGACGCGCGTAGCAGTGTTCGCCGTAGTGTTCGAGCATGTACGGCATGATGACGGCGTTGGCGAGTCCGTGGGGCACGCCGTACTGGCCGCCCAGCGAGTGGGCGATGCCGTGGATGTAGCCGACGTAGGATTTGGTGAAGGCCGCGCCGGCGCAGTAGGCGGCACGCAGCATCTTCTCGCGTGCCTCGGCATCGGAGCCGTCGTCGTAGGCGCGCTTGAGATATTGATGGACGAGGCTCGTCGCCTCGATGGCGTTGGCCCGCGTCTCCTTCGTCGTCGAATGCCCGATGTAGGCCTCGACCGCGTGGACGAGCGCATCCATGCCGGTCGTGCTCGTCACCTGCGGTGGCAGACCGAGCGTGACGCGATAGTCGAGGACGGCGTAGTGCGGGATGAGGGAGAAGTCGTTGATGGGGTATTTATAGTGTGTCTCGCCGTCGGTGATGACGGCGGCCAGGGTCGTCTCGCTGCCGGTACCGGCCGTCGTCGGCACGGCGATGAGCAACGGCAGGCGCTTGCGGATCTTGAGGATGCCACGCATCTTTTGGATTGGCTTGTTCGGGCGAACGATGCGGGCGCCGACGACCTTGGCGCAGTCCATGGACGAGCCGCCGCCGAAGGCGACGATGCTGTCGCAACCGTCACGCTCGTAGAGGTCGCGTGCCTCCTCCACACAGGCGATGGTCGGATTGGGGACGACCTGGTCGAAGTAGGAGTAGGTCAGACCCTGTTCCTTGATGGCATCCTCCAAGCCCTGGGTCAGACCGAGCTTGGAGATACCAGGGTCGGTGACGATGAGGGGGTGCTTTTTGCCCTGGTCCTTCAGCAGCTGGGCGGCCTCCTCCACCGAGGCGAGCGGTTCGGGCTCACGGTACGGCAGGATGGGAAGTGCGATTCTGAAGAAGAATTGGTAGGTGCGGCAGTAGGCTTTTCTGAGGGGGTTCATGCGGGCGTTCGCTCCTGTCCAGACGCGCGAAAAGAAACTGGCGGAGGGACAGGGATTTGAACCCTGGAAGCGGCTTGCACCGCTTACACGATTTCCAATCGTGCTCCTTAAGCCTCTCGGACATCCCTCCGTATCAGGCCTCATTGCGCCGCTCAGGCGCGAGTTGCAAGTATAGCACTTTAAGGAGGGGGCTTCGCCCCCTCCGACCCCCACCTCCTGAGTCGCAGCCGCACGGTTGGGGGGGGCACGGAGTACCTGCTCCAAGTTTTCGCAGGCACTCCCGTACCCCCTTTCATCGGGACGATAGTGATAGGAGGTATGGGGCACCCTCTCCAAGTTTTCGAGGACACACCCGCATCTCCTGGAATCGTTATACAGGGTTCAGGAGTTTGCAGAGGTGACTGTTTCCTCAATAAAAAAAGGGGGCCTGTTCAGGCCCCCTTTTCGAAAAGCAAGGTACGCGCGAGGCGCGTGCCGCCTACCCTTCGTTGGCGCAGCGTGCCTCCACGTAGGCCAGATACTCGTCGGTCTCCTTCTGGATCTGCTCGAGCAGGTCGGCGTTTTCCGGCTTGAACAGGTGCGCGAAGCGCCCTTGCGGCTTGAGGAACTCGGTGACGGGAAGCTTCTCGCCCTTGATCGGCGTCATCGACCACTTGCCGTCCTCGACCTCGAAGAGCGGCCAGAACCCGGTCTGCTGGGCCAGGCGTGCCATCTCAACCGTCTGGTCGAACGGGATGCGCCAGCCGCGCGGGCACGGTGCCAGCACGTCGAGGAAGGCGGGGCCCGGCGTGTTGAAGGCCTTTTCGGCCTTGTTGACCAGGTCGCGCCAGTTGCCGATGGAGGCCTGCGCCGCATACGGGATGTGGTGCGCCGCTATGATGGAAACGAGATCCTTGCGACGCTGCTGCTTGCCCTGCTGGACGGTGCCGACCTCGGAGGTCGTCGCCCAGGCGCCGTGCGGGGTCGCAGACGAACGCTGGATGCCGGTGTTCATGTACGCGCCGTTGTCGTAGCAGACATAGACCATGTTGTGGCCGCGCTCCATCGCACCGGAAAGCGACTGCAGGCCGATGTCGTAGGTGCCGCCGTCGCCGCCGAACGCGACGAACTTGACCTCTTTGTCCTCCGGGATCTTGCCGGCGCTCTTGAGACCCTCAAAGGCGGCCTCGACGCCGGACATGGTGGCGCCGGCGTTCGCGAAGGCGTTATGGATGAACGGGCCGTTCCAAGACAAATACGGATAGGCGGTCGTCGAGACCTCGAGGCAGCCGGTCGCGCTGCCGCAGACGACGTCGGCATCCCCCGCGCCCATCAGGACCTGGCGGACCGCTATCGAAGCGCCGCAGCCGCCGCAGAGGCGATGGCCGCCGCAGAGACGTTCGGGAAGTGCCGAGAGTTCTTTGATGTTAGCCATTGTCCACTCCCCTCCTTATTGGACTCCCAGATAGGTAAGATCACCGTCGATCTTGCCGTCGGCCAATGCCTGCAGATCCGTGTAGACCTGCCTCATCTGGTCGAGCGTGACATCCGCTCCGCCCAGACCATAGATGTAATCCTTGATCGGGATGTTGACGCCCGCACGATACAGGCACGTGCAGATCTCCGCGGCGACCGGCGCATATTCGCCGCCGAAGCTGTCGGAGCGGTCGAGCACGCCGATGGCCTTGGCGCCTTTGAGCGCGTCGACCAGCTCCTGCTGCGGGAACGGGCGGAAGACGCGGATGCGGGCGACGCCTACCTTGATGCCCTGGTCGCGCAGCTCGCGTGCGACGTGGCGGGCGTTGCCGGCGCAGGACCCGAGTACGACGATGATGTAGTCGGCGTCGTCGCATTCGAAGGTGTCGACGAAATCGAAGGGGCGGCCGCAGATGGAAGCCCATTCGTCGCCGATCTCCTTGATGACCGGAGCGGAGGCGTCGATGGCGTCGCGTTCGGCCTTCTTGATCTCGAAGTAGGGTTGCTGGGCGGCGAACATGCCGGCACCGATCGGGTTGTCGAAGTCGAGCAGCGAGTTGACCGCGTCGCGCTCGCCGACGAAGTTCTTGACGGTCTCGTCGTCGAGGAGCTCGCAGCGCTCCATCGCATGCGTGGTGATGAAGCCGTCGAGCGTCGGCATGACCGGCAGCAGGACGCGCTTGTCCTCGGCGACACGAACCGCAATGAGGGTGTTGTCGTAGGCCTCCTGGGCCGTCTCGGCAAAGAAGATGATCCAGCCGGAGTCGCGCGCACCCATGATGTCGGAGTGATCGCAGTGGATGTTGATGGGTGCGGAGATCGCGCGGTTGGCGTTTGCCATAACGATGGGAAGGCGCATGCCGGAGGCGATGTGTAAGACCTCCCACATATAGCACAGGCCCTGCGAAGAGGTGGCGGTGAAGGTACGCGCGCCCGCCTGTGCGGCGCCGACGCAGGCCGACATCGAGGAGTGCTCGGACTCGACCGTGACGAAACGGGTGTGTACCTGCCCGTTTGCGACGTACTTGGCGAATCCCTCGACGATCGTCGTCTGCGGGGTGATGGGATAGGCGACACAGACGTCGGGATCGGCCTGGCGATAGGCCTCCGCGACCATCGTGTTGCCCGTGGCGGAGAGAACGGTAACGTCTGCCATGGCTACTCTCCTTCCACGTCGGCCTCGAGCACCATCTCGAGGCAGCCGAACTTGCATTCATGGACGCACACACCGCAGCCCTTGCAGTGGTCGTAGTCGATGCCCGCCATCTGGCCGTCCTTGGCCTGGATGGCCGAATCGGGGCAGTGCATCCAGCAGAGCAGGCAGTGCTTGCAGTCGTCGGCATGCCATATCGGACGCTGGTTGCGCCAGCCGCCGGTGATGTATTCGACCGAGTTGCCTGCATCCAGGCAGACGGCTCCGATGGGGAAATCCTCGGACTTCCAGGATGTGAAGTCGTCCACGTTCCATTTGTCGCTCATGCGCTCTGCACCTCCTCGTAGGCCCGATCGACCGACTCGAGGTTCGCGTCGATGACGTCTTGGGAGAACTTCGAGCCGAAGGACTCCCTGACGTGCTCCTTCAAGTCGTCGACGGGGATGACTCCGGTGACCTTCGACAGGGCGGCGACGATCGGCGTGTTGGGGATGTCGCGCTTGATGGTGTCCATAGCGATGCCTGAGGCATCGACGGTGGCGACGGTGATGTCGCTGGAAACGTTGAGCTGGTCACGGGCCGTGGCCGGATCCATGCGTGAGTTCAGGATGACGGTTCCGCCTTCGAGAATGCCTTCGGTCACGTCGACGATCGGCAGGAGCGTCTCGTCGAGGACGACGACGATCTTGGGATTGACGATGTTGTTGTGCACCTCGATGGGGGTGTCGCACACGCGCGTGAACGCCTTGAGCGGCGCGCCGGTGCGTTCGGGACCGTACTCCGGCATGGCTTGCATGTAGCGGCCCTGCGACAAGGCCGTCTCCGCGACGAGCTTGGCTGCGGTGACAGCCCCCTGCCCGGCGCGTGCATGCCAGCGAATTTCGGTCAATTCGGACATGTAGTCCCTCCTTTCCTTGCAAGGATAGTTTTCCCAGTGTACCAAGAGCGGAGCACCTTGCGGTCCACGAACCCGCAAGAGGAACCGTTCAGGGCCTGTTCGGTCGTATCAGGCCTTCGGCTCGAGCGCCAGTTCCACCAGCATTCGGCAAAGGGTGGGAAACGGGATGCCGGCCTTGGAGGCCGCGTCGGGCAGAAGCGAGGTCTCGGTCAGCCCGGGGATCGTGTTCGTCTCGAGGAGCCAGCAGGTGTCGTCGTTATCGATGATCAGGTCGCTGCGGGAGACGCCCCGGCAGCCCAGCACCCGATGTGCCGCAAGCGCGATGCTTTGGCATTCGGTGGTAAGCCCGTCGTCGATCCGCGCGGGGATGATGTGCTGTGCGCCGCCGACCTGGTACTTCGCATCGTAGTCGTAGAAGGTGCTCTCCCCCTGCGGCACAATCTCGATGACGGGCAGGGCCTCGATCTCGTCGTTGCCCAAAACCGCGATGGTCACCTCGGTGCCCTCCACGCAGCGCTCGACGAGCACGCTGCTGTCGTGTTCGAAGGCGGTTTCGATGGCGTGCTGCAACTCATCGGGGGTCTCGGTGATGGAGATGCCGAAGGCCGATCCCGCCTGCGCCGGCTTGACGGCGCATTTCGTGCCGATGCTCGCCTGCAGGTCCGCGATGTCGTAGGCATCGTGCGCATGCAGGACCACCATGTCCGGGGTCCGCAGGCCCTCCGCCTCGTAGACGCGCTTGGCCCGCACCTTGTCCATGGCCAAGGCCGAGCCGAGCACCCCGGAGCCGGTGTAGGGGATCCCCATCATCTCGCAGACACCCTGCATGCTGCCGTCCTCGCCGTCCTTACCGTGCAGGGCGAAGAAGACGACGTCGGGGCCGGCGTAGAGAAGCTGCTCGACCACCGGGGAGGTCGCCGGGTCGATCTCGATGACCTTAAAACCCTCCCCACGCAGGGCTTTTGCCGCTGCTGCGCCCGAGTCCAAGGAGACCTCGCGCTCGGTGCTCGTGCCGCCCAGCAGGACGGCGACGGTCAGATCTTGCGGATTGCACGGTGTCGTGGAGATCATCGGAGCTCCTTAGCTTGTATGAGCTGTGTCCAAACCTGATGGGGCGCCACATACGGGCGCGCTCGTCCTATCTTAGCAGCAGA
>JAJQAN010000019.1:28811-39433 GCA_021203765.1 Coriobacteriaceae bacterium | reverse complement strand
CGGATCGTGGAGGAGCAGATCTCCGCGGACGGCACGCGCAAATACCTCTTCGAACTCGCAGATGGGGTCTGCGTGGAAGGCGTTGGCATCCCGGACACCCACACAGAGCAGCTGACCGTCTGCTTTTCGACGCAGGCCGGCTGCGCCATCGGCTGCCTCTTCTGCGCCACCGGGCGCGGCGGCTTCGTCCGCAACCTGCATCCCGGCGAGATCTTCGACCAGGTCGCGCTCATCGGCGAGAACTTCGGCAGGCGCGTGAGCGGCGCGGTCGCCATGGGCCAGGGGGAGCCGTTCGCCAACTACGACGCGCTCGTCGAGGCGCTCGAGCATATGAACAGCCCCCACGGACTGGAGATCGGAGCGCGCCACATCACCGTCTCGACCAGCGGTTTGACCGAACGGATCGAACGCTTTGGGGATCTGGACAAGCAGTACACCCTGGCCGTGTCGCTGCATGCGGCCGTCCAGGAGACGCGCGACCTCCTCATGCCGGGCCTCAAACATGAAACCTTAAACAATCTGAAAGCAACCTTAAAAGATTATCGGGAGCGGGGCGGTCGGAGGCTGAGTCTGGAATATGCCCCCATCGCCGGACTGAACGATGACGAGAAGCATAGAGACGCCCTAATCGACTTCTGCCAGGGCCTCCTCTGTCACGTCAACCTGATTCCCCTGAACCCTGCCGGCGGGCTGCCTGAGACCTCGGATACGGACCTGAGGCTGGAACCCTCTCCTCGCCTGGAGGACATGCGACAGGCCTTGGAATCAAACGGCATAGAGGTATCGGTGCGCAGATCGCGCGGAGCTGATATCGATGGAGCGTGCGGACAGCTTACGCAGCGTCGGAGGAACTCGGAACCCCGGCGATAAGCCGGTAGATGCGCTGCAGGTCTTCCTCGTCTTGGAATTCGATTTCGATGCGGTTTTTGCCGCGTGAGTTTTTGACATGCACCGGTGCATTGAGCTGACCGCGGAGTTCCTTGGCGACGACCTTGAAAGAGCGTGGCGTCGGCACCTTCTTCGGCGGCTCCATGTCCCCGGCCGCATACAGACGGGCGAGCGATTCCGCTTCGCGCACTGAAAGCGAATCCTTGGCAATCTTCTGGGCGAGCTGGATGCGCTTCTCTTCATCGGGCACGGAAAGGACCGCGCGAGCATGGCCGGCGGTGAGCTCGCCGTCATAGATCAGCTTCTGCACCTCTTCGGGCAAATCGAGCAGGCGCAGGGAGTTGGCGATGGCGGAACGCGACTTGGACACCGCGGTTGCAAGCTCGCTCTGGGTCAGGCCGCCGGACTTCATCAGATCCTGCAGGCCGCGCGCTTCTTCGATGGCGTTCAGGTCGCTGCGCTGCAGGTTCTCGATGAGCGCGACGCGCAGAGTCTGTTCGTCGTCCATGTCGAGGATGCGAACGGGGACCGTGTCCAGCTTGGCGAGTTTGCAGGCGTTCCAACGGCGCTCGCCGGCCACGATCTGATACTTCTGGCCTTTCTTGCGGACGATGATCGGCTGAAGCAGCCCCTCCTGCTTAATAGAATCGGCGAGGTCGGCGAGTTCGGCTTCGTCGAAATTCTCACGAGGTTGATCGGGGTTCGGCTGGATGTCCTTCAGGGGCAACTCTTCCTGCACCGTCATCGTGCCCGATTCGACGGTCGCTTCTTCGATAAGGGCGTTGAGGCCCTTTCCTAAGCCGCCTTTTGATTTTGTGGTCGCCATGTCCTGCTCCTAACTGCTCTTCGAGCGTTTGATGACCTCGTCGGCGAATTCCTTGTATGCCTTGGCCCCTTTTCCGCTGGGGTCGTATTGAGTGATCGGCATACCGAAGCCAGGGGCCTCGGAAATCTTGACGCTACGGGGGATGACGGTCTTGAAGACCTTATCCCCGAAAAACCCTTCGACCTCTTCGGCGACCTGCTTGGCAAGAGAGGTGCGCCGATCATACATGGTAAGAAGGGCACCGAATATCTCCAGGTCCGGATTTATGCGCTTTTTGACCATCTTTTGCGTATCGAGAAGTTTTGACAGCCCTTCGAGGGCGTAGAACTCACACTGTATAGGGATGAGAATCTGATCGGAGGCCGCCAGGGCGTTGATGGTCAAAAGTCCGAGCGAAGGCGGGCAATCGATGATGATGAAGTCGAATTCGTCCCTGACGTCTTCCAAGGCTTCCTTCAGGCGGGTCTCACGCGCCATGATCTGGACGAGTTCCGCCTCCGCCCCCGCCAGGTTGATGGTCGCAGGAATGAGCCAGAGGTCCTTCCATTCGACCGAGACGATCGTCTCTTCGGTACTGACGTCGTCGTTGAGGAGACAGTCGTAGCTGCAGTACTCGCAGCTGCGCTTGTCGAAGCCGACGCCGCTGGAACAGTTACCTTGTGGATCGAGATCGATGAGAAGAACTTTGAAACCCTTCTCGCCAAGAGCGGCGCCAAGGTTCACAGAAGTGGTGGACTTACCGACGCCACCTTTCTGATTGATGGCGCTGAGGACGAGCGGAGGGCTTTTTGGGCGCTTGCGCTTAACCTTCTTGTAGTCCACGGCACTCCCTTCCGTTTCGAACCGATTATAAACAAACGGAGGCACCGGAATGCAAACAATCATATATTTTTAGATGAGGGGCACCAAAGACCACAGATGCTTCATTGTTTCACGTGAAACACAACTCGTCGGTAGCCCCGGATGTTTCACGTGAAACGTTTAGAGAAGGGGATGCTTCTGGGCCATACCTGCTCTGCGGGGAAGGTCGATCTTCGCTTCAGAGACCTTCTTGAAACGATAGAGAACGCGGGAGTAGAGTCCATCGCCAAGCACAACGTTACGGCTTGACTCGAGCTCAAAGCCGAGCAGAAACGGATCTTGCACGCCTGATGCCTCACCTTCTTTGGAAGCAGGGCCCTTAAAGGCGATCAGTGTTCCTCCAGGAGCGAGCAGGGGGGAGGCCAGCTCCTCGAGAACTCCCAGAGGAGCGACGGCGCGGGAGACAATCGTCTGGAAGGAGTTTCGGTGATCGGTCGCATAGTCCTCGCTGCGCATGCCAACGGCTTCCAGGGAATCCTCAAGTCCCAACTCATAGATGAAACTACCCACCGCACGGGCCTTCTTCTTCACCGAGTCGAGCAGGGCGCCAGACCTCCCGGAGACGATAGCGAGCGGGATGCCTGGCAAGCCGCCACCCGTACCCAGATCGAGGAATTCCCCCGTTTCCTGACAAAAGTCCTCGTAACTGGAAAGTGAGTCCTCCAAGTGCAGAACGACTGCATCGTCGAAGTCGGTCACGCTCGTCAGGTTAAGCCTCTTGTTCTTTTCCAGCAGGAGGGAAAGATAGTCGAGGAGCTGATCCTTGCGGGACCTCTCTACATCGAGGTGCAAACGAAAAAGGGCCGCATCAAGGGCGGCCCGTTCTCTGTTGCTATGTTCCATAGCTGAGTTTAGATAGGACGGACGATGACGAAACGCTCAGGATCTTCACCCTCCGAGCGCGTCTCGACGCGGGAATCGTCACGCAACGCCATGTGTACGATGCGCCGCTCATACGGATTCATGATGCGCATGCGTACCTCACGGTCGGTCTTATACGCCTTGTTCGCAGCCGAGTGGGCCATCTTCGTAATTTTCTGGTTCTGGCGGTACTTGTAGCTTTCGACGTCGATGGTCACCGGGTAGTGGAACTTCAACTTGCGGTACAGGATAGAGCTCATCACCGTCTGCAGGGCGGCAAGGTTGCGGCCGTGGCGGCCGATCAGCACCGCGAGGTCTCCGCCGACCACGTCGAGTATGAGCTGGCCGTCCTCGCCTTCGTATTCGTTGATTTCGGCATCTTCGACATCGAAGTACTTGAGTATCTTGCAAAGGATGTCGATCGCAGTATCGGCGATTTCATCGACCTCCTCCTCGCTCAGCGCGGCATACTCGTCCTCTTCGTCGTCCGCCTCGTCGTCGGCGTCTTCATCGGAATCCGCGTCGTCTTCGTCCTCCGCGTCCTCCTCGGCATCCTCCTCATCTTCAACGTCGGCATCGTCATCTGCTTCGGCGTCTTCAGCCTCGGGCGAATCGGCTTCCGTGTCCTGTTCAGGTTCTTCGACCTCCGAATCGTCCGTATTAGGAGTTTCTTCCGGCTCTATGTCATCGTGTTCTTCAGCCATGATTTCTCCTCGCTAGTGCTTCTTGGTCGGGCGCTTCTTCTTTTCGCGGCGCTCGACGTTGACTTCGACCGGTTTTATAGTAATCTCCTCTTCCTCTTCCTTATATTTGCGCTCGAGGCTGCGGTTCGTAAAGAACTGCTGCCCGGCGGCGATGCCGGAGGAGAAGGTCCAATACAAGACGACGCCGGCAGGCGAGATATAGGCCATCCAGATGAACATCGCCGCCATGACGACAAGCATGACCGTCGTCTGCCCTGCCTGCTGTGGGTTCTGCCGCATCTGCAGGAACATGGGTATGACGGAGACGACGACGAACAGGACGGCGAATATGAAGTAGGGCAAGAAGTAAAGAAACCCGTACTCCCAGGAATCGGGGGCGGAGATCGTGAGATCCGGAAGAATCTGATAGAAACTGACAGCTCCGCTTTCGCCCGTCAGAATCCTGTTCCTGAGCACCTGGAACAAGATGATGAAGATCGGCAGTTGGATCAGCATGGGCAGACAGCCGGTGAGCGGGTTGGAGCCGCCCTCCTGATAGAGCTTCATGGTCTCTTCGCTGATCTTCTGCTGATCGCCGGCGTACTGCTCCTGGATCTGCTTCATCTTCGGCTGCAGCTGCCGCATCTTGAAGTTCGAATGATATTGTCTACGCTGCAACGGGAACAGCGCCATGCGGATGACGATCGTCACGATGATGATCGCGAGCCCCCAGTCGCCAACCAGGAGCGCGAGTTGACGTAGCCCCTCAGCGCAAACGTCAAGAAGTGCGTTCCACATAAGTTTCCTCTCGCCAGGTAGGGCTCAAAGGCTTCAGCTAGGGAACCGGGTCGTAGCCCCCGGGATGAAACGGGTGACAGCGGCAGATTCGTTTGGTCGCCAGCCATCCACCTTTGATAACACCGTATTTCTGCAAAGCGATGACCGCATATTCCGAACAAGTCGGATAGTAGCGGCAAGTCGGCGGGAAGAGGGGAGAGATGCTGCGCTGGTAGAACCGGATGGCTCCCTGGAGGATGCGACAGGGAACATTTGTTCGCTTTTTCCCATCGCTCTCCGTGCCTGAGCAGGCGATTTCGTCGGCCTCGTCCACCTGGCTATCGCAACATTGGCAGCACATCTACAAGACTCCCGCCTCGTTCAAAGATCGCCTCAGCTCCCGCAGGCATGTTTCGTGTGGCGCAGACGCCACGGCCTTGCGGGCCACGAAGACGATGTCGTAGCCGATCCAAGGGGCGCCGAGTTCGCGGGCAGTCTCACGCATGACCCGTTTGCAGCGGCTCCTCAACGGAGCATCGCCGAGCTTCTTGCCGGCGATGAAAGCACATCTTCCCGGTTCGTCGGTGTTTTCTGCGGGCAGATACAAGATGGTCGCTACAGAAGAGCTCACGCGCTTGCCTTGGCTAAAAAGGCGCTCTACCTCCTGTTTTGACTTGATGGTGCCACGCAAGGGACGAACCTCGCCCAGGGCGGTAACTACACACAGAGGCGTTTACGGCCTTTTGCCCGACGCGACGCCAGGACCCTCCGGCCGCCTTTGGTCGCCATACGAGCGCGGAACCCGTGTGTTTTTGCCCGCTTACGCTTGTTTGGCTGATACGTACGCTTCATCGTATATTCCTCCTAGGGAATAAACCCTGTTAAAACCAAGAGATAAGCCTGAAGATTGTATAGGTCGCCACTAGGGAAGTCAAGGAACGGGCAGGTCGGATCCGAAGGCCCGAAAGCTCAGTTTTCCCCAAACCCCAAGACCGTTTATCCACAAACATTTCGGTGGAAAACGTGGAAAACCAGGCATATCCGCACGTAATTCCGTGGAAAAGCCCTCTTTTTCCGTTCTTTGAAAAAAGAAGCGAAAAAAGCAGACGCGAATTGTTGAAACATTAGATAAAGTTTTGCGGTTTTCCACAGGGCAAAAAAGACTTATACTGCGAAAGTCCAAAAAAGTTGTAATTCGGGTCTTGATTTTGCTTCTTTTTTGGGTTAGCGGTTTGGTTTTCGACGGTTCTCCCCAGTAGATTTCAGAATTTTCCTGAGTTTTCAACACATGGGGAAAGTTTCGTGGAAAACTATGAAAAGCGCTGGAAGATTAGTGTGAAAAGTTTCACACCTCCTGCCTTTGGCATGAAAAGCGCAGGAGACACGGACCTGATTTCTCAAAGTCCTTGTGGAATAAATTGTTAAAATCTTCCGCTGTTTTCACAAATCTGAAAAGGTGCGGGTATGGGCGACGAACAGGACATGGCTCTCGAGGCAAGGCAGACGGCTCGGATCGCCGTATACGACGATCTGCTTTCCGCACCGCGCGTCGTCGATATCGAACCGATGGAGATCTCCTCCTATATAGAGGAGGTCGCGACGAAAACCTACGAGCTCTCGCAGGCGCAGGGCGGCGTCATCCCCTACACCGTCATCCGCGAGGTCGTCGAAAACTTCATCCATGCCGACTTCGCCGAGCCGTGCATCTCGATACTGGACAAGGGCAACACCCTACGCTTCGCCGACCAGGGCCCGGGGATCGAGCACAAGGACCTCGCACAGCAGCCCGGATTCACCTCGGCCACCTCGAACATGAAGAAATACATACGCGGCGTCGGCTCGGGGCTGCCCATCGTCAAGGAGTACCTGCGCTTTTCCAACGGACGCCTCGTCATCGAAAACAACATCAAAAGCGGCACGGTCATCACCGTCACCATCGAGGAGCCGACGCAGGCCAGCCCGCGTGTGCAGGCCTATATCACCCAGACAGATGAGACGGCAGCAGCAGGGGTCCAGCTCGGCGGCACGACACAGCAGCGTCCGGTAACGGTTCCCGTGGATCTACAGGAGCGCGACTACGATGTCTTGCGCCTGGCCAACACGATGGCCTCGGTCGGGCCGACCGACGTGGCGCACGCCCTCGGACTCAGCACGACGACCGCCTACCGCGTCCTGGAAAAACTCGAATCCGCCGGACTCCTTGAGATGACCGGCTCGCGCAAACGCGTCCTGACCGACCTCGGATTACAGACGCTGCAGGGATAGGGGGGCTTGAAGCGATGAACAAAAACGAACTGTGGGACAACGTCCTTGCCACCCTGTCGCAGGACGAGGAGACGGACGAGGCAAAGATGGCGTTCGTCAACCTGCTCTCGCCTCTGGGGATCTTCGGGGATCAGTTCATACTGATCGCCCACGATGCGCGGGTCGCCGCGCTCGTGCAGAAGAACTACCTTGAGGAGTTGCAGAAGGCCGTGGACGAGCATGCCGACGAGCACTACACCGTCTCCATCACGACGACCGAGGACGAAGACGAGGAGACGGAGACCCCCATCAACCTGAAGTCCGCGGATGTGCCACAACCCCAGGCCGCAGCCACACCATCCACGCCGGCTGCCCCGGCCGCTCCGGCCGCCGAACAGGACTTTACTCCCGCTTCGGCCCCTCCGCCGCCGGTCGATACGGCGGCGAGCTCCGAGCAGCCGAGCTGGATGGACAGCTACCTCAATCCCCAGACGCCGCGGCCGGCTACCACCGAGGAACAGCCGACAGGCGTCGAGCAAGGAGCTTCCACCTCGCCGTCGACGACCGCGCCGATGCCAGCGCAGGGAGAGGACTCGCCGCTCTTCAGCCGCTGCACCTTCGACACGTTCGTCGTCGGTAAGTCAAACGAGTTCGCGCGGTCCGCGGCCGTCGCCGTCGCCGAGGCGCCGGGCACGATCTACAACCCGCTGTTCATCTACGGGGATTCCGGGTTGGGCAAGACGCACCTGTTGATCTCGATTGCGAACTACGTCCAGCAGAACTACCCGCTCAAGCGCACGACCTACATCTCCGCCAACGATTTCTTAAACGACTTCGTCCAGGCGACGCAGACGCGCAACTGGGATTCCTTCAACGACAAATACCATCGCGCCGAGATCTTACTCATCGACGACGTCCAATATCTCGAGGGCAAGGACGAGACGATCAACCAGTTCTTCAACATCTTCAACGAGATGACGAGCTCGAACAAACAAATCGTGCTCTCCGCCGATCGCTCGCCCAAGGACATCAACATGGACGAGCGTATGCGGAGCCGCTTCCTACAGGGTCTCATCGCAGATATCTCCGCACCGGACTACGAAACGCGCCTGGCCATCCTCAAAAACTACCTGCAACGCATCGAGGAATCCTCGGTCTTCCTCGGAACCATCCCCGAAGAAGTTCTACAGTTCGTCGCTGAGACCTCGACCTCCAACATCCGTGAGATGGAAGGCGCCATCACGCGTCTGGTGAGCAACATCACCCTCGGCAAACGCACGAGCCTCACCCTCGACGAGGCCAAGGAGATCCTCCAGGACTTCTTCCCGGACACGACCAACAAACCCATCAGCATCGAGACGATACAGCACGAGGTCGAGCAGTTCTTCGGGGTCAGCCACGAAGACATCATCAGCTCGAAGCGTTCCAAAGGCATCACGACCCCACGTCACATCGCCATCTACCTTTCGCGCTACCTCACCGAGGAATCCCTTGAAACGATCGGCAAAAAGTTCGGTGGACGCGATCACACGACGGTCATGTATTCGGTCAACAAAATCGAGCAGGAACAGAAGAATAACCGGATGCTTTACGAACAGCTCGAGCAATTAATGGTGGCCATCCGGGAGAAGGGATGAGCAGCGTCATGTGCCATGGAAGATGAATACGGTTGAAAAGCCGGTGGAATCTCGGGGTGTCATCAGTGCAAAAGGAAGAACGGATGACGGCTGATATTTTGGCGGGGTGAATAACATATGGACTTTTCCACAACACGGATAATGGCTACGCCCGTCCTGTGCAGCGAAAAAGGTGGTTTTAGACAAATCCACCTGTCTTATTATTACTACTAAATATATCTATTTCCTTTTATTATTAAAGAAAAAGGAGGACACGGCCGATGAAAATCAACATCTCAAAGGAATCCCTTCTCGACGTGCTCAACGTCGTCTCGAAAGGCATGTCGTCTCGGGCGACTCTGCCGATACTTTCCGGCATCCTGATTAACGCCGAGGAAGGGGAGGCGGTTTTCCAGACGACCGATCTCGAGATATCGATCAAGCATACCGTTCCGGTCGAGGTCGTCGAGGAAGGAAAAGTCGTCATTCCCGGAAAGTTGGTCTCAGACATCGTTAAACAGCTTCCGGATGCGGCAGTGGAGATTGCAGGTGACAACGAACAGGTGACCATCGCCTGCATGGAGTCGAACTACAACCTCTCCGCGCTTAACCCCTCCGATTTCCCGTACTTCCCCGAAGTCGATACCTCGACGACCATCGTCTTGCCCGCCGAGGAAGTAAACGAAGGAGTCAAGAAGGTGGTACGGGCAGTATCGCGCGACGAGTCCCGCGCGATACTCACCGGCATCCTCTTCGTCGCTGACAAGAACAACGTCCGGCTCGTCGCGACGGACTCCTACCGCCTCGCCATCTTCGACATGCAGGCGGAGCTTTCCATCCAGGACGGCTTCCAGGCGATCATCCCCGGCAAGATATTCGAAGACGTCGCCAGGCTCTGTGCGGCAGACGAAAAGGAACTTTCCATCAGCTTCACCGAAAACCAGATCGTCTTCCAGTTCGGCGGGACGGTCTTCGTTAGCCGTAAGATCGAGGGGACCTATCCCAACTACGAACAGCTCATTCCGAAGGAGAAGACTTCCTCCACTATCATCGACAGCGCCGCGCTGGCCACCACGGTCAAACGCGTGTCCTTGCTGGTGCAGGCGCACAACCCGGTGCGTTTCAAATTCTCCCAGGAGCAGCAGAAGATCACGGTATCGACCCAGGCACAGGATGTCGGCAACGCCGAGGAGTCCGTCGACGCGGAGATAGAAGGCGAAGACATCGAGATCGCTTTCAACCATCAGTTCTTCTTGGACGGTCTCGCCTCGATCGACGGGCAGGTCTGCATCGACCTGCAGTCCTCACTCAAGCCGGGCATCCTGCGTTCGGCAGAAGACGGCTCGTTCATCTACCTTGCCATGCCGGTACGGCTTTCGTAAGGGTCCATGTCCTATTCGATACAACGCCTACAGCTGCTGAACTTCAGAGGGTATGGGGACACCGAGCTCGCCGACTTCGGCGATTTGGTAGTCTTTGCCGGCAAAAACGCCACCGGCAAGACCAACCTCATCGAAAGCATCCAGCTTCTGACCGCCGCCGACTCCTTCCGCAACCCTACCAACAAGGAGCTCATCAGATGGGGCGCCGACCAGGCGCGCATCTCGTCCACCTTCGTCGACGATAAACGGACCTGCGAGCATGTGCTGTCCATACAACCGGGCGGCCGCCACTACGAGATCAACGGCAAGCGCCGACCCGCCGCCGACATCCGCGGGACCATACCGTCGGTGCTCTTCATCCCAAACGACCTACAGATGATCAAATCCTCCTCGTCGACCCGCCGCGACGCACTCGATGCGATCGGCACCCAGCTATCGGACGGCTACGGCACGCTCAAGCAGGAATACGCCGCCGCGCTCAGGC